>JAUWBF010000005.1 GCA_030601755.1 Verrucomicrobiota bacterium | reverse complement strand
CGAGGCCATGACCATGGGCGACCGCATCTGCGTCATGAAGGACGGCAACATCATGCAGGTCGCCGCCCCGCTCGAACTCTACAACACCCCGGCCAACATGTTCGTCGCCGGCTTCATCGGCTCCCCGCCCATGAACTTCTTCCGCGGCATCATCCAGAAGGACGGCGACGCCCTCCGCTTCGTGGAGAAGAACGACAAGGCCGCCCCCGTCGCCGTGACCCTCTCCGGCGAGGTCGCCAAGAAGGCCGCCGGTCACGTCGGCAAGAACATCGTCTTCGGCATCCGCCCCGAAGACGTCGCCGACACGCTCTCGTTGGAAAATCCCGCCGCCGGCGCCACGGTCGAAGTTACCGTCGAGGTGTCCGAGCCCATGGGTTCCGAGACCTACCTCTACCTCTCCACCGGCGCGACCTCGTTCATCGCCCGCGTCAGTCCCACCGACCGCTTCGAGCCGAGCCAAAAGGTCAAGGTCACCTTCGACCTCGCCAAGGCCCATCTCTTCGACGCCGACACCGAGAAGGTCATCGCCTGAGGGCACAAGGAGCGCCGGTTTTCAACCGGCGTCGTTGCCTCACGGCCCGTCTCCACCGAGGCGGCGTCGAACCGAGCGCCTTGAGGACAAGTCGCTCCACCTTCCGGCGCTCAGTCCTCGATCCGCGTCAGCAGGTCGTCCGACGGCGGGGCCACCGGACCGGCCAGCGAGGCGGGGGCAAAGACGCCTTCGGGGAACTTCTGGCCAAGCGCGGCGGCGGTCACCGAGAAACGGGTCTTGTCGCGGGTCGACTCGTCGCGCAGGTCGATGGTCTTCACCATCCAGCGCTCGCCGATTTTCTTGAGCTCCAGAATCGAGAGGGTCTTGAGCGTGCGGTCGTCCCCGCCGATCTGCGCGGCCTGCACGAGCGCGCCGAACTGGGCGTCGAGGTAAACCCGCACTCCGCGCAGATCGGGTCGCTGGCGGGTGATGTTTTCCGGCGGATACATCAAAAAGACATGCGCGGGACGCCCGCGGAGTCGCTCGACGCCCTCAAACACGAACTCCGGCCAATACAGGAAGGGCAACTGCACCTCGAACATCGTCAGGTCGGTGCCGGCCAGCGGCTCGAAGAGCGCACCCGGGTCGATGACGGTGGGCGCGCCGCCGGTCGCGCGCCACGCGCGCGGGTTGGGGCCGCCCTGCACGAGGATGCGCTCGACGTCGGCGGGCGTGGCGCCGGCCACCTCGACGCGGGTGATGGGTGCGTCGTGGTTGAGTCCGCCCCAGAGGCGGCCGCCCACGCGTCGCTCGTCGCCGCGCCGCGGCATCACCCGCAGCACGAATTGCAGGTAGTAGTCGCCATCGACCTGTTTTTGCCGGAACTCCTCGAGGATCTTCGCGCCCTCGGCCTGATCGGGTTCGCCGAGCTGCAGATAGCGGGGCGCGGGGCGATTGAGGCGCGACTGCGCGAGGGACTCTGCCGGCAGGGCCAGACAACACAACAGGCAGACGGCCGAGACCGTCTGCCTGTTGAAAAAGCGGGATGCGGGGCGCACGTTCACGCCTTGGGGACCGCTCAGGGCTGGGCGGGTTCCGCGGCCGGGGCCTCGGCGGCGGGAGTGGCGACCGGCGTGACGTCGAACTTCACCTCGCCGGCGGCCTCGGGAGCGGCCTCGACAGGAGCGGCCGGAACGGCGGCGGGAGCCTCCTCGGCGGGCGCGCTGATGGTGGGCAGCGCGGGGGCGGCGGCCTTCTCGGCCTTGGCGACGTAGAGGTGGCCGAGGTAGAGGCCGAAACTGAGCACGAAGAACGCGATGGTGGCGTTGATGGTGGACTTGCTGAGCACGTTGCCGGTGTCGGCGCCGAAGGTGGCCTCGGCCATGCCGCCGCCGAGCGCGGCGCCCATGCCGCCGTCGTTCTTCGACTTCTGGGCGAGGATGACCAGGATGAGGAACAGCGAGATGAGGATCAGTGCGAACGTGAAAATGCCGATGAGAATGCTCATGTAAAAGGGGCAAACCAGCAGCCGGCGACGGCGATGTCAACGCCGCCGTGCCCGGGCGGACGAGCGGGGCGAGCAACGCGCCGCCGGGCTAGATTTGGTAATCGGCGGGCTTGTCGTGGTCGCCGGGATCGGGCGATTCGCCGGTGGCGGCGTTTTCCTGGCGCTTCTTGTCGTAGAAGATGCGCACGTCGGCCTTGCCGCTCTGTCCATCCTGCTGGAGCAGCTGCGAGGCGCGCAGAAGGGCGCGCTTGGTGGCCATGGTGAGGTTGGCCTCGGCCGGGAAGATGTTGTCCTCGCCGAGTTCGTCCCAGGCGTTGCTCCGGCGGAGCACGCGCTCGACATCGGGGTTGATGCCGGAGAGCAGGAGGTGGCGCTTGGTGCGCTTGAGGTAGTCGAGCAGGTGCAGCAGCGACATCACCGAGGTGGCGTCGAGGTGACGGGCGTTTTTCATGCGCAGGATGACCACGCGGATGTCGTCGTCGTCCGCGAGGTAGCGCACCTGTTCCTGAAAGAGGTCGGCGGCGCCGAAGAACAGCTCGCCCTCGACGTGCACGATGGAGATGGCGGAGTTGCCGCGCTCGGCGGGCTCGTCGATCTGCGAGAGCTGGCCCTGGGCGTTGAAGCCGTATTCGACCAGCGAGGGCGCGCTGGCCTTTTTCAGGAAGAGCGCGAGCGAGATGCCGATGCCGACATAGACCGCGGTGTCGAGATCGAGGAACAGCGCGGCGAGCGTGGTGACGCTGAACACCAGCGCGTCGGACCGGGTGGCGCGCAGACTGAGCCGGATCTGCTCGAGGTTGATCAGCCGGATGGCGATCACAATCAGGTAGGCCGCCAGCGCCGCGACCGGGATGTAGTTCACCATCTGCGCGGTCAGCAGCAAGGTGAGCAGCACGATGAGGCTGGCCAGCATGCTGGAGGTCTGGGTGACGCCGCCGCTCTGGTGGTTGACCGCGCTGCGGGCGAACGAGGCCGAGCCGGCCATGCCGCCGAAGAAGCTGGCCGCGAGGTTGCCCGCGCCCATGGCGATGAGTTCGCGATTGGCGTCGATTTTTTGCCCGGAGCGGGCCGCGAGGGTCTTCGAGATCGAGACGGCCTCCAGCATCCCGAGGATGGCGGCGGCGAGCGCCACGCTGGCCAGCGGCGGGATCAGGCGCAGCCCCTCGGGCGAAAGAAACTCCGCGGAAAACATCGGCAGCGCGCCGGACACTTCGCCGATGTCGCTCACGAGCAGCACGCCCGCCTCGCCCAGTCCGTAGAGCAGCGAGAGGCCGAGCGAGGCGACGATGGCGATCAGGCCCTCGGGCCAGCCGGGCCGCAGGCGCTTGATCAGCAGCATGAGCAGCAACGCGAACACGCCGACCGCCGCCGCGTAGCGATTGAAGCGCAGGTGGACCAGCTCGTTGACGACGTGACTCACGCTGGTGATCACACCTCCCTTGACCGCGGCCACCCCCAGCCAATTGGCCAGCTGGCCGGCGGCGATGATCAATCCAACGGCGGTGCCGTAGGCGACGATGACCGTGCGCGAGATGAAGTGCGTGAGATTGCCGAGCTTAAAAAAACCCGAGGCCAACTGCACCACACCGATCATCAGCCCGATCAACAATACGCGTTCCATCGGAGTGGCCGGCAGGCTCGCGGTGGCCAGCAACGCGCCGGCAAGAATGATCGCGATGGTGTTGGTCGGACCGAACACCAGGTGGCGCGACGAGCTGAACAACGCGCAGACAAACGAACCGACGATGGCGGTGACCATGACCACCTGCACGGGCAGGCCCACCACCACGGCGAAACCGATGGCCTGCGGGATGGTCACGATCGCCACCATCAGGCCCGCGATCAGGTCCGCGCGAAACTTGCCGAAATCATACCGCAACCACTGCTGCCACACCGGCGGCACCGGGTCGAAGCGCAGGTAATCCGCCGCGCCGCTCAAGCCCCCCATCGCCTGCCCCAACACCGCGCCCGCCGCCTGCTCGGCGCGCCGCGGGCTGACCCAGTGTTTGAATGATTTCCACGGCATGGTGAGGAGCGCGCACACCATCGGCCCGACCACCCTCGCTGCCAAGTTAATTCCCCTGAAAAAAGGGGAATTAAAACCCACTTGGCGGGTGGGGAATAAAAAAAGGAACTCCTAAACTGGACGGTTTTGTAGGGGCCGAACTCGCTCGGCCCGTTGCGCGTTGTCACTCGTGACCACGCTCATCCACCGGCTCACGGTTGACGGGCCGAGCGAGCTCGGCCCCTACACGCAATTTTAACCGCAGATTACGCGAATACGCGGATGCAATCCGATCAATCCGTGCCCATTGAAGGAGGACAAGAGGTTTGAAAAATCAGCAAATCAAGGCGAATCAGGCCGAAGCACCGCGAAAACCAAGCACTTAGGATAAATCAGCGCGCCAAAGTCGATTTGATCAAAAATCAGGCGCTCAACCCGTAAATTGACAATGGTTTGATAAAGAATCTCGCGCCGGTCACAGCAACGGCAGCTGGTCTGCATCGGCCTTGCAGGCGGCCCGCAAGCGGGTTTGCCGGGCTCGGAGGGTCTCGGCCTTGGCTTGCTCGATCTCGGCTTTGCGTTGGGCGATCAGCTCGGGGAGCGGCGTCTCGGCCGGGGCGGCCTTGATGCCGAGAGCGCCGAGGATCTGGCCGACGTGGCTGCCAGCGCGCATGGCCTCGGCCTGGATGTCCTCGGCGTTGGCGCCGACGTAGCGGTCGACGCTTGATTTGAAGTAGGGCCAGAAGTCTTTGACGCCGCCCTTGCGCTGGTAGGCACCAACGGCGTCGAGGCAGGTGGTGATGTGGTCGGCCAGGCGTTTGCCGTCAAGCATCCAACCGCGCCGCCAGAGTTCGAGGACGAGCCGTTCAAGGTGGAGGCGGCATTGCTCGATGCGGCGGGGGCGCTGGTCGCCGGCCCAGGTCCAGTCGAGACGGTCGGCGAGCTGCTGACGCACCCAGGCGTCGAACTTGAGCAGGCGGGCAGCTGAGTCGTGACCGGCGAGGGCCTGCGCAGCGGAGCCGCGGCGGGTGGTTTCGCGTCGGCCGGCGCGATTGGTGCGGTCGTCCTGGGCGTCGAGGTGGGCTTGGAAGGGGTTCATTGGTTGCGGGCGAGCCAGTCGCCGATGGCGGAGACGAGGGACTCACGGGCGGCTTCGGTTTCGGCGTCGGCTTCGGCCTTGGGGCGGAGTTCGAGGTCTTGGTCCTGATAGCCTTGTTTCCAGGCTCGGACGCGGTCGGCGACTTGGTAGGGGCAGCGGGCGCGGGCGCCGGAGGCCTGGTCGCGGTGGTCTTTCCAGCGAGCGAGCTTGCCCTAGTGGTAGGCGTGTTGCTCGTCGCGGGTCATGGTCAAAACGGGTTGGAGTCGGCGGCCTCGGTGGCGGCGTCGGCGGCGGCGCGGGCCTTGGCTTCGATGCGGCGGGCCTGCGCTTCGGCGGAGCCCATGAGTTTGCCGAGCTGGAGCTCGGTGAGTTTGTCGAAGTAGGCACCGAACATGCGCTGGCTCATGCCTTCGAGGTAGACGCGGCGCTGGTCGAAAAGGGTGTTGTAGCCTCGGGGCTGCTGCACGATGACGCAGATGGCGTCCCAGGTGCGGTTGCGGAGATCTTCGACGCGGCGCTCGGGGTCGTTTTGGGCCTGCATTTGGGCGTCGAAGTTGGCCGGATCGTAGACGGCACGGAGGGCGGCGAGGACTTTGGTGAGGTCGGCGTTGGTGAAGTGCTTCGAGGACTTGTCGCGGCCGAGGGCCTTGGCGTAGAGGGCATGGCGGTCGGCATCGGTGGCGGTGCGGCCGGCATCTTTGCGGGCCTTGCGCCACTGGCTTTCCGCGAACCGGAGGAGGCGGGTCTGCGCGGGGGTCATGCGAGGGTGAGGTGGGTTTGGCCGCTCTCAATTTCGAGGCGGGCGCGGCGGCGTTGGCGGCGGGCGGTGGCGTCGTGGCCGTTGTGGCATTTCTGGCAGAGGGCCGCGAGGTTGAGCAGGCTGGCGGCCTCGGGGCGGTCGTCGTAGATGTGGGCGGTGGTGAGCACGACCTTGCTGCCGGTGACGGGGTGTGGTTGGCCGTTGGCGCATCCGCACCATTCGCACCGATTGCGTGCGCGCACGCACCGGACGAAGCGGCTGCGGAGCTTCCAGTCGCGTGGGTAACGTGCTCGGTTTTCGGGGCGGATGGGCATGGCTATTTCCGGCGGGGTTTGATGATGCCGACGGTCAGCTTAATGTGGTTGATGCCGGTCAGATTCTCCTGACGCGCGATGCCGTGAAGCGCGCCAACGATTGCGTCGACGAAGTGGTCGCCCTCTTCCTTCACGGTGATGGTGCCTTTAAAGGTTCGTTGAGCTTTGGAGATGGCCTTGTCGCCGTGCATGATGTCGCGCGTAAAGTGCGCAATAAACCGGGCTTTCATGGTCACCACTTGATGAGGGTTCCGGTGAAGGGGAGGCCGTGGGTTTTTTTGAACCAATCGACCATGTCGGCGGCGTTGATAAATCCATCGGCTTTGGCGAAGTCTTGGGCCTGCTGAAATGTCAGCTCGCGGCCATTGATGTGGATGCACTCGACTTGAGCACCGCCGATGGTGCCGCTGGCGATGGTGATCTCCGAGGCCTCCTTGCAGATGCGCGCGACGGGATAGAGGCGGCGTTGCTTGGATCGGTAGGGCTTGCCGGTCCAGGCGTAGAGAACAAGGGCGTGGCCGGCCTTGATGGGACGCTTGCGCACGGGCCGGATCGTCTGGCGCTTGGTGCACTCGGCGACGGCATCGGCGAAGCGCGCGGAGAAGATGAGGACGTGGCGGCTCATTGGCGGTGGGTGGCTTTGATGATCGCGGCGAGGACGGTGTCGCGGTCGATGGCCGTCATGAACTCGGTGGCGTTGGTGGGGAGCATGAGGGGCATCCAAGTGCCGTCGTTGATGCGTTTGACTTCGATGGTGTTGCCGTCGCCGGCTCGGGTGGGTTGGCCGTAGCGGGCGATGGCCTCGGCGGCGGAGTCGATCCAGTCCTGGCTGACGTCGGCGGCGGTGATGGGGGGAGCGGCCATGGTGGTCAGGCCTCCTCGGGGATGCGGCCGGTGGCCTCTTTGAGGAGGCGTTTGACGAGCTTGTCGGTCTCGGACTCGACACCCTTGACGAAGGGGACGTCGTTCACGTCTTCGATGGTGACGCCGAGCTTCGCGAGGTCTTTGGCGTCGAGGTCGCGGAGGGCATCCTTGACGATGACGTGCTTGGTTTTCACGCAGGCGCGGAACTCATCGCTTTCCTCGCCGTAACGTTTGCGGAGCTTGGCGACGAGGGCGTCTTCGTCGTCGAACTCGACCTTGCCGGAGCCCTTGCGGAAGCCGAGCTTGATGCCGTGCAGGCTCCATGTCTTGGGGTTGACGAACAGGCTGACAGCCTCGCGGAGGCGTGAGATCAGCACGTCCTGACAACCGGCGGCGGTGGCGAGGGCCTCGGCGAGGGCGCGGCGGTGTTTGCGGTGGACGGCGCGGACGTCGTCCTCGATCTGGTCGACGATCTCACGGACGCGGGCTCGCCGCTCGGAATAGCGCTTGGCGAGCGAGTCGATCTCGGTGTGTTGGGCGGTGGTTTTGGCGATGGTGGTCATGATTGGGAGGTGGTGGGTTGGCGTTGTTCTTCGGCGAGGAGGTCGGCGGCGATGCCGAGGCGGTCGCATTGGCAGAGGTGGTCGTGTTCGCGGGCGCTGTTGGCCTCGGGGTGCGGGATCTCGGGATCGTCGTCGGGGCTCATGGCTTGAGGTGGGCTTGGAGTTGGCGGCCGAGGTGGAGGCAGGCGCGGCGCTCGATCTGGCGGACGCGCGAGCCGGTGATGCCGAGCTTGCGGCCGACTTCAGCGAGGGGACGCGGCCGGCCAAAGGCGTCGCGCAGCAGGCGCTGGGTGCGCTCGATGGTTTCGTGGTTGTCCATGGTCAGCGGGCGGCCTCGGCGAGGGCTTGGGCGGTGGTGGTGATGTGGGCGGTGCCGCCGATCAGGGCGGTGTCGCCGTGGTGGCGGCGCGCGGCGGTGACGGCGTCGCGGTAGTGGCGGTGCGGCGCGCTGGCGGTCATGCAGGCCGTGCGATGCGTCCAGCCGAGGTCGCTGTGGTGCTCGATCAGCACGGGCTCGCCGGCGACGATGCCGTGCAGGCGGATGGTGATGGTGGGGGTCTTCACGGCTTGATCAGGACGAGGGCGATGAACCAGGTGGCGGCGGTGGCTCCGACCAGGGCGGCGAGCAGCAGGGCCTTTGCAGCGGTGCTGCGAGACACCTGCAGCGGGCACTCGTGGCTATCGAGGTGGAGGTGGCGGAGGGTCATCATGCGCCTCCTTTCGCGCCGGCGGCGGGGCCGTAGGGGGCGAACTCCATGGCTTCGCCGTTGCGGCCGACGGCGATGGCCACGATGTCGAGGGGTGTGGTCTTGCCGGACTCGTGCCAGCGGCCGTCGCGCCGCCAGCAGTGGTGGTCTGGATGACGGCTGGCTACCTTGGCCCCGACGGGGCTGGAGTATCCGCCGAGCACGCCGATGAACACAAAGGGCTCGGCTCCCTTGGCGGTCTCGACGGTGGCAAGCATCTGGTTGCGTAGCAGGACGACCACCGGGAATTGTGTGAGCGCGCTCATGATCGGCGGCCTCCTCGGCTGGCGGCGATGCCGCAGTGGTGGCGCTTGCCGGCGCGGGTGAGCTTGAGCTTTCCGCAGCGGGCGCAGTGGTGGGGCGAGGCGGGCGCGGACTGGAAGCGCTCGGGCGCGGGGGCGGCGGGGATCTGCGCGTAGGCGTAGACGCCGGTGGCCTCGTGGCCGGTGGCGAACTCGTAGCCGCCGCCGGGCAGCGCGTAGCCTTCGGAGACGCCAGTGCGCTCGCCGTCGTGCTCCTCGGGGCGCGCGTGGACGTAGGCGAGCAGGTAGTCGCGCAGGGGCGTCGGCGGCGTGGTGACGGGGTTGTGCCAGGTGGTGGGCATCACGCGCCTCCTTTTTTCGGAGGTTTCGGGAGGTCTGCCCACGCATAGACGCCGCCGTAGGTGGGCTTTTCGAGGTAGGCCCCGGAGTCGCTGTAGAACCATTCTGACCCGACGCGGTAGCCTTCGCGGATCTCATCCTCGGCTTCGATGGCCATCAGGACGGCGGTGTCGTCGTCGGGCAGGCGCTCGGCGACGTAGTGCCATTCGATGATGCCGCAGGCGGGGCGGCCGTCGCTCCAGGCGTCTGTGATCTTGTCGAACGCTGCGATGGCGTCGGCGGATTCCTCTTTCCCTTCAATGAGGATGAGTGCGGACAGGGGTTGCTCGTGGCGGTCGCGCATGACGAGCTTCATGGACGCCGCGCCCATTTTCTTCATGTGCTTAAGGGCATCGGCGAGGGTGGTGGTGGTGAAGGACAGCATGGTCAGAGCCCTCCTTTCTTGGCTGCGTCGAGGGCGTTGGTGATGATGCGGTGGCAGTGGGTGGCCTTGGGGGTGAGCAGCACCTGCACGGCACCGAGCGCCTCCTGGAGATCGTGGGCGTGGTTGATGCAGGCGCGCATCGAGGCGATGGAGTCGATGCCGACGCCGAGGAGCTTGCGGATAAGCTCGCGGTATTTCTCGGCGTCGAAGGTGATCGACGTGCCTACGCCATCACCGTCGTGGATGGCGACGTGCACGACTTGGCGCTTGGAGTCGGCCTCGAAGCAGAGGCCAGGCGTTTTGTATTTGCGCATCATGGCGCCCTCGGCGCGGCGGTTGCGTTGGGATTCGGTGAGAGGCATGGTCGGTCCTTTGGGTTGAGGGTTTGCGTTCAGGCGGCTTCCTGCTCGGCGGGCATTTCCATGCGGCGGAGGAAGGCGTGGGCTTTGGTGACGTGGTCCCAGGTCATGGGCTTGCCTTCCTTGCTGGCCTTGCGGTTGGCGGCGGTGAGGATGGTGAGCCAGACGCCGAGGCCGTGTTGGGTGACGACGCTCTTTTGCAGCGCGTAGGCGTCGCCGGCGGCGGGCTCCAGGCCGTAGTGACGGGCGAAGGCGTTGAGATCGGCGCGTGCGGGCACATCGGGGAGCTGGCGACGGATGAGGCAGCGGCGGTTGAACTGGTTGAGGAACTTGCCGAGCTGCCGGTCGGCCATCTGCTCGCGGAAGACGTTGGTGCCGCAGAGCACGACGCCGCAGCCGGTGTTGTCGTGCAGCGACCGGATGAAATCCATGGTCTTGAGGCTGCTGCCGCCGTAGGTGCGGGCCTGCAGGGCGCGGCTGGCTTCGTCGACGATGAGGAGGTTGTTGGGGCCGAGGCAGCGGTGGATGTTGAGCTGGAGCACGTCGCCGCGCTGCTGGGTGCTCATGCGGAGCTTTTCGGCGAGGGCGGCGAGGAAGTGGCTGATGGAGCCGCCGACGGGCATCTCGACATAGACGGTCTCGCCGTGGTTGTGCTCGCGGGCGTATTCGCGGAGGGCGGCGGATTTGCCGACCTGCGACTCGCCGTAGATGAAGACGAGCTTTTGGTAGGTGAGCGCGGCCTGACAGCACTCCTCGATGTCGCGATAGAGGCCGGTCTTGATGTAGGGGGCCTTGGCGATGGCGGCGCGCTCCTCGTGGAGGCGGCGGTAGCGCTCGATGGCCTTGGTGACGGCGGCGATGTCGCCCTCGTATTTGCCGTGGAAAATCTTCGACACGTTGCCGGCGTCGTAGCTGATGAGGGTGCCGATCTCGGCGAGCGATTTGCCGCTGTCGTAGTAGTGGCCGTGGAGCCAGCGCACGGCGAGCATCTGGTCCTCGGGGAGGGCCTTGGTGGCCTCGAAGACTTTGTAGCCGGGGATGCGGTTGCTCTGGCGCTCGGTGAGGCCGGAGGCAGCGCTGTTGGGGTGGGCGGTGTCGGGGGTGTTGGTTGCCATGTGTTGTCCTTTGGGTTGGTGGGTTGGGTTACAGGTAGTCGCCGAGGGTCTCGGCGGGTGAGTGGTCGGCGGCGTCGTTGCCGGCGGCGGCGGCGGGCTCGGCGCCGCCGAGGAAGTCGGCGCGGTCGTCGGCGGTGATCTTGGCGGCGCGGCGGTCGACGGCGCGCTGCTCAGCGATGCGTGCGCGGCGCTCGCGCTCGGCGTCGGTGCTGGCGGCGGCGATCTTCTCGGCCTTGGTGAGGTGCGCGGTCTCGGCGCGGTGAGCGTCGATGATGGCGTCGTTGTGGGCGCGGTCGGCGGCGTGCTGCGCGTCCTTGTCGGCGTGGCGTTCGCGCAGGCCGGCGACTTCGCGGTTGAAGACGGTGGCGGTCATCTCGGCAGCCTCGGCGAGCGCGGCCTTGTCCTTGATGTCGACGCGGCCGCCGGCACCGCCGAGGCGACGGAGCTGGCCGAGGTAGTTGCCGCGCAGGTCCACGAGCTGGATGTGCTCGGGGTTGGCCGGCTGGAAGTAGGCGAGCAGCTCGGTGCCGTCGGTGAGGCCGGCGAGCGCGGTGCCCTCGGTGTCGAGGTAGGTGTAGCCGGTGCGCTCGTGGACGAAGGTGACCTGGTGGTTGCGGTAGGTGACCTTCTTCGGGGTGAGCAGGAGGAGCGCGAGCACGCTGGGCGGGATGGCCTGCCAGGTGACGGAGCGGGCGAGGTCGTTCCACCGCTCGATGGTGGTCTCCATGCGCTCGACGGGTTGCACCTGCAGCTGGCGCTCGACGGGGAGCAGGGCCAGCTCGGCGAAGGGCACGGGCGCGGTGCCGTCCTC
Source organism: Verrucomicrobiota bacterium (assembly GCA_030601755.1). Lineage (GTDB taxonomy): Bacteria > Verrucomicrobiota > Verrucomicrobiia > Opitutales > Opitutaceae > JAUWBF01. Next base: position 72,892 of record JAUWBF010000005.1, on the reverse strand, counting down.
GATGAGGTATTCGGTGACGGTGCGGAAGCCGATGTAGCTGTGCTTGGTGCGGGTGTGCGACAGCTCGACGGCCCACGCGAAGGCGGCCTCCAGCTCCTGCATGTTGGGGAAGGGCAGGCGGAGCTGGGCGATCTGCTCGGGCGGGAGGTTGAGGGCGCGGTCGCCTTGGCCGAGGAGGAGCTTGGTGTAGCGGATGGCGTCCTCAAGGGTGGCGGGGGCGTTGAGGCGCTGGTTGCTGCCCTTGTAACCCTTCATCGCGCCGAGGTAGTTCCAGAGCTGGTTGAAGGTCGCCTCGATCCAGCCTTTCTCGAAGGGCTTGCCGCCCTTCTCGACAAAGCCGTTGGTGAGGGCCTTGTGGTTGATCATGCCGGTGCGCTCGATCTTCACGCGGCCCTCGAAGAGCGTCTCGATGCAGAGCTGCATCTCGGGGTTGATGGAGGCGGAGGCGTTCTCGACCAGGATGGTGACGGTGTAGTCGGGCAGGCCGTATTTGCGGAACAGCTCGTGGAGCAGGCCCTGCATGTCGACGCGGGCGATGCCGGTGCGGACGGTGCGCACGGTGCCGTCGCCCTGGCGCTCCTCGCGCTCCATGCGCTGGCCGAGGCCCCAGTGGAGCTTGCGGCGGGTGGCGACGTCGATGGCGAGCAGGCCGGCGACGCGGCCGATCTGCGGCCGGTGGTTGGCATCGCCAGGGAAGACGCAGAGGGCGTCGAGTTCGAAGTCGTCGATGGTGATCAGCTCCAGGGGGCGGAGGCTGGAGGGGTCGCGCCGCACGCTGGGGAAGTGGCGCTTGGCGGCGAGCACGCCGCGCTGGAACAGCACGCGCGCGCCCTTGGTGGGGCCGTAGCGCCGCATGTTGCGCGTGCTCCAGCCCTTGGGGTAGAAGCCGCGCGGCCAGACCTTGGGCATGGGGCGCTCGGGGTAGCGCTCGACGTAGAGATCCATCCAGGTGCCGTAGCCGGGGACGTGTTCGCCGCGGGCCCAGGCCTCGCGGATCTGCTCGAAGGCCTCCTCCTGGCTGCGGTGGTTGAGCTCGGCGACGCGGCGGATCTCGGTGACGAAGGCGTCGGGCTGCTTGTTGGGGGCCTTGTAGCCCTTGACCAGGGCGCGCCAGCCGCCGGCCTGCACGGCGCTGTATTTGCGGTGCAATGACGGGGCGGAGAGGCCGCGCATGGCGTGCTTGTGGTGGGCGACGACCTCGGCGACGGCCGCACCCTTGCCGATCTCGGCGATGCGGCGGTCGAGGATGGCGAGCACGCGCAGGGTGTAGTGGATCTCGGTGCGGCGGGCCTCCGGCAGCGTGGCGAACTCGCCGAGGTCCTCGACGGGCACGGCCCAACGGGTGCCGCCGGCGCGGGCGGTTGCAAGGGTGGTGTCGGCGGGTTGCAGGGCGGGTGCGTATTGCATGGCGGAGGGCGGGTTGAGGGGGTTACTTGGCGGACTTGAGGAGTGGCTTGGCGGCGTGCTCGACCTTGTCGGCGAGGTCGCGCAGGCCCTTGACGACGCCGGCGACTTCCTCGGGGTGGCCGGCGAGGTATTGGAGGCGGTTTTCCTTGAGGAAGAGGGTCTCGCCGCGCTCGATGAGCAGGCCGATCTCGTCGCGGCTCTGGTGATAGAGTTCCTCGGGGGTGGGGGCGGTGGCCGGCTCGCCCTCGTCGCCCTGGTTGCGCGCGGTCAGCTCGGTCTTCACGCCGACCGACTTGATGTTGTGCTTGATGAGCAGCTCGTGCAGCGAGAGGTCGCCGACGAACTTGACGGCCTTCTCGGCGAAGCGCCGCTGGGCGCCCTCCATGCCGTCGATGGCGAGCTCGGTCTGGTCGCCAGGGAGGGCGAGCAACTCGGGCTTGGAGACCTTGCCCTTGTCGATGAAGACGAGGGCGAGGCGCATCAGGTAGTTGACGTAGCGCTCGCCGATGCCTTCGAGGTTGGCCTTGGTCCACTTGCCGAAGTGGCCGGTGGGCAGGCTGGCCTTGATGCGGTGCAGGGCCATGCCCACGAGCAGGCCGCGCAGGGCCTCCTCGTGGCGCAGGCGGCGCATCTGTTGAAAGCCGTTGACGGCGGTTTGCTTGAGCAGCTCCAGCTCGGCGTCGGCTACGCGCACGTCGCTGCTGGAGATGAGGGAGAGGGCCGAGGTGGATTTGGACATGGGAGAGGGGGCGGGGTCAGGCGCGCTTGCGGCGGATGAGTTCGCCGATGGCGCCTTGCAGGGTGATGAGTTCGGAGAGCGAGCGCTTGGTCAGGACCTCGACGAGGCGCGCCTGAAACTCGGCGGGGGTGTAGTTGGCGCGGGTGGCCACGAGCAGGAGCACGGAGTCGCGCAGGACGCGCTTGTGGGGGCGCTGGCCGGAGCCGCGCCCGACGAAGTCAAAGCCGACGAGGTCGGGGGCCTTGTGCGCACAGTTGCGGCCGAAGAGGTGGTCGATGGTCTTGGGGTCCACGCCGAGCGCCTTGGCGGCCTCATCGCCGCGCAGGTATTCCTTGCGCGGCAGGAGGAAGTCGAGGTGGTCTTGCCAGACCGGCTCGAGCTTGTTGAGGCCTGTGGAGGGCATGGGATCAGGCGGCGGAGTAGAGGGCCTTGGAGGCGAGGACGTGACAGCGCTCGCTGGCGCGGTGGTGGCGGAAGCCACGGGTGATCTCGCCATCGTTGACGAGTTCGCGGGCGCGGTTGCCCAGCTCGATGGCGGCCCAGCGCAGGCGGTTGGCGCGCTGGATCGGCGTGAGCCGATGAGTGGGAGTGCGGCCGGGGGCGATGGTGGCGGCGTTCATGGTCAGGCGGCGAGGAGGTTGGCGAGCAGGGAGCGACGCTCGGCCTCGGCGGCGTCGAGGCGCGGGTCGGCGTCGGCGATCTGGCCCGCGAAGAGGCGGGCCATCAGGGCGGCGTGGCGCATGCCGGCGCGGTCGAGGCGGCGGAGCAGTGGCGAGCGCTCGCGGCCGGCGGCCTCGCGCTTGACGACGGCGCAGGTGATCATGCCGGCGGCGCAGGCGGCGGCGCCGTGCAGGCCGGTCTTGTCGGGCACGCGCGGCGAGCGGCGGGAGCGATCGGCGCGGCGCAGGGGAAATTTGATGGTGGTGACGGTCATGGTGTCGTGGTCCTTTGGGTTGGGCCGCTCAGGCGGCGGATTTGTGGGTGCGGAGATTGAGCTGCATCTGGTGCTTGCAGTCGGCGGTGGCCGCTTCACACGCGGCGAGTTGGCGGCAGTGGATCGCGACATCGGGGTCGCTCGTTTCGACGGCGAGCGCGCGCAGCAGGACGACGCGCTGCTCGGGCTTGAGGATGTCGAGCGTGTCGAGGACGTGCTGGGCAACGAGCTGGGCCGGAGTCATCGCAGGGCCTCCTCGATGAGGGCTTTCACGCGGGGGAAGCGTTCGCTGTGGATGGCGGTCGAAACGGTGTCGCGGCGACGGCCGATTCTCTTGGCCAGCTCGGTGACGGTTAGATTGCGGCGAACCATGGCGATCCGGACGCGGGTTGAGAATTTGGCTTGTGGTGAGCGGGGCATTGCGTGTTGGATGTAGTCAACAAATGTGGACCAAATCCACACGTCAACGCCAAAAGTGGATTCAATCAACAAATCAGCCGCTCGCTTTCGCGAGGTCCGCCAACAGCTCAAGCTCACTCAGCAAGGCCTTGCCGAACGCTTGCGCCTCAAGAGGAACACCGTCGCCAAGATCGAGTCGGGCCACACCCTGCCCTCGGCGCGCACGCTGTCAGACCTGGAGGGATTGTTGATAAAGTCCAACAATCCGCCGCCTGAGCGCGACGAAATCCACACCGCCTCTGAAGACGGCGTCCCCTACGGTGAGGCGCGGCTGATCGAGGCGGAACTGCGCGCGAGGGTCGAGGAGGCCATCACCGCCGCGGCCGGTGATCGCATTCGCTTGGCTTGGCTGCTAGGCCAGGCCAATGAACACCTGCGGCCGCCGACACACTGGGCGGAGACGCCCGCCGACTTGGGCGCGCGCAAGCTGGCCGAGATCAGGGCTCGCCTGGCCGCGCAACGCGCGGGCGGCGATCCGCGTCCATCTCAACAACAACGGCCCGCATGATCTCACGCACCTCATCGAGCTTCGCCTGGAGCCGTGCCACCTCGGCGCGAAGCGCTTCGTTTTCGGCGACCAGGTCGGCCGCGAAGCGAAACACGGTCTGCCCTGGGGCGTCGCGTCGGTGTCGGCGTTGTGGTGTTCGAGGCCGGGGCACGTTGGAGGGCTGAGCAAGGATCGCGCAAACTAGTGACCGAACCCATGGCGAGAAAAGATTTTACCGGATGTCTGAACGAGACACCTGCCGACCGTCGCCCGGGGCGGGTGTTGGTCGTTGCCTGCCGTCGTGGCACAGACACAGGGCAGCATCACCGTTTCGCCAGGCATCCCGATCTACGCGAAGGCGCGCGCCAAGCAGCTGGGTTTGCAGAACGCCAGCGACCTGCTCGCGGTCCTGCTGCACAACTATCTGCACGGGCCGATGATCGCCTTGCCGGTGGTCGAGCGGCCCTCGCGCGTGGTCAAGGTGCGCATGCAGCTCTCGATCTCGCGTGCGCTGCGTTCGGCCGCGACCAAGGCCGCTCGTCGCTGGGACATGTCGCTCTCCGAGCTGGTCGAGTCCCTGGTCATCGCCGACGCCGATGCCGAGGGGGATGCGTTGCGCATCTGGCCGACCGACCGCGCGCCAAAGCCTGAACTCAAACTGCCATGAAGCCACCCGCCTACCGCACACCCTTTCCCGCCGCGCTCTGCTACGCGTTCGCCGCTTTCTCATTCGTCGGCTTCCTGGTCTTCGTCGCCATGACGCTCAAGGGCGACATCGAGACGCCCTACGTGTGCGTCGGTGCCGCGCTCGGCGCGCTCGTGTGGGTGGCCATTGGGCAGATCGTCGAGCGCCCCTTTAAAAAGGACCACGCCGAGGCCGCCGCCCGCTGGTCGCCTCCGCCGCCGCGTGGCGGCTTTATCAACTCCTCGATGCGCGACCGATGATCCGCCTGCGGCTGCTCCTCCTCTGCATGGCCTTTGCCGGCGCGCTGCATGGTGCCGACATCCGCCTGACCGATGGCCGCGTGCTCGCCGACGCGCGGGTGGTTGGCTCGGCCCCCGCCACGGTCGTCATCATACACGACGGTGGCATGACGCAGGTGGACAAGAGTCTGCTGCCGCCCGATCTGGCCGAGCGCTATCCGCTCGATGCCGCCGGCCACGCCGCCGCACAGCAGGCCGCCGCCGAGGAGCGCCGCGCCCGCCTCGCCGCGCAGGCCGAGGCCGCGCGCCTGGCACCGCCGCCCGCGCCGGCCCCCACGCCCGCGCCCACCCCGGCCCCCACGCCGACGCCCGTGCCCATCCAGCTCGACAAGCACGGCATCCCCATCCCCGTCACCACCACGCGCACCCATGCGGATGGGTCGAAGAGCACGCTCAAGATTATCCGGCCAGATCTGTATCAGCCCATCACCGTCAAGGGGCAGGCGCCTTCCGCCGAGTCGGCCGCCATCACCGCACGCATCGCCCGGCGCACGCTCCTCGAGCAGCGCCTCACCGACTACATCACCAACGAGCGTTTCGCCGGCGGGCGCGGCCACACCGCCTACTTCGCCGAGCTGGGCGAGACCACCGAGCGCGCCGTGCCCGGCTGGCGCGACCGCTTCGAGATCACCGGCACCGCCACCTATCGCCACTACGGCCCCAAGAGCGGCGGCGTGTCCACCACGCGCACGCTCGCCTTTGTCGCCACCGTGGAGCGCCCCGCGGGGCAGGCCGAGCGCATCGTCGCCTTCGAGGAGCGGCGGTAAAAAAAGCCCGGCAAATCTTCACGCCGTGAAACTTTGAGCCCCGCTCCGGCGGGGCTTTGTGCTTTTGGCCGCCCGTGATCAGGCACCCGGCCGCAAGCACCCCTGCGGGGCCACGCGGATCGCGTGACCATCTCCGCGCTCGCGCTCCGTTTTGTGCCTGCAGACCCCGCTTCCGCACCTCAAAAACCTTCCGCACTTGTGCGAAACCGCACCAAAGTGCGGAACGCAACGGACCGAGCGGACCCATCGGGAGACGGATTTTTGCGAACCGTCTAGGCTGGTCGTGTGACCAGCACCACGCCCAGTCCAGCCCCGCAGACATCGCACAAAAAGCCGCCGGAGGCAAGACCGCTGCCCGCCGACCGCTTCCCCTGCGCCCTTCGTCTGGAGCGCACCGCGCCCATGCGCGCCGTGCTCGTCACTCCCTTCGTCTTCGCGTCGGAGGTCGTCGGCCGCGTCGAGGTCGAGGCCGGCTTCGATACCGACTATGCGTCGGTTCCGCGCCTGCTCTGGGGTCTGTATCCGCCGGATGGTGACTACACGCCCGCCGCCGTCATCCACGACGCGCTCTACTGGCACCAGGCCACGCGCGAGCACGGCGGCCGGCCCATCACCCGTGCGCAGGCCGATGCCGTCTTCCTGGAGGCCATGGAGGCCATCGGCATCCCTGCGCTGCGCCGCTCGATCCTCTACCGCGCCGTGCGCCTGCGCGGTGGCCGCGCCTGGGCGGCCAACCGCGCGCACAACGCCCTCCTCGGCGGCACCGGCACCATCACCGAGGAGGTCACCGTCCCCGTCTACCGTCGTCCCAAGCGCGGCCCACGCCGCTGAGCCATCGTCCATCACCCATCTGCCATCAGCCATGCTCCGCCTCCTCATGCTCGCCCTCATCGCCACCCTGCTCGCCGGCTGCGCCAAGCTGCCCGCCGTCAACGCCAAGCTCATCCGCTACGAGTCCAGCTACCCCATCGGCGGTAGCTCCATCGAGGTCACCGACGTCGAGGTCACCGACACCGAGGTCAAGGCCGGCAGCTACAAGCGCACGACCAAGATGTGGGGCGTCAGCCAGTCCATCACCGTCGAGGGCTACAGCCGCCCCCGCACCGCGGGCGACAAGCCCACCCTCGCCACGCCCTGAGCCCACCGCCCGCGCCGCCGCCCTCGATGCTCCCGCTTGCCCAACTCACTCCCGAGCAGCTCGGCCCCATCGGCCCGTGGCTGATCGTGGCCTCCGTGGTCCTGTTCCTGGTCAATCAGGCGCTCAACTTCTACAAGGAGCACATGCGCGAGCAGCCCGCGCCGCGCGACACCTACGCGACCAAGGAGGAGCTTCGGCAGACGCACGGCCGCATCTCCCGCGAGCGCGACGAGGTCAACCGCAACGTCGCCGCCGCCGAGGCCATTGCCCGCGCCGCCGCCGACCGCATCGACGGCGAGGTCAAGGCCATCAGCGCCGCCTTCGCCGACTCGGTCGCGCAGATCCGGCGCGATGGCGAAGGCCGCGTCACCGGCTTGGAGCAAAAGATCGACACCCTCCGCGACGACATCGCCAAGGCCAGCAAGGCCGAGGCCGACACCCTCCACGAACGCATCACCGAGCTGCTGGCCAAGACCTCCGAGATGCGCGGCGAAGTGAAGCACCTCCTGGCCAAGTCCTCTTGATTTTCCCATGAGCACCCGCACCGAACGCCAGCACCAGATCGACCGCGCCGTCGTCAAGAGCCTCCGCGAGGTCAATGGCCGCCTCGTGCCCGAGCGCGCGCTGGTCGACAGCGTCGCCATCAAGATCGACTTCATGGAGCCCGCCCGCTCCGAGATCGACGACGCCCTGCGCCATGCCGAGCGCGAAGGCCGCGCCCTGGGCGTGTGCTCCGAGACCGGCCGCAAATACAAGCTCACCGAGGCCGGCGAGGCCTGGGCGCTGGAGGTGCGGCTGTGAGCTGCTCCGGTCGTTGCACCGACCCCACCGAGCCGGGCTGGCTGGAGACCATCGGCATGATGCTGCTCATCGTCGTGTGCGTCTTCGCGCTGGGCGTCGGCATCGGTTGCGGTCACCGCCTCTTTGATCGCGCCTGCGCGCTCTTCACCTTCACGCCCGCAGCCGCAAACGGTGAAAGCCCAGCCGGCCCGGCCGATGCCGCCGTAGTCCCTGCGCGGCGTGATCTTCCTTCGGCGGCTGCCATGCCCGCCGGTGTTCACCAGTCGGCCGGTGCCATCGAGCGCGCCGGGTTTCCTACCGCCCTGCGGGGCGGGTCATTTACCGGCGAAAGCAATAGCCCGACCGTCTCGGGTCACGCTGCCGGCCGACTGCAACCCCCTCCTGCCCGCCTCTGACCATGCGCCGCACCGCCACCAAGCCCCGCAGCGACGCCACGCTCAAGACCCTGCCCGAGGTCGTGCAGGAGCAGCTCTTCGCCCTCCTGCGCGAGCACAGCTACGCCAAGGTGCGCAAGGTCGCCGCCGAGAAGTGGCAGGTCGACACATCGCCCGCCGCGCTCTCCGCCTTCTTCCGCTGGTATCCCACCAGCCGCCGCCTGGAGGTCGCCAAGTCCACGGCCGACGAGGTCGCCGCCACCCTGCGCGCTCTTGGCGACGTGCGGCTCGACGACGACCAGGTCGCCCGCGCCGCGCAGGCCGTGTTCGAGGCGCAGGCCCTCAAGGCCGGCGACGCCGAGACCTACATCGGCCTTGCCAAGCTCCGCCTCGCCCGCGAGGCCGGCGAGCGCGACGCCCGCCGCATAGCGCTCCTGGAGAAGAAGGCCGCGCAGGCCGACGAGGCCGAGAAGGCCATCAAAGACGACACCCTCACCCCCGAGCAGCGCGCCGCGCGCATCAAGGAGATCTTCGGAATCAAGTGATGCACTCGCCGCTCGACATCCTCCTGAGCTACCAGCGCGCGTTCGTCGACGACGCCGCCCGCTTCAAGCTCTGGCTCGCCTCCCGGCAGATCGGCAAGTCCATGGGCATGGCCGCCGAGGCCGTGCGCGACTGCGCCGCCAAGCCCGGCGACATGTGGGTCGTGCTCTCCGCCGGCGAGCGCCAGGCGCTCGAGTTCATGGAGAAGGCCAAGCAGTGGGCCGAGGCCTTCCAGCTCGCCGTGTCCGACTACGTCGAGAACCGCGGCCAGAGCGAGGCCCTCATGCGCTCCGCCGAGATCCGCTGGGGCAACGGCTCGCGCATGATCGCGCTCCCCGCCAACCCCTCCACCGCCCGCGGCTACTCGGCCAACCTCATCCTGGACGAGTTCGCCTTTCACGACGACCCCGACGCCATCTGGCGCGGCATCTACCCCTCAATCTCGAATCCGCTCAAGGGCCAGTTCAAGCTCCGCATCGCCTCCACGCCCAACGGCAAGGGTAACAAGTTTTTCGACCTCTGGGACAAGCCCAACGGCTACTCCAAGCACCGCACCACCATCCACGACGCCAAGGCCGGCGGCCTGCCCATCGACATCGACGCCCTGCGCGCCGGCCTCGACGATCCCGAGGGCTGGGCCCAGGAGTTCGAGTGCGAGTTCCTCGACGGCTCCAACGTGCTCCTGCCCTACGAGCTGATCGCCCTCGCCGAGAGCGCCGACGCCACCGAGGCCGGCGACCTCAAGCCCGGCCTCGCCTCCTACTTCGTCGGCATCGACTTCGGCCGGCAGAACGACCCCACCGTCTGCTGGGTGCTGGAGCGCCAGGCCGACATCCTCGTCACCCGCGAGGTCCTCGTCCTGCGCGGCGTCGACACGCCCGACCAGCTGGAGATCCTGCGCAGCCGCATCGAGTGCGCCCGCCGCGTGTGCTTCGACTACACCGGCCCCGGCGTCGGCCTCGGCGACTATATGGCCAAGGCCTACGGCCGCTGGCACCCCGAGGGCCACGAGTTTGGCCGCGTCGAGCTCTGCACCTTCACCGCCGCCTTCAAGCGCGACCTCTTCCCCAAGCTCCGCCGCGCCTTCGAGGCCCCCACCAAGCTGCGCGTGCCCATCAGCCGCGCCGTGCGCGAGGACCTGCACGCCATGCAGCAGGTCGTGAACAACGGCCAATACAACTACTGGGCGCCACGCACCCGCGAAGGCCACTCCGACCGCTGCACCGCGCTCGCCCTCGCCGTGCGCGCCGCCGGCGACGGCGCCACCGCCGCCGGCCGCTTCTCCACCGTCCGCTCCGGTCGTGCCGCCCGCGCCGGCCGCGCCATCCGCAACCGCCGCGACCGCGCCCTCCTCGCCTGAACCATGAATACCGCCGCAGAAACCCGCCCAGGAGCCCCGCAGGGGTATCAACCCCCGTCCGGATTGCTCGCGGCCCGTGTCGGCGGCTTGCAACGGCTTTGCAAGGCATCCCTCCGCGCCGCCTCACCTCAACCTCTCGCCCTTTCCGCCCGATGATCGCCAACCTCGCCAAAGTCGACAAGTGGCGCAGCCGCTTCAATCCCCTGCGCGGCCTCACCATGCAGCGCGCCGTCTCCATGCTCGAAGACGGCGAGGCCGGCACGTATGCCGACCTCCAGTGGACCTACCGCCTCCTTGAAAAGCGCGAGGCCACCCTGCGCGGCCTCAAACGCCGCCGCCTCGCCGCCCTCACCAAGCTCGACTGGGACATCAAGCAGGTCGACGCCACGCCCGCCGCCAAGCAGCAGGCCGACTACCTGCGCGCCGCCTACGACCGTATCGAAAACCTCCGCCAGGCGCTCGGGTTCCTCGCCCTCGCCGAGTTCCGCGGCTTCGCCCACCTCGAAAAGGTGTATCAGGGCGACGACCCACGCCAGTCCATCGTGCGCCTCGAACCCGTCGAGCAGTGGCACTGGGTGCGCGACGGCCTCTACGGCGCTTGGGAATACAACGCCGAGGCGCGTCAGACCTCCCGAGGCACCCCCGTGGATCTGCGCCACTTCCTGATCCGCGAGGTCGAGGACCCCATCAACGAGATCGGCTTCATCTGCTGGCTGCGCAAAAACCTCTCGCAAAAAGACTGGGACGGTTTTGTCGAGGTCTACGGCATCCCCCCGCTCTTCGCCGAGATGCCCGCCAACGTGCCGGCCGGCAAGGAGGGCGAGTATCAGGAAATGGCCGAGGCCGTCGTCGGCGACATGCGCGGCGTCCTCCCCAACGGCGCGAAGATCCAGACCGTGCCCGATGGCGCGCGCGGCACCAATCCCTTCCGCGACCACCTTGCCTACCAGGATGAGCAGATCGTCATGGCTGGCACTTCCGGCAAGCTCACCATGCTCACCGCGCCCGCCGGGCTCGGCGGTGGCAGCCAGGGCGACAATCACCAAGACACCTTCTACGACCTCGCCCTCGCAGAGGCCGGCGAGATCTCCGAGGTCTTCCAGGCGCAGCTCGACAAGGCCCTGCTCGCCGCCCGCTTCCCCGGCCAGCCGGTGCTCGCCTACTTCGAGCTGGCCGCCAAGGACCAGGTCGATGTCGGCGTCGTCTTCGACCACGCCGTCAAGGCCAAGACCGCCGGCCTCCAGATGGACGCCGCCGAGTTGTCCGAGAAAACCGGCTACAAGCTCACCCTCGCGCCGGTCGCTCCGCCGGCCGCCCCCGGCTTCGGCTTCGCCCCCACCTACAACCGCGACACTCCGGTGGCCGGTGGCGGCCAGGCCCGCGACCAGCTCTTCCGCGCCGAGGCCCTCCGCCGCCTCACCGCTGCGCAGACCACCGCGCTGCGTCCGCTGATCCAGCGCATCGCCGCCATCGCCGACGAGGAGGACGACGCCAAGTTCGACGCCGCCCTCGCCAAGCTCCGCGAGGATCTGCCCGCGCTCGGCGCCGAGATCCTCAAGGGCGACGCCACCGGCCAGCTCGCCCAAGCCTGGGAGTCCATCCTTGGTCCCGCGCTCGTCTCCGGAGCCGCCGAGGCCGCGCAGGCCCAGCAGGCCGTCACCAAGAACCGCGCCGGCCTGCTCGGCTGGCTCCGCAATCTCCTTCGCTGATCGCCATGACACCCGACACCTACCTCCACGCCATCGGCCTCGCCGTCACCCTCAACCGCGTCACCACCGCCGCCGACAACGGCTTCACGCTCCCCGCCGACGGCTGGTTCCAGATCGGCCGCACCGGCTCCATGGACAAGGAGCTGGAAATGCCCGGTGGCCAGAAAGTCGTCATCCGCCAGGTGGTCGAGCCCGCCGATTTCGCGACCATCGAGAACCGCTTCAAGGCATGGGCGGCCGAGCCCGGCTTCGCCGGCCTCCTCGTCGACTTCGACCACGAGAGCAGCGACACCAGCAAGAGCACCCGCGCCGGCGCCTGGATCAACAACATCGAGCGCCGGGCCGACGGTGCCGAGCTGTGGGCGCAGCTGCGCCTCACCTCCAGCGGCCAGGCCGCGCTCGCCGGCGGCGACTTTCGCCACTTCTCGCCCGTGCTCGGCTTTCCCCCGCGCACCTACAACGCCGGCGAGGAGGCCCACCCCATCGCGCTGCTCGGCGGCGCCTTCACCAACCAACCCACCTTCCGGGGCATGTTGCCCCTGAGCAACCGCCAGGGCGACCCGGCAACCACCCAACCCGCAATCCGCACCATGAACAAAGAACTCGTCATCGCACTGCTGGCCGCGCTCGGCCAGTCCGTCGCGGCCGATGCCGCCCCCGAGGCCATCGACGCCGCTCTCAAGGCCGCCACCACCGCCGCCAAGTCCTCCAAGGAGGAAATGGCCGCCACCACCAACCGCCTCAAGCAGCTCGAGGCCGAGCAGATCCAGCGCGACCTCGACGCCGCCGGCCTCCAGGGCGACGCCCGCAAGACCGCCGAGGGCTTCCTCACCAAGAACCGCGCCGAGGGCCTCGCCTTCATCGCGGCGCTCGGCAAGGACGGCTCCGGCTACGCCCGCACGCACAACCGCGCCGGCGCCGACACGCCCGACGCGAACGCCGCCAAGGGGGCCGAGCAGGCCGCCGCCGACTTCGAGGCCAAGGTCACCGCCTACAAGACCAGCAACCGCTGCACCTACCAGCAGGCCCACGCCGCCGTGAAGGCCGCCGAGCCCGCCCTCTACGCCAAGACGCTTGGCTGATCTCCCGCAATCCACCGCATCGCAACCCTCGTCATCCACACGCATCATGAGCATCCGCAAGACTGATCAGATCATCCCCCTCACGCCGACGGCCGACCACTCCGCGCTCGACGGCTACTTCGTCAAAAACTCCTCCGGCTCCGCCGCCCTCATCGCCGCCGCGACCGACATCCCCGTGGGTGTCATCGTCAACGGCGAGGACACCGACGGCAAAGACTCCGTCGCGCTGCCCGGCTTTGCCGGCCTCGTCGACGTCAAGCTCGCCGCCACGCCCGGCACCGTGAACTTCGGCACCACCCTCGTGCTCGACGGCACCACGCTCGGCGCCGTCAAGGCCGACCCCGGCAGCACCGACCGCGTGCAGGTCGCCGTCGCCCTGGAGTCCGGCACCGCCGGCGAACTCATCAAGGCCCGCCTTATCGAGCCCGTCTTCATCGACGCGGCCTGATCCACCGTCCTGTAACCACAACCCAGATACATCATCATGAGCAAACGTGCCAACGCGTCCTACAACGGCCGCCTCACCAACTACGCCTTCGGCCTCTCGCAGGACCTGGGCTCCAGCCTCGCCGAGTTTATCGCCCCGACCGTCGCGACGGGCGTGAGCATCGGCCAGTTCAAGAAATACGACTCCAAAAACGCCTTCCAGCTCTACGACACCGCCCGCGCCCTCGGCGGCGGTGCCACCCGCATCAAGCTGGAGGCCACCGACCCGACCTTCAACTGCAAGCCCAACGCGCTTGAAATCGCCATCGACGACGCCGAGCGCGACGCCGCCGGGGATGCCTCCGGCGCGCAGGCCGCGCTGGAGGAAAGCAAGGTCTCGACCCTCGTCAGCTCCGGCACCATCAGCCACGAGGCCAAGGTCTTCACCGCCATCGCCAACGCTGTCTCGGCCGTCGGCTCCAAGGGCGTGTGGAGCAACGCCTCCAACGACCCCGTCACCGAGATCGACGAGCAGATCCAAGCCATCGCCACCGCCACCGGCATGATGCCCAACCGCATCGTCTTCGGCATCGGGGCCTGGCAGGTCTTCCGCAACCACGCCAAAGTCATCGCCCGCCAGCCCGGCGCCGCCCTCATCGGCGTGACCAACAGCCAGGCTGCGCAGATGCTGCTCAACCCCGGCATCGAGATCCGCGTGGGCGTCCTCTCCAAGGACACCACCAAGTTCGGCGCCGCCAAGAACGCCACCAACATCGTCGGCGCGGAGGTCTACATCTTCTACGGCTCCAACAGCCCGACGATCTACGACCCCTCGTTCGCCAAGACGTTCATGACCCGCGCCGGCGGCGTGGACGCCGTGCGCAGCTACCGCGACGAGTCCGCCCGGTCCGACATCTACGCCCTCGACTGGTCCGAGGATGTGCAGGTCGTCAGCACCGAGTGCGTCAAGCGCCTCACCATCAGCTGATCCCCGCCAACAGCGTTGTTGTTTCTTCGAGCCCCGGCCGTGCGCCGGTCGGGGCTTTTTAGAAATCACGACCCGCCGCCGAGTCCCCCTCACTCCCTTTCCCTCCTCCCTTATTCCCTCCGATGTCCTGGATCACCCTCACCACCGACGACGTGCTCACCAAGTGGGCCGGCCCCGAGCTGGAGGCCGCGCAGACCGCCGCGCTCGCCTCCGGTCAGAGCGACCCCATCCCCGAGATCATCGCCCAGGTCATCCGCGAGATCCGCGGCTACGTCGCCGCCTGCTCGCGCAACACCCTCGGCGACGGCGCCACCATCCCCGACGAGCTGCTCGGCGAGGCCATCACCCGCATCCGCTACGAGGCCGCCACGCGCCTGCCCGGCGGCGCGCTCCTCGATGACGACCGCCGCGCCGCCAACACCGCCGCCGTCGCCAAGCTCCGCGAGGTCGCCGCCTGCCGCTTCTCGCTGGAGCAGCCTGCCACCGAGTCGGCCGAAGTCATCAGCGCCCCCGCCTCGCCCAGGTGGAAGGCCCGCGCCCGCCAATTCACCCGCGCCCAGCAAGACGGCCTCTGAACATGTGCGACGGAATCACCATCGAAGAGACCTGGCTTGAGGCCGCCATGCGGCGTCTACGTTGGCGCCTGCTGCGCCGTCTCGGGTTTGAGCAAGTTGGTCCTCTCGGTGTTGGCCCGTGGCGTTATGTCGGCCGCCGCGTCTCCCTCCGCGCCTTTGCGCCTTTGCGTTAAAACTCCGAAACCATGTCCGAACTCGACCACATCATCCGCACCGTGCCCTTCGAGCAGCTCCTCGCGCTCGTCGTCACCCTGCGCCTGCTGGTCGAGCTCGACTCCGTGCCCTCTGTGTCCGAGCTCCGGCTTGGCTCTGTGGCAAAAAATCTGAAGCCCAAAGAGGGGAGGGCCTCCGCATGATCTTCGACACCCCGCTCCCCTTCCAGGAAGCCCTCGACTCCCGAGTGGTGCGCAGCCTCCTGCCCACCGATCTGCGGACCGACCTGCTCGACACCATCCCCGCCGCCCTGCGCGAGCGCTCGATCTTCTCCGCCGGCGTGCAGCAGGCCAACACCCTCCAGGCCATCAGCGACCAGGTCGACCGCCTCCTCGGCGGCCAGACCGACACCGCCACCGCCCGCACCGAACTCAAGCGCCTGCTCGGCTCCCTCGGCGCCGAGGTTGACGAGACCGACCTCACCGACCTGCGCTCCGACGCCCGGCTCAACCTCATCCTCGAAACCAACCTCCAGCAGGCCCAGGGCGCCGGCTACAAGCTGCAAGGCGAGCAGCTCGCCGTGCTCGACCAGTGGCCCGCCTGGGAACTCGTCCGCATCCAGGAAGCCCGCGAGCCGCGCGACTGGCCCGCGCGCTGGGCCGCCGCCGGCGGCACCTTCTTCGGCGGCCGCATGATCGCCCTCAAGGCCGACCCGATCTGGCGCGCGATCAATCGCTTTGGCGTCGACTACCCGCCCTTCGACTTCGGCTCGCACATGGACGTCGTCGACGTCGACTACGACACCGCCGTCGCCGCCGGCCTCATCGAGGACGGGGCCGACGTGCCCGCTCCCGAGCCCCTCGATCTCAACGCCGAGCTGCAAGCCAGCCCGCAGGCCCGCGAGCAATGGCTCCGCAGCGCCCTTGCCGAGTCGTTGCAAGGCGTCGCCGCCTTCGATGCCAACGGCGTCCTCCGCGCCATCTGACCCACGACCACCGCACCCGATCATGGCCACAGAGATCACCGAGCTCCGACACAGAGAACACAGAGGCAATCCCCGCTCTGCTGTCCGCAACTCCGTGCCCTCTGTGTCTGGGCTCCGGCTCGGCTCTGTGGCAAAAACTTTGGAGGGCATCGCATGAGCGGCCTCGGCATCCGCGTCACCGTCCGCCGCGTCGCCGGCGACACCACCGAACTCCGCCGCCTGGAGTCCGCGCTGTCACCGAAAAACCTCTCGGCCATCGCCGGCCGCTCCGGCGTCAACACCATCCGCGAGCACCTCTTCGGCCTCAATCAGACGCGGCCCAACAAGCTGCGCGGTCGCCGCACCGGCTTCTACGCGCAGGCCGCGCGCGGCACTTCATTCGCGACCGTCGACGGCGATACCGCCGCCCTCATCTCGATCAACCAGGTCGGCATCCGCCAGCGCTACTTCGGCGGCACCATTCGGCCCACCGGCGGCCGCAAGTGGATCACGATCCCCGCCCGCGCCGAGGCGCATGGCAAGCGCGCCCGCGAGTTCGGCGACCTCCGCTTCGTCGTCTTCGCGGGTGGCGGCGGCGCGGCCCTCATCCGCCGCGAGCGCACCGTGCTCAAGCGCCAGCGCGGCGGCGGCTTCACCGGCACCGCCGAGGGCGGCGAGGTCATGTATTGGCTGCGGCGCAGCGTCACCCAGCGCCCCGACGCCACCGTGCTCCCCTACGACGAGCTGATCCGCTCGCGCATTGACCGCGACGTCTCCGCCTACGTCACCCGCCGCCTGCGCGGCTCCAATTCGTAAATCGTCCTTCGTAAATCGTAAATCCCCATGCCCTCCGCCATCGAAAACGATCAAGCCGACTTCGTCGCCCGCCTGGAGGACGACGCCTACTTCGTCGACATCGGCGTCTACGAGCTGCGGCCCCGTGCCAACCTCACCGCCACCCAGATCGTCGGCAACATCGAGCGCGCCCTCAACAACCTCGTCAAAAAAGGCGGCAAGGCCGGCGCGGCCGTCACCGTGCTCATGCCGACGATGAACGTGCCCGAGGCCAACACCACCGGCCCCAACTGCGAGGAGCGCATCACCGTGCGTGTGCAGGAGTCGCCGCTGGTCAACATGAACCCCGCGACCGGCACCGGCAAGAGCGCCGAGGACATCGCCCTCTACGTCCTGCAAATGTTCCACCTCTGGGCCTCGGGCACCGGCACCTGGGTGGCCGATACCGATGCGCTGACGCCCTCGGTCGAGTTCGATCCCAAGGTCACCTACGACGTCTCCTTCCGCCGCCTGGTCAAGCTCCAGACCCGCGCCAAGGCCGCGCAGCCCCTCATCACGCCCGACACCGGCACCACGCCCCGCGTCGTCACCATCGCGGCCGCCGCCGGCGCGGCCATCTACTATACGCTCGACGGCACCCTGCCCACCGCCGCCACCGGCACCCTCTACACCGCGCCCATCACCGTCGAGGACGCCGCCACCCTGCGCGCCGTCGCCATCGAGACCGGCAAGGCCGCCAGCAACGTCGCCTGGGCCAAGTATGCCGACGCCGCCGGCGACTTCTCCTCCGACTTCGCCCCTGACTTCGCCGGCCAAGGCTGACGCATTTTTTCCCACGAAACACACGAACGACACGAAAATGAAGACCCTCCTCAGACTCGTCATGCTCGGCCTGATCGCCTTGCAGCCGGTCGTCGCGCAGACCGCGAAAAGCCGCGCCGATCTTTATGCCGAGATCGACGCCGAGCTGCCCAGCAACAGCGCCGGCGCCATCACCGCCGCCAAGCTCCGCAGCGTGTTTAAAAACACCGTCGCCAGCGCCGACAACGGCCTCACCGACGGCACCGGCGTCACCACCACCGGCACCTACGCCGACCCCGCCTGGATCACCTCGCTGAGCTTCGACAAGATCACCGCGCTGCCCACCACGCTCAGCGGGTATGGCATCACGGATGCGCAGCCGGCCGGCGCTCTGAAATCCGACGCGGTGATTGCCGGCCGGAAAATCCTCTGGCTCGGTGATTCGATCACCGATGGTAGCAGCTCGACCAACACCTCGGTTTTTTCGTTCCGGGCAATGGCCCCCAAAATTATCGGCTCCGAGTTTTTGGCGCGTTTTGGGGCGTTGGCAGCGGTAAACGGTGGGGTTCCGGGCGATACTGCCGCCCAAGCGCTTGCTCGGCTGCCTGCCCTGATTTCCGCGCACTCTCCGCAGCTCTGCCATGTCCAACTCGGCACCAACGCCTCGTCATCCCTCGCTCAATATCAAGCCGACATGCGCGCTATTTTCGACGTGTTGCGAGCGGCGAGTATCCCCTACACGGTTGGGCTTGTGCCTCCACGCGGTGCGAGCGCTGATGCCGCGTCGATAGAACGGACGCACGTCTACAACTTATGGCTTCGAAACGAGTGTGCTCGCCAGGGGGTGCCGGTTGCCGACACCTACGCTGCGTTGGTGGACTCCAACGCGGCGGCGGGGACGATGCTGGCCGCTTACGACGCAGGTGACGGCGTGCATCCTAACAACGCTGGGCACCTGGCCATGGCGCAACGTGTCGTCGACGCGCTTGAGCAGCTCAATCCGGGCCTGCCGGCGTTCGTGGCCGCTCCCGGCGCACCCGGCCTCGTCCCCAACGTGCTGCAATCAGCCACCACCGGGTGGACTGCGGCCAATTCGGGATCGGGCACTGGTTGGTCATCGTCGATCTCTGTCGAGGCTCCCGCTAGTGATGATGTGCTGACGGCTGGTCAGTGGTTCCGGCTGGCCGTGACCAATGCCAGTGGGTCCTCAAAAACGCACACTCGTTACCTCGGCCTTTCGCCGATGCCGGCGGCGGGCGATGTCCTGCTGATCGCATATGCGCTCAAGCAGTCTGATGGGGCGACGCCGGGAGGTGCCGTGAAGGTCGAAATGGCCAACGGGACAACCGTGTTTTCCGTTTTGACGGAATCATTTGGAGTCGCAAAACCGGGCCGCTATCTCGATGTGGCGACCGTGCCAGCGTCACCCTCGGCGATCCGCCTCCGGCTGACTGTAACGGCGGCCGATGGCGAAACCAACGTGGGGTATCTCGGCCAGGTGCAGGTCTGGAATCTGACAGCGCTCGGCATGTCCGGCGAATTCTGACCCGGCACCATTACCGTCAAACCCATGCTCCTGATCGCCTGCACTCCCTAGCACCTCTAACCCGCCACCACCCTCAACCACACCACCATCATGGATCTCACCAAGCTGCTCGAATCTCCCGCCGTCGTCACGCACCGCGGCGTCATGTTCCACTCCCGCGGGGGCTCCCAGCTCGCGCCCACCGCCGAGGCCTTCGCCATCGACACCGATGCCTACGGCCCCATCGACCAGCGCGCCCTCGACCGCGCCGTCGCCCTCACCCTCACGCCCCTCGGCGTCTGGACCGAGCCGCACCTCGCCGTGCTCTACCGCTGGGCCAACGCCCGCCCCGGCCAGCTCGTCACCCCGCGCTACGACATCGCCTCGGTCGACACCACCGAGGACACGCTCACCCTGCTCGATGTCACCGGCCCGCGCAAGGGCTGCCCCGTGCGCCTCGGCTCCTGGGGCACGCTGCCCGCGCCCCTCGTGGCCGGCACGCTCTACTACATCGGCGTGCCCGACGACGAGTCGCCCGAGGTCGTCACCCTGCACGCCACCGAGGCCCACGCCCTCGCCGGCACCAACCTCATCGACCTCACCGACACCGGCACCGGCGACCACGCCATGATCGAGCAGGAGCCGCTCATCATCCACACCTACGACAACCGCCGCATCACCTTCCACAACGCGGCCGTGGTCACCATGCCGCCGATCATCCACACCGCCACGGCCACGCTGCTCGGCCAGGTCGGCTTCGCCGCGTTCCCGATCAACAACAGCGCCTGGTCCGACGCCAACAGCCTCTACACCGTCGACAAAGCCCTGCTCACCGACATCCCGCCCGACCCGGCCGACATCCCCACGCAGGAATACGCCGCCGCCTGGGGCGCGTCTCCCTGGGATGCCTTCAAGCTGCGCGGCGCGCTCACCATCACGCCCAACCTCGCCACCACGCCCATCACCACCGATGCGCGCGGCGGCCTCAGCCTCAAGATCGGGAGCGTCTCGGCCGCCGCCACCGGCGCGCCCGAGCAGGCCACCGAGGCCCAGCTCCTCGACGTGCTCGACATGCAGGGCGGCACCGCAGCCCGCGGCAAATCCAAGCGCCGCGCCGACCTCGTGGTCACCGGCACCGGCGTGCACAACACGCTCTACAACGCCGCCGCCACCGCCCTGCCGCAGACCTTCAGCCCCACCGATCCGCGTGCCGGTGAGATCTCGTGGGTGGCTGCGCGCAGCCCCGCCGGTCCGGCCTTCCGCGTCAGCACCACCGCGCCCGAGTCCTGATCCTCCGCCCCGTAGCAGCGCCGGTCACGGCGCTGGCTCCGTCCCTCAACTCCCTCATCCCTCTCACTCACTCCCTCCCCCATGCGCGTCACCTACGACAGCATCAGCCTCGCCTCCGGCGATCTCGCCCTCGGCCGCGTCGGCCCCTCGGGCCTCTCGGTCAATGGCGTGCAGGCGGTCGACGAGGTCGAATACTACCGCGCGCTCACCAAGGCCTACCACGGCCTCGGACTGCGCGGGGTGGAGTTCACCTTTGCCGTCACCCGGCTGTTTGCCACCGAGGCGCAGGCCGAGCTGTTCGCCCTCACACACCACGACGACCTGCCCGACGAGGGCGATCTGGTCGTCGTGTGCGGCGAGGACGCCGTCGACGAGGCGTCGGCCGGCATCACCGGCGCCGTGCTCGCCTCGGTCGACATCCAGAGCGTGCGGGGCCTCGCCGTCACTGTGCGCTATCGTTTCCAGGGCGGCCGCTTCGCCGCCTGGCCTTCGGAGAGCTAAGCCATGGCCGAGACCGACAAAGCCCTCAAATACCGCATCGAGACCGCCGCCGACCTGGCGGCCGCCAAGGAGGCGGTGCGCACCTTCGAGGAGCTGAACGAGGAGACCGCCAAGTCCGCGCCCACCGCCGAGGAGACCCGCCGCGCCCTCCAGGAGATGGGCCGCGAGGTGGTCGACGTCGGCACCAAGACCAAGGCCACCGGCGGCTTCATCGGCAATGTCGGCCGCGAGCTGGGCAAGGTCCAGCGCGAGAGCGCCAAGGCCACCCAGTCCATGGAGGCGCTGGGCAAGGCCGGCAACGGCCTCAACAACGTGCTCACGGGTCTCTCGCGCGGCGGCCTCGGCGGCATCGGGCAGGCTGCCGCCGGTGCCAAGGAGGCCGTCATCGGTCTCGCCACCGGTGCGCTCGGCCCGGTGCTGCTCGGCGCCCTCGCCGCCGCCGGCGCGGGGTTCATCGCTTACAAAAAAATCCTCGGCGACATCCAGGCCGAGATGAAGAAGTGGGCCGACCAGGACGCCCGCGTGGCGGCAGCCTCCGCCGAGAACCAGGCCAAGATGGCCAAGGCCGCCAAGGAGGCCCTCGATCTCCAGCTCGAGCGCATCGCCGAGACCGCCGACGGCTACGACCAGCTCGGCAACGCCATCGACCGCGCCGCCGCCCGCATCGAGGCCCTGCGCGCCGCCGAGCAGCAGACCGCCATCGCGCGCGTCACGGCCAACGAGCAGCAGGCCCTCGCCGGCGTCACCGAGGGGCCGGACGCCGAGGCCCGCCGCAAGGCGATCCGCGAGGCCGCCGAGATCGAGCGCCAGCGCATCGTCACCGCCGGCGAGATCGAGAAGGCCGACAACGCCCTGCTCAAGACCAAGGTCGAGCAGGAGGCCGCCGAGTCCGCCCTCGCCAAGTCGACCGGCGCGCTCAACGCCGCCCGCGAGCGCGCGCTCATCGCCGAGCAGGATTACGAGCAGGCTCTGCGCGCGGCCGCCGAGTTTCGCGAGCGCGGCGGCGACATCAACAGCGAGATGGGCGCCAGCTACCGCGCCGGCGTGCGCGATGCGGCGGCCAACCGCGACAACGCTCGCAACAACCTCGCCGAGGTCGAGGCGCAAAATCTCGCCCTGCAGCGCGCCGCCGAGCAGCGCCGCGAAGAGGCCGATCTCGCCAACCAACTCGCCGAAAAGACCCGCGAGCGCGTCGCCCTCGAAGAACAGACCCGCGCCGCGCAGCAGCGCATCGCCGCCGCCACCGAGGCCGAGGCGCGCGCCCGCGAGGTCAAGCGCCTGGAGAACGAAGCGCGCGCCTCCTACGAACGCGGTGACCTCCGCGCCACCGCCGAGGCCGAGGCCGCCGCCCGCAAGCTGCGCGAGCAAGGCGAGCAGCAGACCGCCAACGTCGCCGCCGCCG
Organism: Verrucomicrobiota bacterium; assembly: GCA_030601755.1. Taxonomy (GTDB): domain Bacteria; phylum Verrucomicrobiota; class Verrucomicrobiia; order Opitutales; family Opitutaceae; genus JAUWBF01. Next base: position 50,688 of record JAUWBF010000005.1, on the reverse strand, counting down.
CCGAGTCCATCAAGGCCGTCACCGCCGCGCTGCCCCCGCCGGTCGACACCAAGCCCGTGGCCGACTCGGTCATCACCTACCACGGCGTAAACATCCGCCTGCACGAGCAGTCGCGCGCCAGCCTCATCGACCTCGGCAAGACCGTGCGCGACCAGGCCGAGGCGCTCAACCGCCTCACCACCCGCGTGGAGAACCTCAAGGCCTCCTCAAGCTGATCCGCAGTCATGGCGATTTTCCTCGAATACGACGGCCTCAAAAAACCCCTGCGCGACTGGGGCGTCATCGGCGCCACGCTGCGCCGCGTCGCCTTCGGCCGCGACGAGCTGACCCTCGTCAATCGCATGCCCCAGTCAGGCGGCGACGTCATCTGGCCCTACCGGGAAAAGCTCGTCCTCTGGCGCGACAACACCCGCCTCTTCACCGGCCTCGTCACCACCGTCCCCTTCCTCGGCTCCGCCCGCCGCTCCACCATACAGACCACCGTGTCCGGCCCGTGGTGGTATCTCGAGAACCTCATCTACCAAGAGACCCGCAAGCTCCGCGAAGATCCCGAGGACGCCGAGTCCGCGCTCGTCGACGTCTTCTCGTCGCGCGCCGTGCTCTTCCAGGACGCCGCCGGCGCTGCGCTCAAGGCCGAGGATCAGGCCGCCGAGGCGCTCAATTTCGTCATCGGCCGTGGCGGCGAGTTCGCCCTCGGCACCATCGACCTCGACATCACCGTGCCCTTCGAGGAGGGCAACGACCTGACCGTCTCCGAGGTCATCAAGCGCTGCGTGCGCTGGGCGCCCGACGCCGTCGCCTGGTTCGACTATGCGCCGGCCGTGCCCGTGCTCCACATCCGCCGCCGGGCCGACCTCACCCCGCTCAACATCGACCTCGCCGACGCCGACCTCGTCGTCGAGTGGTCGGCCCGCAAGCGCGACGATCTCCTCGTGTCCGGCGTGCGCTTCTTCATCGAGGACATCGTCACCCTCGCCGACGGATCGACGCGCGGCCGCCTCACCACCCAGAGCGCCGGCAACCCCGATGCCTTTGGCGCCATCGTCGCCGTCATCGAGCTGGGCGGGCAAGGCAGCGAGACCCCCGAGCCCGCGCCCGCCGGTCTCGCCGCCGCCTTCTACGCCTCGGTCAGCCAGCCCATCTACGAGGGCACCCTGCGCCTCAAGGAGCGCACCGTCTCCGGCATCGCCGGCCTCGGCCGCGCGCTCAACCTCGCCAACTCCGGGCAGACCGCCCTCGCCAGCATGGCCGCGCCGGTGCAGGACGTGCTCGAGGATCTGTTCACCGGCGAGACCACCGTCAACTTCGGCGCAAGCAACCGCCTCGGCGCGGCCGAGTTCGTCGACTTCATCCGCTACCAAAACCAGCGCAAGAAGAGCAGCTACATCACCAGCCGCCACACCGGCGACGGCACCACCAGCGCCGTGCCGCCGGCCTTCATCGGCGGCTGGCTCACCGAGACCGTCGAGATCGAGCTGTGCAACCCCGAGCGCACCATCCGGGTGCAGGCCACCACCGTCGTCTAACCATGGCTCACCGCATCAAGGACACCGCCGGCCTCTGCTGCCCCTGCGCCGAGCGCGAGGGCTGCAACTGCGGCGCCCCCTGCACCATGGTCGAGTGCCGCACCCGCGGCGGCACCGCGACGCTGGTGGGTTTTCCGGAGTTCGACGATCCCCTCATCCCGCCGCGGAAATATCTGACCAAGACGCTCTCCGGCACGGTCGTCACCGACCTGTGGCACGACGCGGCGGGGACCGATCCGGTGACCAGCACTCCCTCGGCCAACTCCACCTCGCAGAAACCGATCCCGGGCTTCACTGCGATGCAGGTCACGACCGCAGATCCTGCGCCGAATAATTATGCGCGAGTGAGCGCATTGAGCTGGGCGCGGCTCACGGATGGCAGGACTATCGTGAGGGTGTCGTCTACTTTCCTGGTGACTAACCCGCCCTATCCGGGAGGTGGCTGGACACTGACATGGACGACGAGCGGGGGAGGGGCGAGTAGTGCCAGTCCCTACTACCGGGGTCTCGGTAACACGGCCCAAGGTGGGAACACGGAGCTGTGGGTGGGTCGGGGGGTGATCCAGGCTACGCTGGTGCTGCACGTCCCCGGCTATAGTTCCCAGTCGTTCTCGTTCCGCATCGACGGTGACGGCGCGTCGATCCCGATGCGTGAGACGCTCACCTATAGCGGGAGCAGCACCATCGATCCCGACACGCTGGCGCAGACCGACGACGGTGAGGTATCGGGTGAGGTTTGGGACCCTTATGCGGAGGAGCTGGTCCCCGACAGTGCCGACGAGTTGGGCAGTATCGACGACGCGACGACGCGGCTGGCCTCCGGGATATTCGCTGCCGCCGCCGAGACTGCCACCACGCACTCGTTGTCAGGCAACGGTGCCACGGCGCAGTTCGGCGGCTACTCATTCTGGCGGTCGGTGTCGTCCTCAAGCTTGGCAGACACCCTCTCAGTCGAGGACACCGAGGCCAACGCCATCACCCGCCTGCTCGCCGGCAGTGGCGGAACGTGGGGCGCGTGGACCACCGTCGGCGACGGGCTAGGTGCCACCTGCGTGCCGACCTCCTGCTGCAAGTCGACCTGGGAGCCCCGTGGCGCAGGGGAGTTCAGCTTCGCCTACCAGGAGGCCCAATACCGCGTGACCAGCACCGGCAACACCCCCGGCTGGTCGGTGACCATGCGGGTGCGGTTCTACCGCAAGCTCTGGGGCGCTCCGGTCGAGTCTTACGCCCTGTTCGCCGAAGAAACCTTGGTCCGCACGGCCGACATCGACGGCAAGGTCGAGGCCACTGGCGACGTTCCGATTGAGCAGGGCTACGACACCTACCTGCAGGCGTGCGCCCGCATCAACACATGAGCCTGCGCATCATCCGCCCCGACCTCGCCGTCCCCGTGGTCGTCAAGCCCGGCCAGACCGCCGTCGACGCACCACCGCCCCCCGAGCCCCTGCGCGAGCCCACCGTAGCCGAGCTGGCCGTCAACTTTACTGGAGCCATGGGCCGCTGGATCAAGGCCGGCGTCCCCGTGGTCAGCGCCGAGGCCTACGCCGCCCGCTCGGCGATCTGCTCGCCCTGCGAGCACTGGGACGGCCGCGCCCGCCTCGGCCTGGGCAAGTGCAAGGCCCCAGGATGCGGCTGCACGAGCCTCAAGCGCTGGCTGGCGACCGAGTCCTGCCCCCTCGGCAAGTGGCCTGCAACGCCCGTGCATCAGGCTGTCTAGGGTCTTGCAGCGAGCCTGCCAAACGGCCATTTCAAGGCCGTTTTTATCAAACCATTGTCACATTTTCTCAAACCTCGCGCCGATTTACGCCATTCGTGTCATCCGTAGCTAAAATTTGAATACGGCGGATCGTCGGGCTCAGGCCTCGACGCCAAGTTTCTCGAGGATGCGCTGCAGGTCGTCGTTGCCGGCGTAGGCGATGACGATCTTGCCCTTCTTGGGCGTGTGCTGCACGGCGACGCGCGCGCCGAAGTGCGAGGTGAGCTTTTTCTCGATGGAGGCGACCGCCGCGGCGTCGGCCGAGGCGAGCTTGCGGGTGGCGGCGGGCGCGGCCGGGTTGACGGCGTGACCGGCCTTCTTGGCCTGCACGAGTTTTTCGGTGGCGCGCACGCTGAGGCCTTCCTCGAGCACACGGCGGGCGAGCACGGCGCGCTGGGCGGCGTCCTCGATGCCGAGCAGCACCTTGGCGTGGCCGACGCTGAGCAGACCCTTGCCGACGTAGCCCTGCAGCTCGCCGTCGAGGCCGAGCAGGCGGAGCGAGTTGGCCACGGCGGCGCGGCTCTTGCCGACGCGCTCGGCGGCGTCTTCCTGGGTGAGGTCGAAGTCGCGGATAAGACTGGCGTAACCGTAGGCCTCGTCGATCGGGTTGAGGCCCTCGCGCTGGAGGTTTTCGATCAGGCCGAGCGCGGCGGCGGAGGCGTTGCTGGCCTCGACGACCTTGGCGGGGATGGTCTTGATCTTGAGCAGCTGGAAGGCGCGCCAGCGACGCTCGCCGGCGATGAGCTCGAACTTGTCGCCGACCTTGCGCACGACGATCGGCTGGAGCAGGCCCTCGGACTTGATGCTCTCGGAGAGCTCGGTGAGGTGGTCGGGCGAGATCTCGCGGCGGGCCTGGTAGGGGCTGGTCTTGATCGCGGAGACCTGGATTTCCTGAAAGCCGTTGGGCGTCGGCGCGGGCTGGGCCGCGGCGGCGGCCGGCGCGTCGGGCGAGGCCTTGGCGGGGGCGGGCTTGGCGGCGACGCCGCCGGAGATGAGGCCGCCGAGTCCGCGGCCGAGACGGGATTTGGAAGGAGTGGCCATCGGTTTACTTGGCGCCGGGGATGAAGAGGGTCTGGCCGACTTGGATTTTTGTGGGGTCCGTGATTTTGTTGGCATTGATGATGTCTCGCAGGTTGGCGCCGAGTTTTTGGGCGATGCTGGAAAGCGTGTCGCCGCGCTCGATGGTGTAGGTGATGCCTTCCTTGGGGTAGTTGTCGTTGAAAGAGGGGGCGGACACGGCGGCGGCGCTGCGGCTGCTGGCGACGGACTGCACGGCGGCGTTGGTCTGGCGGGCGAGCGCCTCCATCTGCACGGCGACTTTTTGCAGGGTCTCGCGCTGCGACTCGGCGGTGGCGGCGCGGATGGTCTTGTTGAGTTCGGCGACGGCGTCGTTGAGCTGGGCGACGGTGGCGGCGCTGGCGCCGGCGGCGGCGGTCTGTTTGCGCAAGGCGGCGTTCTCGCGCTCAAGGCTCTCGACGCGGATCGCGAGGTCGCCCATGCGCTGCACGAGCAGGGCGACGTCCTGACGCAGGTTGGCCAGCTCGACGTTGGCCGATTGGGCGGAGAGCGGGGCGGCGGTGAGCGCCGCCAGCAGGGCGAGCACGAAGGTTTTCCACATAATCGGCGCACTGTGGGTCATCCGCGCCGCGAAAACAAGCGCGCGGTGCGCCGTAAAACGCCGTCAATGCGCGAACAGCGACGACATCTCCGCCGAGGGCAACAACGTGCCGGGAGCGACGGGCAAGCCGCGCAGGAACTCGGCGGCCGGCAGGAGCTTGCCGCCGGGGCGTTGCAACCGGCGCAGCCGGAGCACTCCGTCGCCGGTGGCCACAAGCAGGCCGTCGGCGTCGGCACCGAGAACCTGACCGGGTTGCGCAGGGGCTCCCCCGCCCTGCCCCGGCGCGACGTCGGCAAGGCCGGCCTTGATGGGCTGGCCGTCGAGTTCGAACGTGGTCGCGGGCCAGGGGAAGAGGCCGTTGATGCGCGCGGCCAGCGCGGCGGCGGCCGCGCGGAAATCGAGCGCTCCGTCGGCCTTCACGAGGCGGCGGCAAAAGGTGGCGCGGGCATGGTCCTGCTCGACGAAGCGCAGCGTGCCGGCGGCGAGCGCGTCGAGGTTGCGCACAACGAGCGGCACGCAGGCGGCGGCGAGCTTGGCCTCGACCTCGAGAGCGGTGTCGAGCGGCGCGATGTTAACGGCCTCGACATCGGCGACGGGGCCCGCGTCGAGCTCGGGCACGATGCGCATGAGCGACACGCCGGTGCGGGTCGCGCCGGAGGCGACGGCGGTTTGGATGGGCGAGGCGCCGCGAAAGTCGGGCAGCAGCGAGGCGTGCAGGTTGAGCGTGCCGAGCCGCGCGGCGTCGATGAAGGCGGGGCGCAGGATCTTGCCGTAGGCCATGACCAGCGCGACGTCGGGCCGGAGCGCGGCGTAGGCCTCGCGCACCTCGCGGGTGATCTTTTCCGGTTGGTGAACGGGAAGGCCGCGGGCCAGCGCCCAGGTTTTTATGGCGTTGGCCGTGACCTTCTGGCCGCGTCCGACGGGTTTGTCGGGCTGGGTGTAAACGGCGATCAGCTCGACGCGCCCGCGCTCATGGTCGACCAACCGGTCAAGCAGCGGCAGGGTGATCGGGTCGGAGCCGAGGAAGATGAGACGCAGGGGAGGCATCAGGGACAGGGTTGCCCACGAATCACACGAAAGGACACGAAAAATTTAGCCGGATGATCCCGTTGAACGGTTCTCTCGGACTTTCGTGTCTTTTCGTGTGTTTCGTGGGCCGAAAAATCAGCCCGCGCTCACTTGAGCGTCTTGATCCAGCGGGCGACGGCCTTGGACAGGGCGGCGAAGTTTTCGTCAGTATCCGGTTTCTCCATACCGTCGAGGATGGTCCAGTGCTCGGTGTGGAAGAGGCTCTCGCCGGGGGCGAGCTTGGTGAGCGGGCCGAGGGTCTCGAACTCGATCATCTCGCCGTTGGTGAAGGTCTCGAAGGCGCAGCCCATGTCGGGGTAGGTGGCGCCGGCTTCGACGGGGACGTATTTCACGAAGGTGGTGCCATCCACCCAGTAAGCGGACCAGCCGGGGTAGTTGGTGATGCCGAGCTTGTGGGCGGCGGTGGCCTTGGCGACGTCGATGCCGTAGTAGTCGCGGTGGAGCTGCCAGACGGGCGCGGCGAGATCGGTATAGGTCCAGGGCACGATCGCGTAGGACGGCAGCAGATCGCCGTCGGCGTGGTTGCCCTTGGGCAGGAGCGGGAGCACGCCGTAGCCGCCGCCGCGCAGCATGGTGAGCGCCCAGGCGGCGGTCTCGACGGTCCAGAGGCCTTCGTTGGTGAGGGCGTGGGTGACCTTCACGGTGCGCTCGCCGAGCAGCTCGATCTTCATGCCCTTCTGCAGGCCGGTCTTTTCCTCGGTCGGTTGCACGAGGGCCACGCCCTTGGCGAGGGGCTTGACGGCGAGGGGCTGGTCGTCGGGCTGGTAGGTGCGCACGATGTGCTCGGGCGAGTGCCAGAGGCGGTGGCCGCCGCGCAGGTAGTAGCCGTGGTAGCGCTCCTCGGTGTCGGGGAACTTGAGGAAGAGATTGCCGGCCTCGCCCTTGAGCGAGCGCAGCGAAACGACGCGGGGACCGACCGAGGTGGTGACGGTGAGCTCGAGCGCCTTGGTGGTGAGGGTGACGGCCTCGCCGCCACGGTAATCAGTCTTCGAGTGTTTCATGGGCATCAAAGTCGTCCCCGGAGTCCTCCTGCTGCTTCCACTTGGGCGTGTGGCGTTCCTTGGAGTCGCGTTCCTTGCGCGCGGAGAAGGAGGCGGCGCTCTCATGCTTTTCCTTGCCCACGAGGTCGAAGTGGATCGGGCAACCGTAGAGCTCGAACTCCTCGACGATGCCGGCCTCGAGGTAGCGGCGGTATTGTTCGGTGAGTTTCTCCTCGCGGTTGCAGAACATGCGGATGCGAAAGGGGCGGTTGCCGGTCTGGGTGGCGTAGTAGACCTTGAAGCGCTTGCCGCCGACGGAGGGCGGCGGGGTGCGCTCGGTGAGGTAGGCCAGGCGGGCGTTGAGGCGGCCTGTGGGGATCTTGGAGTCGAGCAGGCGGTTGAGCTTCACCGCCGAGTTGAGCATGCGGCTGATCTCGTATCCACTTTTCGCGGACACAAAGATGATCGGCGAACCGGGGGTGAAGAACAGGCGGTCGAGCAGGGACTTCTCGTATTTGTCGCGGTATTCGCGCTCGCTCTTGTAGCCGTGCAGGCCGGACTCGGGCGCGCAGTCGGGGTCGAGGCCGGCCTTGAAGGCCTTGAGCACGACGTCCCACTTGTTGATGACGACGATGATGGGCTTGCGCTCCTTGACGGCCTCGCCGGCGATGGCCTTGTCCTGCGCGGTGACGCCATCGACGGCGTCGAGCACGAGGAACACGACGTCGGTCTCCTTGATGGCGTCGAGCGAGCGGAGGCGGGAGAAATACTCGACGGGCGAGGCGAGCTTGGTCTGCGCCTTGATACCGGCGGTGTCGATGAGGCGGAAATCGATGAGCTTGTCGTTGCGCGCGCGGAACTGGAACGGCAGCGACACGGCGTCGCGGGTGGTGCCGGGCACGTCGCTGACGATGAGGCGGTCGCTCTTGAGCAGGCGGTTGCTGAGGGAGGACTTGCCGACGTTGGGGCGGCCGATGAAGCAGACACAGAGCGGGTCGTCGGCGGTCTTGGTCGTGGTCTCGTCGGTGACGGAGGGCGGCGGACCGAGGCGCTCGACGATGGCGGCGCGCAGGGTTTTTTCACCGTTGCCGTGCTCGGCGGATACGCAGAGGGGTTCGCCGAGGCCGAGGCGGTAGGCTTCGGCGAGGTCGACCTTGGACTCGTCGAAGTCGGCCTTGTTGACCACGAGGAGCACGTCCTTCTTGGAGCGGCGCAGCATGGAGCCGATGCGGGCGTCGAGGCCGGTGATGCCCTCGAGGCCGTCGATCACGAAGAGGATGAGGGTGGCGGCGCCGATGGCGAAATCGACCTGCTTCTCTGAGGCGGCGGTCAGCTCGGCGGTGGACTCGCCGCCGACGAGGCCGAGACCGCCGGTGTCGAGCAGGGTGTATTGGCCCTCGTCGATCTCGGCGGACACGACGTCACGGGTGATGCCCGGCTGGTCGTGCACGATGGAGATGCGTTTCCGCGCCAGGCGGTTGAAGAGGCGGCTCTTGCCGACATTGGGTCGGCCGACGATGGCGACGGAACGGGACATAAATGTAAGTTTAAGAAAGAAGTTTTAAGTTAAAGTCCGGGCTCCGGACCGGAGAGCAGGCCGCGGGCCCGGACTTCAAACTCGGAGCTTCGACTAAGGTTTCCTGACGCCGGCGACGAAACGCTCCATGCGGTCGCAGGCGGTGATGAGCTGGTCGTAGCCGGTGGCGAAGCAGGCGCGCACGTGGCCGGTGCCGTTGACGCCGAAGGCGGTGCCGGGGACGACGGCGACCTTCTCCTTTTCGAGCAGGCCCACGGCGAATTCCTTTTCGGTGACGCCGATGGGCTTGACGCTCGGGAACGCGTAGAACGAGCCGCGCGGCGAGTGGCACTCGAGGCCGATCTCGTTGAAGCGGCGGACAACGAGGTCGCGGCGGCGGTGGTATTGCTCGCGCATCTTGCAGACGCTGTCCCAGCCGCGGAGGAGCGCCTCGAGGGCGGCCTCCTGGGCGACGATGGACGCGCACAGCATGGTGTATTGGTGGACCTTCATCATGGCGTCGATGAGGACGGCCGGGCCGCAGGCGTAGCCGATGCGCCAGCCGGTCATCGCGAAGGCCTTGGAGAAGCCGTGCAGGAAGATCGTGCGCTCGGCCATGCCGGGGAAGGTGGCGATGCTGGTGTGCACGCCGTCGAAGGTGAGCTCGGAGTAGATCTCGTCGCTGAGCACGAGCAGGTCCTTCTCGCGGCAGAACTCGGCGATCTTCTCCAATTGCTCGAGCGAGCAGGTTCCGCCCGTGGGGTTGCACGGGAGGTTGAGCATGAGAACCTTGCAACCGGGCTGCCAGGCGGCGCGCAGGGACTCGGCGGTGAGCGCGAAGTTGTCCTTGGCGTAGGTGGGCACCTCGACGCCGACCGCGTGGGTCAGCGCGATGCTCGGGTGGTAGGACACGTAGCACGGCTGGTGATACATGACCTTGTCGCCGGGATTGCAGAAGGCGCGCAGCGCGAGGTCGATGGCCTCGGAGACGCCGACGGTGACGATGATCTGGTCCTCGGGACGGTAGCCGACCTTGAAGTGCTCGCCCACGTAGTCGGCGATGGCGCGGCGCAGCTCGATCATGCCGAGGTTGGACGTGTAGTAGGTCTTGCCGCGCTCGAGCGCGTAGATGGCGGCCTCGCGGACGTGCCAGGGCGTGACGAAGTCGGGCTCGCCGACGCCGAGAGAGATGACGTCCTGGCCCTTCATCTTGGCCACGAGTTCGAAGAAGTCGCGAATGCCGCTCTTGGGCAGCGCCGCGACGTGGCGCGCCACCCATTGCTTTGGGTCAACGTTCATGACGGTAGGCGGTGTCCGCGATCAGGGAGCGACGGTGAGGCGCTGGCCCTCGACCTCGTTTTGCTCGATGAGGAAGCCGCCCTCCTTGTAGGCGCGCAGCATGAAGTGCGTGCTGGTGGAGAGAACGCCGTCGAGCGTGGAGAGTTTTTCGGATACGAAGCCGGCGACCTTCTGCAGGCTGGAGCCGTTCACGAAGACCAGCAGGTCATACGCGCCGGACATGAGGTAGCAGGACTCGACCTCGTCAAACTTCGCCAGGCGCTCGGCCAGACGGCTGAAGCCGCCCCCGCGCTCGGGGGTGACGCGAACCTCGATGACCGCGCGCACGGCGGCGGCGGCTGCGGCCTCGCGCGAGAGATCGAGCACCGGACGCCAGCCGAGGAAGATTTTATCTTTTTTCAGCTGCTCCAGGTGCTGTTCAACTTCGGCCACGGACAGGCCGGCCACTTGCGCCATCTGCGCGGTGGAGAGACTGCCGCCTTCGAGTAACAGCTTCAGAACAGGATTCATAGGGACGGGCACACTCGCAGAAGCCGGCCGCATATATCCATCCTAAACTTTGCCCCCCCTGCGGCGCGCGACCGGAGCGCCCGTCCCTGATGCCCGTTTTTTCGCAAAAAAATCCCCCTCAAGTCGCCACCACCCCGTCCGATCATACCTATTCCCACTCCCCGCCAAATCGCTACAGCCATGCAAATCCTGATAGCCGACGATCACCTGGAATGCCGCCGCATGATGCACAAGGCCCTCCTCGATCTGCTGCCGGATTGCCACGTCGCCCACGCCGAGGACGGCACCCACGCATGGTGGGAATTGACCGCGCCCCTCGCCCGCTTCGACCTGCTGGTCACCGACATCAACATGCCGATCATCGGCGGCCTTGAACTCGTGCAACGCATGCGCGAACACCCCCTGCTCAAGACCACGCCCGTCATCATGTGCACCGCCCTCGCCGACCGCCACCACGTCGAGAGCGCCGCCCACCTCCAGGTCAACGGCTACATCGCCAAGCCCTTCCAGATCGGTGCCCTGCAACAACGCGTGCGCGACATCCTCTCGGTGCGCCCCGCGCTTTCGTCCAATTGGGCGTCGCCGGACTGACCGCCCGTTCTCGGCCCCCGCCTTCGTCGCCCGCCCCGCCAAAGACCGCGGCTCAAGCGTTGCCTTGCGCCACCAAGCGCCCAACGATGTCGGATTTTCCCATGTTCGAGTCCCTCACCGACAAACTCTCCTCCGCGCTCCGCAACCTCCGCGGCGTTGGCAAGCTCTCCGAAGAGAACATGGCCGACGCCCTGAAGGAGGTTCGCGCCGCCCTGCTCTCCGCCGACGTGCACTTCAAGGTCGTGCGCGAGTTCATCGAGCGCGTGCAGACCGCCTGCATCGGCCAAGAGGTCCTCAAGGGCGTCGCCCCCGGCCAGCAGATCGTCAAAATCATCCACGACGAGCTAGTCCGCCTGCTCGGCGAGGGCACCACCGACCTCTCCCCCGGCCGCCCGCTCAAGGTCCTCATGGTCGGCCTCCACGGCTCGGGCAAAACCACCTCGACCGCCAAGCTCGCCCGCCTGCTCAAGAAGCGCGGCATGCACCCCTTCGCCGTGGCCTGCGACGTCTATCGCCCCGCCGCCATCGACCAGCTTGAGATCCTCTCCAAGAACGAGGAAATCGGTTTCTACTGCGACCGCGCCTCCAAGGACGTGCCCGCCATCGGCGCCGCCGGCCTCGCCGCCGCCAAGGCTGCCAACGCCGACGTCATCCTCTTCGACACCGCCGGCCGCCTCCAGATCGACCACGACCTCATCGAGGAAGTCCGCCTCCTGCGCGAACGCGTCCAGCCCGACGAGGTCCTCCTCGTCGCCGACGGCGCCCTCGGCCAGGAGGCCGTCAACGTCGCCAAGACCTTCCACGACGCCCTCCGCCTCACCGGTTTGATCCTCACCAAGCTTGACGGCGACGCCCGCGGCGGCGCGGCCCTCTCGATCAAGTCCATCACCGGCGTGCCCATCAAGTTCGTCGGCACCGGCGAAAAGACCTCCGAGTTCGACACCTTTCACCCCGACCGCCTCGCCTCCCGCATCCTCGGCATGGGCGACGTCGTCTCCCTCGTCGAAAAGGCCCAGGAGGTAATCGACCAGAAGGAGGCCGAGAAGATGGCCGAGAAGATGCGCAAGGCCGACTTCACCCTGGAGGACTTCCTCGCGCAGATGCAGCAGATCAAGAAGCTCGGCTCCATGCAGAGCATCATGGGCATGATGCCCGGCATGAGCGGCGTGGAGCTGCCCGACGACGCCGAGAAGCAGATGAAGCGCACCGAGGCCATCATCCAGTCGATGACCATCCAGGAACGCCAAAAGCCCGACATCCTCAACGGCAGCCGCCGCATGCGCATCGCCAACGGCGCCGGCGTGAAGGTCCTCGAGGTCAACCAGCTCCTGAAGCAGTTCCAGCAGATGCAAAAGATGATGAAGATGTTCAAGGGCGGCGGCGCACGAAAGATGATGCGCCAGCTCAAGGGAATGAAAGGCATGGGCGGCGGCGGCTTCGGCGGTTTCCCCGGCATGTGAGCACCTCCACGTAGCCCCGCGTGAGCTCGGGGACCAAGCCGCCGAACAAGGTCTCGGCCTCCGCCCGCCGGCTTCACGCTTTCTCCCCCCCCCGAAATCCCCGGACTCACGTCCGGGGCTACGGGCCACGAGGCTGCGTGACCTCGCCACGACCCACCGAAAAAATTGCTCCGGAATAATCCGGACGACACCCGACGCCACGCGTGCTAACGTGCCGGCATGCAAATGAACCCGGCCCGTCTCTACGCCCGCGTGCTCGCCGGCGACCCCGACGACAACGGCCGGTTCTTTTTCGGAGTCACCACGACCGGCATCTATTGCCTGCCCTCGTGCAAGGCCCGCAAGCCCCGCCCCGAAAACACCCGCTTCTTCCCCACCGCCGAGGCCGCCCGCGCCTCCGGACTGCGCCCCTGTAAAAAATGCCACCCCGACGACTTCGCCCGCGGCGCCGATCCGGTCCTGGAATCCATCGAGCAACTCGTCGCCGAAATCCGCGCCGCCCCCGCGAACTTTCCCGACGCCCGCGCCGTCGTGCGCCGCTCCGGCTTCGGCCCCACCCGCCTCTTCGAACTGCTGCGCCAGCACTTCCACTCCACGCCCGCCGACCTGCTCCTGCGCGCCCGACTTGCCCGCGCCCGCGAGCAACTCCTCACCACCGACGTGCCGCTCGCCGACCTCGCGCACGACGCCGGCTTTCGCTCGCTCTCCGTCTTCCACGAACACTTTCGCGTCACCCACGGCCTCACGCCCCTCGCCTGCCGCGAGCTGCGCGCCGCCGACACCTTCGAGGTCGCCCTGCCCGCCGGCTACCCGCTCGCCCACCTCAAGCGCGCCCTCGGACGCGACCCGCTCAGCCTTACCGAGCGCCTCGACGGCGACGTGTATTCGACCGCCGTCCGCCTGGGCCCGCGGCAAACTCCCGCCGTCCTCCGGCTGCACCTCGCGCCCGAACGTATCCACGTTTCCATCACCACCGCCGCCGTCGCCAATTCGCCTTCGCCCGCCCCAGTGGCCCACGCCGTCGTCGTCGGACTCCTCGGCCTCGATCAAGACGCCGCCGGCTTCGCGCGCCTCGCCCGCAAGCTCGGCTTCGCCCGGCTCGTCGCCGGACGCGAACAGCTCCGCATCGTGCAAACGCCCTCGGTCTTCGACGGACTGCTCTGGGCGATCATCGGGCAACAAATCAACCTGCCCTTCGCCTTCCGCCTGCGCCGACGCCTGACCGAACTCGTGTCGCCGCCGCTGGCCGACGGCCTGCACGCCCCGCCCTCCCCCGCCGCCGTCGCCGCGCTCTCGCCCGACGACCTGCGCCCGTTGCAATTTTCCCGCGCCAAGGCCGTGACGCTCATCGAGACCGCCCGCCTCGTCGCCTCCGGGCAACTCGACCTCGACGCCCTCCGCGCGAAGAGCGCCACCCGCGCCGAACGCACCCTGCTGGCGCTCCGCGGACTCGGCCCCTGGTCGGTCAACTACGTCATGATGCGTTCGCTCGGCTTCGCCGACTGCCTGCCGCTCGGCGACACCGGTGTGATCTCCGGCCTGCGCACGCTCCTCGACCTCGAAACCAAGCCCGACCGCGACGCCGTTCGCCGGCTCATGGAAGTCTTCTCGCCGCACCGCAGCCTCGCCACCGCCCACCTCTGGCAACTCAATCAACCCGCACCGCCGTCAGTTGAGTCCGCGTTCGAAGTCCACGCCTCCACCAAACCTCCCCAAACGCCTTCCGCCGCGCCATGACCGCTCCCGCCGCCACCGCTCCCCTCCGCGCCGCCACCTTCGACACCCCCTGCGGCCCGTTCTCCGTGGCCCTCAACGCCACCGGCGCCGTCGTCGCCACCGCCTTCGGCGACCTCCCCCGCCTCGCCCAACGCCTCCCGGCAGTTTGTCACTTAATAAGTGACAATGGATCGGGGAGCATTGGTATTCAACGGGAAGTGGAGGGTTTTTTCGCGGGTAAATTGCGGCGATTCACGGTGGCGCTGGCTCCGAGGGGCACGGTGTTTCAACGCCGGGTGTGGGACGCGCTGCGCGCCATTCCCTACGGCGAGACACGCAGCTACGGGCAACTCGCGGCCGAGCTGGGCAACCCCGGCGCCTCGCGCGCGATCGGGCGCGCCAACGCCACCAATCCGATCTGTCTGATCGTGCCCTGTCATCGCGTGATCGGTGCCGATGGTTCGCTCACCGGCTTCGCGTTCGGCGAAGACATCAAGCGTCGCCTGCTTGTCCACGAAGGCGCGTTGTCCGCCGATCTCAACCTCGTCTGACCGGCGCGGCGGACGGCTTGCCGGTCGCGGCCGGTTTGAACTGTTCGCGCACCAGCGCCAGCCAGCGCTCCGCGGGCGGCGACAGCACGGCGTCGCGACGCCAGATCAGGCCAAGCGTCCAGCGCAGATCGGACTCGGCCAGCTCCACCGCCCGCACCGGCAGGCCTGAGCGCGTGGTCATCTCAAGTCGCGGCAAGAGCGCCAGTCCCAGTCCGGCCGCCACCAGCGCCACAATGAAGTCGGCGCTGCCGCTGCGCGCGGCCTCGGTCAACACCAGCCCCCGCCGCCGGCACGCCGACTCAATCAGGCCGTTCAAGACAAACTCGTGCTCGAAATAAACGAAGGGACTGGCGGCGACATCCTTCAGTTTGACGGTCTTGCGTCCATCCAGCGCGTGCCCCGCCGGCATGAGCGCCACCAGCGACTCGTCGCACACTTGCTGCCAGCCGAACTCATCGGGCGCGGGCGCAAGCGTGGCGCCGAGCTCGATCTCGCCCGCACGCACCGCCTCCTGCAGGCGCACGCTGCCGTGCTGCCGCAGCTCGATCTCGATGTGCGGATACAGACGGCGAAACTTCGCGACCAGCGGCGCGAACAACACCCCGCCGCCCAACGCCGGTATGCCGAGCCGCAACCGGCCCGTCGCCAGTCCCTTGAGCCCCGACAACTCCGCGCGCAGGTGCTCGCGCTCAGCCAGCATCGCGGCCCCGCGTCGCGCGACGGCTTCGCCGGCCTCGGTCAACCGCACGCCGCGCCCCAGTCGCGTCAACAACACCGCGCCGCAATCGTGCTCCAGTTGCCGCACCGCCTTGCTGATCGTCGGCTGCGTGGTCGCCAACGCCTTCGCCGCCGCCATGAACCCGCCGCAGCGGGCAACCTCCACCAATGCTTCGACGTGACGCAGCTCCATGTTGTCATTCCGATATGGAATTTAAATTATTCCATCAATTCATTTATAGAATGCCCGGGTTTCTGGCATAATCAGGGCATGGAAACCGCGACCAAGACGTGGCCCGTCGCCCGCCTCATCACCGACCGCTCGCCGCGCGGGCGCTGGTTGCAGGCCGGCCTGTTGATCGGGGTGTGGTTCGCCGCCGAGGCCGCGTGCGTGCGACTGGGGATTCCGCTGCCGGGCAGCGTGGTCGGATTCTTCGTGGTGTTGCTGCTGCTGGAGTCGCGCCTGTTGCCGCGCGGGTTGATCGAGCGCGGCGCCGACGGCCTGCTCGATCACTTGGTGCTGTTCTTCGTCCCGGCGATGCTGGCGCTCACCGGCCATCCCGAGCTGTTGAGCTTCACGGGAGTCAAATTGCTCGCGGCCATCGTCGCCGGCACGGTGATCGTGATGTGCGGCACGGCACTGGTCGTGGAGGCGGGCTTTCGCCTGCGGTCGGCGCGATGAACGCCGCGGTCACCGCCGTCTTTTGGTGCGCGTCGACGCTGCTGGTCTATGCCGGCGTGCGCCGGTTGCACGCGCGGCGTCCGCGCTGGTGGACCTCGCCGATGCTCGCGACGTGGGCGGTGTGCGGCGCGTTGATCCTGCTGCTGCACGCGTCCTACCAGGAGTATCTTTCGGGCACGCGCTGGATGATCCTGCTGCTCGGGCCGGCCACGATCGCTTTCGCGGTGCCGATCCACCGCCATCGCGCGCTGATCCGAAAGCACTGGGCGATGCTCACGGTGGGCGTGATCACGGGCAGCGCGCTGGCCTTCGCCAGCGCGTGGGTCTTCGCCGGTCTGCTCGACCTGTCGCCGGAGTTGCGCGCAAGCCTGCTGCCGCGTTCGATCACGACTCCGCTGGCAATGTCCACCGCGCGCGTGCTGGGTGGACAACCGGAGCTGACGGCGTCGTTCACCGCGATCACCGGGCTGTTCGGCGCGGCGGTCGGCGACCTGCTGCTGATGCTGATGCCGGTGAAATCGGCCTTCGCCCGCGGCGCGCTCTTCGGCATGGGCGCGCACGGCTCGGGCGTGGCCAAGGCGCGCGAGATCGGCGAGGAGGAAGGCGCGGTCGCCGGCCTCATCATGATCCTCGCCGGCCTGTTCACCGTGACGGCCGTGGCGGTCTTCACCGCGCTCGCCTAGCGGGCGAGGCCGTGCAGCGCCTCGGCGAGGCGGGCGATCTTGTCGGCGGATTTCACGCCAGGTGAGTCCTCAAGGCCGCTGTTGACGTCGACGAAGTCGGCGCCGCTGGCGCGGATGGCGTCGGCGACGTTTTCAGGCGAGAGACCGCCGGCGAGAATCCATGCCTTGTCCGGAAACGCCACTCGGTGCGCCGCGAACTTGCCCCAGTCGCCGGTCTTGCCGGACCCGCCGAAGCCCTCGGCGTGAAACGTGTCCAGGAGGAAGGTCGCGACGAGCGGTATCAGGGTGTCGGATACGCCTGACTCCGGCGGAAGCTTGGGCGCGAGCCAGAGCTTTTCTGCGCCGACCAGTTCGCTCCACTCGCGCAATCGCACGAGGGGCAGGTTGACGTTGAAATGGATCTGCACGCGGTCGAAGCCGGCGGCCTGCGCGGCCATCAGTTCGGAGAGCGACGGCTCGACCATCACGGCGACACGCGGGATGCCGGCGGGGAGTTGAGCCGCGAGTTGTTTATAGTCGGCCAGCGCGAGATAACGCGGCGACTTCGGATAGAGGATGAACCCAAGGTAGTCGGCACCGACCGCAGCGGCCGCGCGTGCATCCTCGACGCGCCGCAGACCGCAGATTTTGAATTGGATGCCGTTGATCATGGGTGGGCGGGTTTGGCGCGACCGGTGAGCGCGAAGATCAGAACGCGTTAACGCTGGCGATCACATGATCGACCTGCGCGTCGGTGAGCTCGGGAAAGATCGGCAGGCTGACGCAGGTGGCGCAGGCCTTCTCGGCGACCGGCAGCGAGCCTTCGCCTTGGCCGAGGTGCGCGTAGCATTGCTGGCGGTGGAGCGGCACGGGGTAGATGAGGTCGGTGCCGACGTCGTGCTTGGCGAGGTGTTCGCGGAGGCCGTCGCGGTTGGGATGGCGGATGGTGAACTGGTGGTAGACGCTGTCGCCGTAGCCGACGGTCGCGGGCAGGATGACGTCGGCGAGTTTGATCTCCTCGCGGTAGCGTTTGGCGATGGCCTGGCGGCGGGCGGTGTAGCCGGCGAGGCGCTTGAGCTTCACGTTGAGCACGGCGGCCTGAAAGCCGTCCATGCGGAAGTTGAAGCCGACCTCGTCGTGGTAGTAGCGACGGCCCGAGCCGTGCACGCGCAGGAGCTTGGCGCGGTTGAAGAGCGCCTCGTTTTTCGAGACGAGTGCCCCGCCCTCGCCGCAGCCGCCGAGGTTTTTGGTGGGATAAAAACTGAAGGTGCCGACATCGCCGAGCGAGCCGACGGGCGTGCCCTTGTAGCGCGCGCCGACGGCCTGCGCGCAGTCCTCGACGACGAAGAGGCCGTGCTTCGCGGCGATGGCGAGGATCTCGTCCATCGGGGCGGGCTGGCCGAAGAGGTGCACGACGACGATGCCCTTGGTGCGCGGGGTGATGGCGGCCTCGATCTTGGCGGGGTCGATGTTGAAAGTGACCGGATCGATATCGACGAACTTGGGCGTGGCGCCGACGTAGCTGATGCCCCACGCCGACGAGATAAAGGTGAACGGGGGCACGATGATCTCGTCGCCGGGACCAAAGCCGCCCAGCACCGACGCGACGTGTAGCGGCGAGGTGCCGCTGTTCATGCCGAGCGCGCGTTCATAGCCGAGAGTAGCGGCGAAGTTGTTCTCGAAGTCGGTGACGTCCTGACCGAGACAGAAGCGGTTCGCGTCGTAGGTCGCGGTCAACGCGGCCAGCGCTTCATCGCGAATGGCTTGATGCTGCAGGGACAGATCGAGAAAGGGGACTTTCATAGGGAAGCTCCGAGGAAAAACAGGAATCCGTTGAAAACCCAACCTCGTTTTGCGCATCGACCGCACCGCCGGAAACGCTGTGCTGGCGGAATGACCGCGCAGGAGCTCATCACACGTTTCGGGATGGCGAGGATTCCCCACGAGGGTTGTTGGTTCGCGCTCAGTTACGTGAGCCCGGTGACGCTGCCGGCCGGTGCGTTGCCGGCGGACCGATTTGGGGGCGAGGCGCGCCCGGCGGGCTCGGCGATCTACGCGCTGGTGACGCGCGAGGATTTTTCGGCGATGCACCGGCTGGCGCAGGACGAGACGTGGCACTTCTATCTCGGCGACCCGATCGAGCTGCTGTTGCTCCACCCCCGGAGCGGCGGCGAGGGCGAGGTGGTCGTGCTGGGCGCGGACATCGTCGCGGGGCAGCGCCTGCAATTCACCGTGCCAGCGGGCACCTGGATGGGCGCCCGTCCGCTGCGCGACGCTCCGGATGCGTTTTCCTTCTTCGGCTGCACGCTCGCTCCCGCCTTCGCGGAGCGCGATTACGAGCCCGGTGAGCGAGCGGAGTTGATCGCGACTTATCCCGGCCGGGCGCGGCTCATCGCCGAGCTCACCCGCTGAACGGGAAGATGTGGAAGAACTCCAGGAAGAACACCGCCGCGATCACATAGCCGGTGACGGTGAACGCACGCGGTTTGCCCGACGCCAGCGCCAGCAGCGCCGCCGCGATCAACCCCAGCCCGATGCCCTCGGCGATGCTGAACGTCAGCGGTATGCCGATGATCGTGAGCACCGCCGGCGCGGCCACGCGAAAGTCTCCCATGTCGATCTCCGTGACCGTCTGCAGCATGAACACGCCGACCACCACCAGCACCGGCGCGGTCGCCGCGGCCGGCACGATCAAAATCAGCGGCGTGGCGAACAACGCCAGCAGCATGAGCCCCGCCGTCGTCGCCGCCGTCAGCCCCGTGCGTCCGCCCGCCTCCACGCCCGACGCGCTCTCGATGTAGCTGACCACCGTCGAGGTGCCTAAGAGCGAGCTGAGAATCGCCGCCATCGAGTCCGCCAGCAGCGCGCGGTTGGCCTTGGGCAGATGACCGTCCGCATCGAGCAAACCGGCACGCTTGGTCACGCCGATCAAGGTCCCGATGTTGTCGAACATGTCCACCAGCAGCAGCGTCAGGATCAGCGGCAGCACCTTTAGAAAGCTCTCCGCGCTCTGCAAAAAACCGAACTCCAGCTTGAACAACACCGGTGCCGGCGACGCGGGCAGCGCGAACACCTGCTCCGGCCAGCGCGTCACGCTGCCGCCTTGCCCGTCCGGCACGAAGATGCCCGCCACCGTGATCACCGCCAGACCGATGATGATCGCGCCCGGCACCCGGCGCGCGACCAAGAGCAACACCAGCGCGATGCCCGCCAACGCCAGAGCCACCGGCCCCTCGGCAAAATTCCCCGGGGCGACCAACGTGGCCGGATTGGCGACGATGATGCCCGCGTTCTTCAGCCCGATGAACGCGATGAAAATCCCGATGCCGCACGTCACCGCGATCTTCAGCGGATACGGGATGCAGCGCACGATCTTCTCCCGGACGCCCGTCAACGACAGCGCGAGAAACACGCAGCCGTTGATAAAGACCATGCCCAACGCCTCCTGCCAGCGCACGCCCGCGCCGAGGCAGATGCTGAACGCGAAGAACGCGTTGATCCCCATGCCCGGCGCGAGCGCCAGCGGGAAGTTCGTCAACAACGCCATCAGCAGCGTGCTCACCGCGGCCGTCAGCGCCGTCACCGTGACCAACGCTCCCTTGGTCGCCAAAAACGACGCGGACGCCGGGTCCGTGCCAATGGCCGGGTCGGCGCCGAAACCATTCATCAGGATGGCCGGGTTGACCGCCAGGATATAGGCCATCGCCGTGAACGTCGCCACGCCGGCGAAGACTTCGCGGCCGGCGCTGGTGCGATTCTCGGCGAGTTTGAAAAGACGCTGGAGCATGAGGTCCGCGAGCGTTGGCGATTTTCCCTCCGCGCACAATCCCCGCGCAGGCCGTCGAAGCCTGCCGAAGTGCCCCCACCGACACCCACCTCTCCGGCTCCTGAAAACGGCGCGCGTTTGACCCGGCGGCCATTCACCCAAGACTCAGCCGGTGCGACGACGACTCGAACCCGAACTGCTGGACTCACTGCCGCCGACACATCCCGACGCGCTGCACAGCCGCGCCGATCTGATCCGGCTCAACCGCGCCATGGGCAACACGCCGTGGTTCGAGCGCGTCGTCGCCCGCCACTGCCGTCCCGGCGAGCGCGTCATCGAACTCGGTGGCGGCGACGGCACCCTATCGGCCAGCCTGCGCCTCGCCACACCGCAGGTTGGCTTCGACGCCATTGATCGCGTGCCCGCGCCCGCCGGCTGGCCGGCCGACGCCCGCTGGCATCAAGCCGACATCCGCGCCTTCGATGGCTGGGGCGACTACGACGTCGTCATCGGCAACCTCATCCTGCACCACTTCGAGGACGAAGCCCTGCGCACCCTCGGCGCGGCGATCCGTCCGCACGCCCGCCTGCTCGTCTTCAACGAAACCTGCCGCAAGCGTCGCTTCCAATGGCTTTGGGCCGTGGCCGCTCCGCTCAACGGAGCCAACCACGTCACCCGGCACGACGGCCGCGTGAGCATCGCGGCCGGCTTTCGCGGCGACGAACTTGCCCACGCCCTCGGCCTCGAACCGGACCGTTGGCAATGGACCGTCACCGAGACCGGCATGGGCGCGCACCGCCTCGTCGCCAAACGCCGGTCATGATCCGCCGCGCGCTCCAACCCATCGAGATTATCGGCGGCGGCCTCGCCGGACTCTCGCTGGGCCTCGCGCTGCGACGTGCGGACGTGCCGGTGACGCTGCACGACTCCGGCACCTATCCGCTGCACCGCGTCTGCGGCGAATTCATCACGGGCCTGCCCGAAGCCACGATCACGCGGCTCGGCCTCGCGCCGCTGCTCGCCACTGCCACGCCGCTGCGCGAGGTCGCTTGGTTCCGCAACGGCCGCGCGCAGGTGCGCCACCGCCTGCCCAAGCCCGCGCTCGCGCTCAGCCGCCACGCGCTCGACCAGTCGCTGGCCGAAGCATTCGTCGCCGCCGGCGGAGACCTGCGCGAACGCTCGCGCGTCTCGGACAACGCGGCCCCCGCCGGACGCGTCTTCGCCGGCGGTCGTCGCCTCGCGCGCCCCGAATGGGTCGGCATCAAGTGCCACGCGCTCGGACTCCCGTTGCACGCCGAGCTGGAGGTGCACCTCGGCGACCGTGCCTACGTGGGGCTTTGCCCGGTCGGAGACGGGCGCGTCAACGTATCCGGATTGTTCCGACAACGTCCCGCGGCGGTCTTCGTGCCGATCCGCCGAGCGACCACCCTGCTCGCCTGGCTGCGCGCCTGCGGGCTCGGCGCGCTGGCCGACCGGCTCGACCGCGCGGAGATCGATCCCGATTCGCACGCGGCGGTCGCCGGACTCGGGTTTTCCCAACCGCCCGCCGGCGACGGACGCCTGAGGATCGGCGACGCCTTCGCGGTCATCCCGCCCTTCACAGGCCACGGCATGGCGATGGCGTTTCAAGGCGCCGACGTCGCGCTCGAACCGCTGCTTGCCTGGTCGCGCGGCGAGGCCGGCTGGGACGCGACCGTTCAAAAGATTGATCGCGCGCTGCGGCGGCTTTTTCGGCGAAGGCTCGCGACGGCGGGCGCGTTGCATCCCTTTCTGGTCGAATCCGGCCGACAGACCCTGCTCACGGCAGCCGGTCGCCTGCGACTGCTGCCAGTGACGACGCTGTATTCACTTACCCACGACTAGAACATGTTTAAAAACCGCAAGCATCGGGATCGAAGGTGGAACGCGTTGTCCCCAACGCGTTCGAGAACCGCTCACCACGTCAAACGAGCGTCTTGGGGACAAGCCGCTCCACCAAAATAAGCTGCAGCTTTATCTTAAAACTCCAAACGTCCGATGTTTCTCCACGCCCTCGCCACCGCCCTGCCCGAAACGACGCTGACCCAGCGCGAATGCCTGGACGTCATCGCCCGCTCGAGCGCGCGCGGCCGGCTCTCGGCGCGCTCGCGGGCGCTGTTGCAGACCGTGTTGTCGAAGGACAACGGCATCGACCGGCGGCACTTCGCGCTGGACGACTTCGACCGGCTGTTCGACTACACGCCGGACGAACTCAACGCCGCCTTTCGCCGCGCCGCGCCCGCCCTCGCCGGACGCGCCCTTGAGGCGGCGCTCGCCCGGGCCGGCCTCCGCGCCGACCAGCTCGACGGGCTGGTCGTCTGCACCTGCACCGGCTACCTTTGCCCGGGCATCACCAGCTACGTGGCCGAGGCGCTCGGGCTGCGTGCGAACGCGTTTTTGCAGGACCTCGTCGGCCTCGGTTGCGGCGCGGCGGTGCCGGCGCTGCGGGCGACCGACGCCATCCTCGCCGCGCAACCCGACGCCACCGTCGCCTGCGTGGCCGTGGAGATCTGCTCGGCGGCGATCTACCTCGACGACGATCCCGGCGTGTTGATCAGCGCGTGCCTGTTCGGCGACGGCGCGGCCGCGACGATCTGGCGCGCGACGCCCCCGGAACCGGGCGCCGGCGCGCCCGCGCTGCGTTGCCACGGTTTCAACACCCTGCACCGTCCCACCGAGCGCGACAAACTCCGCTTCGAGCTGCGCGACGGCAAACTGCGCAACCTCCTTCACAAAACCGTGCCTAACCTCGCCGCCGAGGCGGTCGCGGAGCTGTTCGCCGCCGAGCCCGCCGACGCGCCGCCGATCGGCCGGATCGTCGCCCATGCCGGCGGGCGCGACGTGATCCGCGCCATCGAAAAGGCCCTACCCGGCCGTCGCCTCGATGCCACCCGCGAGGTGTTGCGCGCCCATGGCAACATGAGCAGCCCCTCGGTGCTCTTCGCGCTGGAGGCGGCGTTGCGCGACGGCCCGCCGCCGCCCGGCGAAGACTGGTGGCTGGTGAGCTTCGGCGCGGGTTTCGCGGCGCACAGTTGCCGGCTGGGCGTTTGATGTCGCCTACAGTTCCTTGCGCAGGGCGAGCAGTTCCTTGCGTCGGGCCGGGCTGGTTTCCGGATAGGCGAGGTCGAGGCCGCGCAGGGTAGCGACGATGGTCTCGGCGATGATGAGGCGGGCGTTTTTCTTGTCGTCGGCCGGCACCACATACCACGGCGCGAGGTCGGTGCTGGTCGCGGCGAGGCAGGATTCGTAGGCCGACATGTAGGCGTCCCAGTGGCGGCGTTCGCGCACGTCGCCGAGCTCGAATTTCCAGTTTTTCTCCGGCTCGTCGATACGCGCGAGGAAGCGTTTGCGCTGCTCGTCCTTCGAGAGGTGCAGGAAAAACTTCACGATGCGCGTGCCGCTGTGGTGCAGGTGGGTCTCCTGGTTGACGATGGCGCGGTGACGTTGCGCCCAGATGCTTTCCCCGTCGGAGGTGGTCTCGGCGAGGCCCTGCGGCGCAAGCAGCTCGGGATGCACGCGCACGACCAGCACCTCCTCGTAGTAGGACCGGTTGAAGATGCCGATGCGCCCGCGTTCGGGCAGGCAGCGGTTGGCGCGCCAAAGGAAGTCGTGTTCAAGCTCCTCGCGGCTCGGTTGCTTGAAGCTGAAGACCTGGCAGCCCTGCGGGTTGATGCCCGACATGACGTGGCGGATGGCGCCGTCCTTGCCGGCCGCGTCCATCGCCTGAAAAATCAGCAGCAGCGCATACCGATTGCACGCGTAGTGCATGCGCTGAAGTTCGCTGAGCGCATCGACCTGCTTGGCGAGGAGCTTTTCGTATTCCTTTTTCGAGCGGTAAAAACGCGGGACCTTGGTGGGTCGCTCGCGGAGGTTGACGGCGTCGGCGGGCCGCACGCGAAACTCATCGGGATCGATTTTGCGAGGCATGGTGCAACCAGCGCGGGTTCGCGAGGATGGCAACCCAAGGGTGCGATCGATGCAGCCGTGGTGTCTGGTGAAAGCCGGAGCCTGACAACGGCGGGTGCCTGCCCCCGTGGGTTCTAATACCACCGAGGCCATCCGGCCCGCCCAGGCACAAAAAAATCCCAGCCGCTTCAGGCTGGGAAAATGGCGGAGAGGGAGGGATTCGAACCCTCGTTACCTTGCGGTAAACCGCATTTCGAGTGCGGCGCGATCGACCACTCTGCCACCTCTCCGGAAGCAAGAGGCGAAACCGTAGGAGCCCACCGGCAAAACGGAAGCCGAAAGTTTCGCCCATTTTTTCGCCCGCCACGGCCAAAAAATTGGCACCCGCCAAACATCGCAATGTCCTTTGCACCCGCGCCAATTGCTGGTCTTGTAACCCCGCGCTTGATGTCCCGCCCGATTCCCAACCGACACCACCTCCTCGCCCCGCTGCTCGCCTGCGCCTTGCTCGCCGGCTGCGGACGTCCCCCTCCCCCGCCCGTCGAGGTCACGGTCGCGCCGATTCCCGTCGATGCCGAGGTCATCGAACAACCCTCGGGCAAACCCGGCGCGATGCTCGTCGAGACCGAGCCCGGCGACATCGCCACCGTCAATCCGCTGATCGCCGAGGATCAGTCGTCCTCCGGCGTCATCTCGCGTTTCATCGAGGGTCTGGTCACGCTCCACCCCGACACCGGCGAAATCATTCCCAACCTCGCCAAGTCTTGGGAAATCTCCGAGGACGGCCTGCAATACACCTTTCACCTCCGCCGCGGGGTTTGTTGGAGCGATGGGCACCCGTTCACCGCCGACGACGTGGTCTTCACCTGGCGCGACGCGTTCTACACGAAGGAACTCGATCCGCAGACCGGTCAACCTGCCATCGATCCCGAGACCGGCGCGCCCAAGCTCCGTTATCCCTCGCGCCCAGCCTACATCCAGTTGATCGAGGGGCAGGAGGTCAAAGTCGAGAAGCTCGACGATCTCACCGTGCGCTTCACGTTGCCGCAACTCTACGCGCCGTTCCTGCTGTTCGGCGGCGGCGAGGAAATTCTGCCCGCGCACGTCCTCGGCCCGGCCGCGAAGGACGGCACCTTGCTCGACCAGTGGAGCATCAACACCGCCATCAATCACCCGGAGCAACTGGTCGGCACCGGACCGTTTTTGCTGGAGTCCTACCGGCCCGGCGAACGCATGGTTTTCCGCCGCAATCCCAACTACTGGCGCGTCGACCGGGACGGCCATCGCCTGCCCTACATCGAGCGCATCGTCACCAGCATCGTCGGCGACTCCGCGGCCAGCAACATCGCCTTCGCCCGCGGCCTGACCGACATCGAAGGCATCCAGCCCGACAACGTCACCTGGATCTCCCGCGCCGCGGACAAGTTCGACTTCACCATCCACGACCTCGGCCCGTCCACCTCGACCAGCTTCGTGTGGTTCAACCTCCGTCCGGGCAACGACCCCGACGGCAAGCCCTTCATCGCCCCGCACAAGCTCGCCTGGTTTCAGGACGTGCGTTTCCGCCAGGCGGTCTCCTACGGCGTCAACCGCGAGGGCATTGTCCAAGGCGTCTTCGGCGGCCGCGCCAGCCCGCTGCACGGCTACGTCTCGGCCAAGAACGCCAAGTGGCTCAACCTCGACGTCCGCCGCTACCCCTTCGATCCCGCCAAGGCCCGCGCGCTGCTGGCCGAGGCCGGCTTCAAGACCCGCGCCGACGGCCGCCTCGTCGACGCCGCCGGCAACCCCGTGGAGTTTTCCCTGATGACGAACAACAACAGCAACCTCCGCACGGAGATGGCCACGGTGTTCGCCGAAAACATGGCCGCGCTCGGCATCCGGGTGGAGTTGCAGTTCATCGACTTCAACACCCTCATCCGCCGCACGTCGGAGTCCTTCAACTACGAGGCCAGCCTGCTTGGCCTCGGCGGCGGCGCGCCCGATCCCTACGCGTCCAAGGACATCCTCATGAGCAACGGTCGCCTGCACATGTGGAACCCGCAGCAAGCCAAGCCCGCCACCGAGTGGGAGGCGCGCATCGACGAGCTCATGCGTGAGATCGGCCGCGAGTTCGACGAAACGAAACGCAAGGCCGCCTTCGCCGAAGTGCAGGCCATCATGGCCGAGCAACAACCGCTCGTCTTCCTCGTCACCGGCAACGAATACGTCGGCATCCGCAACCGCTGGCAAAACGTCCAACCCACCAAGCTCGGCGGCATCACCTGGAACCTCGACGCCCTGTGGGCCGAGCTCAATTGAACCGCCCGGCCACGCCCCGCCCAGTCCACCTTCACGCCGCGCGCCGCCCATGATCGCCTTCATCCTCCGACGCCTGCTCACCCTCGTCCCGCTGCTGCTCGCGGTCACGTTGCTGGTCTTCGTGCTGATGACGCTCGCCCCCGGCGACTTCCTCACGCCGATCAAGATGCAGCGCGACGTGCCCGCCGGCCTGATTGAGCAACTCGAAAACGACTTTGGCCTCAACCAGCCGTGGTATGTGCAATACGCCCGCTGGCTCGGCAACGTCGTGCAACTGGACTTCGGCTACTCGTGGAGCTTCAAGGTCCCGGTCGTCGACCTTATCGGGCAGCGCCTCTTCGCGACGTTCCTGTTGTCGTTGTTCTCCATGCTGCTCGCCTGGCTCGTCGCCGTGCCGCTCGGCGTGCTGGCGGCCATCTACAAGGACTCGATCTTCGACCGCATCAGCTCGTTCCTCGCCTACGCGGCGCTCTCCGTGCCCGAGTTTTTCCTCGCGCTGCTGGCCGTCTACCTCGCGGCTCGCACCGGCTGGTTCCCGCTCGGCGGAGCGACCTCGATCGAGCACGACTTCCTGCCGCTCGGCGCGCAGATCGTCGACCGCGCCTACCACCTCGTGCTGCCCGTCATCGTGCTCGGCATCGGCGGCGTCGCCGGACTCATGCGGGTGATGCGCGCCAACTTCCTCGACGCGATCCGCGCCGACTACGTGCAGACCGCGCGGGCCAAGGGCGTTCCCGAGGGCTGGGTGATGTTCAAACACGTCCTGCGCAACGCCATCAACCCGCTCATCAGCTCGCTCGGCTTCGCCTTTTCCGGACTGCTCAGCGGCTCGCTGGTGGTCGAGATCGTCATGAACTACCCCGGCCTGGGTAACCTCATCTACCAGGCGTTTCTCCGCGAGGACCAGTTCGTGGTGCTCGCGTCCATCCTGCTCAGTTGCGTGATGCTGGTGATCGGCAACCTGCTCGCCGACCTCTGCCTCGCGTGGTCCGATCCGCGCATCCGCCTGGAGAACCAAGACTCATGAGCAACCTCCTGCGCGAAGTCTGCCGCCGCCCGCTCGGGATCGCCTCGCTCGTCACGCTGGTCGCGCTCTACCTCGGCGCGCTCCTCGCCGGTTTCATCGCCGTGCGCCCGGTCAATCAGCAGGACCTCGAGCACACCTACCACCCGCCCACCCGTATCACCTGGCACGACGGTGGGCTCGCCGTGCAGGTTTACCGCGTCGTCGACCGCAGCGGCCCGGCCTACGAACCCGTGCCCGGCGAATACCGCCGTCTGCACCTGTTCGCGCCGGGCTTCGACTACAAGCTGCTCGGGCTCCTGCCTCTGCAACGCCACCTGCTCCAGCCGGCCGACACCGACACGGTGTTTTATCCGCTCGGCAGCGATTCGACGGGGCGCTGCGTGTTTTCGCGACTGGTCTACGGCTCGCGCGTCTCGCTCACCATCGGCCTGATCGGCATCACCATCACCATGGCGCTCGGCCTGCTCGTGGGCGGACTCAGCGGCTACTTCGGCGGCAAGATCGACTTCTTCGCCATGCGCGGCGTCGAGTTTTTGATGGCCGTGCCGAGCCTCTACCTGTTGCTCGCGCTGCGCTCGGTGTTGGCCCCGCGCTTCAGCTCGGACCAGATGTTCATCGTCATCGTGATCATCCTCTCGCTCATCGGCTGGGCCGGCGCCGCGCGCGTGCTGCGCGGCATGTCGCTCTCGATCCGCCGCACGCAGTTCGTGCTCGCCGCCGAGTGTATGGGACAAGGCCCGCTCGGCATCCTGCGCCTGCACATCCTGCCCAACCTCGCCTCCTACCTGCTCGTCGCCGCCACGCTCAGCATCCCGGGCTACATCCTCGGCGAGGCCGCGCTGAGCTTTCTCGGCCTGGGTATCGCCGAGCCCGCCTCCTCGTGGGGGCTGATGCTCTCGCAGGCCCAGAATATCAAAATTTTCATGCTCAACTTCTGGTGGCTGCTCACGCCGGGCCTCGCCATTTTCGTGACCGTGATCGCCTTCAACCTCCTCGGCGACGTCCTCCGCGACGTGGTCGACCCCCGGATGAAAACGCAATGACCTCCCCCTCCTCCAACCAACCGCTGCTCTCCGTGCGCGACCTGCGCATCACCTTTCGTCAGCGCGAGCGCTCCCTGGAGGCGGTGCGCGGCGTCTCGTTCGACCTGCACGCCGGCCGCACCCTCGCCATCGTCGGCGAGAGCGGCTCGGGCAAGTCCGTCACCTCGCTTTCGCTGACCCGCCTGCTCCCCCCGCCGCCCGCCTGCCGGATCACCGGCTCGGCCCTGTTCGACGGACGCGACCTCTTCAAACTCTCGCCCGCCGAGCTGCGCCGCGTGCGCGGGCGCGATATCAGCTACGTCTTCCAGGAGCCCGCCACCTCGCTCAATCCGGTCTTCACCGTCGGCAGTCAGATCGCCGAGGCCGTGCGCCTGCACCTGCCCGAGATCAAGGACGTGCGCGCCCACGTCGTCGCCGCCCTGGACCGCGTGGGCATCGTCGACGCCGCCAACCGCTACGGCGCATATCCGCACGAGCTCTCCGGAGGCATGCAACAGCGCGTGATGATCGCCATGGCCCTCGCCTGCCGCCCCCGCGTGCTCGTGGCCGACGAGCCGACCACAGCGCTCGATGTCACCATCCAGCGCCAGATTCTGGATCTGCTACGCGAGCTGCGCGCCTCGTCGGGACTGTCGGTGATCCTCATCACCCACAACTTCGGCATCGTGCACAACTTCGCCGACGACGTCGCCGTGATGTATCGCGGAGAGATCGTCGAGCAGGGCCCCTGCGCCGAGGTGCTGCGCAACCCGCAACATCCCTACACCAAGGCCCTCATCGCCTGCATCCCGCGCCTCGGCGACAAACGCCGCCGCCTCACCACCATCGACCACGCGGCCATCGCGCGCGCCGGCGCCTGACGCCCCATGCAACCTGTATTCACAACGCAAGGACGCAAAGTCGCAAAGAGTCGCCCGACCTCTGCCCCTTTCTTCGCGACTTTGCGTCTTTGCGTTAAAACCCGATGACTACTTCCGCCACCACTCCCCTCGTCGAGATCTCCGGCCTCAAGGTCCACTACCCGCTGCGCGGCGGACTGCTGCGGCGCGTGACCGGACAGGTGCGCGCCGTCGACGACGTGTCGCTCAGCATCGCCCGCGGGCAGACCGTCGGCCTCGTCGGCGAGAGCGGCTCGGGCAAGACCACCCTCGGCCGCGCCCTCGTGAAGCTCGCCCCGATCACCGCCGGCGTCATCCGCTACGAAGGCCGCGACATCACCGCGTTGCACGGCCGCTCCTTCCTGCCCTGGCGCAAGCGCATGCAGATGATCTTCCAAGACCCCTTCAACTCACTCAACCCGCGCATGACCATCGCGTCGGTGCTCGCCGAGCCGTTGGAGCTGCATTTCCCGGCCATGTCGAAGGCCGACCGCCGCGAGCGCTGCGCCTCGTTGCTCAAGCGCGTCGGACTCGATCCCGACCACCTCGGACGCTATCCGCACCAATTCTCCGGCGGACAGCGCCAGCGCATCGGCATCGCGCGCGCGCTGGCCGTCGAGCCCGAGTTCATCATCTGCGACGAGGCCGTAAGCGCGCTCGACGTGTCCGTGCAGGCCCAGATCGTGAACCTCCTCCAAGACCTGCAGGAGGAGCTCGGCCTCACCTACCTCTTCATCGCGCACGACCTCGCGGTGGTGGAGCACATCAGCGACCAAGTCGTCGTGATGAACCGCGGCAAGGTCGTCGAGACCGCCACCCCCGAAGAGCTCTACCGCGCGCCCAAGGACCCCTACACGCAGCGCCTGCTCGCCGCCATCCCCGAGCCCCCGCCCCTGGCCTCGTAAAGGAGGGCGGGCACTCTTGCCCGCCCGTCCCTACGCCCTCGTGCCTGCCCACCAAACGCCTCCCGGCCGACGTCCGAAATAAAAACTAACGTATCTGGTTAGTCTTTATCCGTCTATTTGGCCGTTACGACACCTCGCTCACGCGCCGAGCGTCGGAATATTCAGAGGTAAAACCCCTGCCCGACCGCACCAAATAAAAACTAACGTAGCTGGTTAGTTTTTATTGTTCCCGTGGCGACAGATTGCCGCCGGAGAGTGCGCGCCATGACGTTTCGCGGGGGCGGGCGGGCGTGCGGGGCGGATGGACGCGCGCGCTCGACGCGGCAGGATTATTTGCCCAAGGTCGCCGGTTTTCCGTGACCGAGCCTGCCGACAATCCCGCGAACCACAGCGATGCCGAACCGGCGGGCGCAACCGCCCTGCCCGGCAAACGGCCGGTGGTGAAATCCATCCGCGGCTGGCAACGCGTGGCGCTGCAACCGCTGGGCTGGTTGCTCAAGGCCTGGCTGCGTTCGCTGCGCGTCTCGGCCTCGCCGGAAACGGTCGCCGCGCTGTCGATCCAAGACCGGCCGCTGGCGTTCACGCTCTGGCACAACCGGCTGATCATCACGGCCGAGGTTTTTCGCCGCTACCGCAACGGCCGGCCGATCTACGCGCTCATCAGCCCGAGCAAAGACGGCGCGTGGCTGGCGGCGTTCTTCGAGCTGGTCGGCATCCGCACCGTGCGCGGGTCCAGTCACAAACTCGGGCGCGAGGCCGTGACCCAGCTGGTCGACGTGCTGCGCGCCGGTAACGACATCGGTATCACCCCGGACGGACCGCGCGGACCGATTTACGAATTTAAACCCGGCGCGCTGATCGTGACCCGCCGCACCAAGACGCCGCTGCTGCTGCTCGGGGCGTCGTTCGAGGCCGTTTGGCGCCTGCCAAGCTGGGACCGCTTCATCCTGCCGCGCCCGTTTTCTGGCGTGCGTTTCTACGCGACCGTCATCGAGAGCCAAGCACTGGCTGATCGCGACGAGGCGACCCGCTCTCTTCAGTCCTCCCTGAACGCGATGAACCCCGATTTGGATGAGGCCGTTTTTAGACCCGCGATCTAAACGGGATGGTCCGTCCTCCGCGACGACGCCACGCGACGAAGCCGAGCGTGCACACGCCGGCGACGAAGGCACAAGTCGAGGGCTCGGGCACCGCGGCGAGTGAGGCGCGGGCCACCAAGGTGTCGCCCACGATCAAGAACGTGAAATCGTAGCCGCTGATCCCGGTGCCGATGATAAAATCGGGCAGGTCAAAGTCGGCGAGCGCGGCTCCGCTGTAGTCGAAGAGCGTGTAATCGCCCGCCGCGAAACCGTCCGTCTCAAAAAAGTTCAGCGTCACCAATCCCGACAAAGGTCCGGTCAGCTCACCACCACCGACCACGATGAGGTCGCTCATCGCGCCCAGTTCGAAGTTGATGACATTGTCCGCGTTGAGCGTGAGGCCACCGTCGAACGTGATCGTGCCGGGCGAAACCCCGCGCGCGAGAATGGCACCGGAGGCCAATGTGACGAGACCACCGAAATCGCCGTTGCCGCCCAACGTGGCCCCCTCCGCAACCGTAACCGCCGAGGAACCGAATGAGCCGTTGTTGAGCAGGGTGCCGGCGTTGACGGTGGTGGGGCCGGTGTGGGTGTTGTCGCCGGTCAGCGTATTGACGCCCTGATTGATCTCGAGCCTCAGCGAGCCCGAGAGGTCGGCGCTCAGCGTGACGCCCTCCTCCGAATCCAGCACGACCACGCCGGTGCCGGCGCCGGTGGTGATCGCGGCGGCGTTGAGGGTGGCATTTCCTGAAGTGATATTGAGCGTGCCGCTCGATCCGGATTGGTCACCCAGCCTGACGGCCCCCGAACCGCCATCAATCGTCAGCGTGCCCGTGCCGGAAAGGTTGACCACTCCGGTGCCCCGGCGCCCCACAAGTAAGGTGCCCGACGAAGACCAGGTGCCGCCGCTGAGGTTCACCGTGCCCGTCGAACCGGCAAGGAGGTGGCCCACGCTGCCACCGACAGTGGTGAGCGTGCCGCCGGATAGATTAAAGGTGCCGGTCGACACGACGCCCACAAACAGCCGGTCGGTGAGCGTCATGGTGCCACCGGTCATGTTCAGGGTGCCGTTTCCGTTATCGACCCCGAGGTAAAATTGTTCGCTGAAAAGGGCGCCCGTGCCGGACAGATTGAGCACACCGGTGCTGATATCACCAACGATGAACCGGGTGGTGGCGGTGACCGTGCCTCCCGTGACGGTGAGCGTGCCGCTGGTGCCCGTCTCCACTCCCAGGGCAAGTTGATCCACCGTGATGTCGTCGCCGGTGTCCACCTGTGCCGTGCCGTTGTTGGAAATCAGCGCGTTGTCTCCGGCACCGGGCAATTGGTCGGCGTCCCAATGCGTCGGGTTGGTCCAGGCGCCGGTGGTGCCATCCCAATACACGTCCACTTGCGCCACGAGCGGCTGCGCGAGGAGACCGCCGGCGGTGAACAGCCCCATGCGAAGCCAGTTGCCAAAACGTCGAGAATGCCTGTCCGCGCCGGCCATCGGCGTGATCGGCAAGAGAGACCCATCGGTGTGGTGTGAATTCATGGTAGGGAAGCGTGCAGCCCCTCCGCCTCCGGATTTGCCGGAGCATGCTTGGGCAACGCGCAGTGTGCCCAAATTCAGGACCCCTGCCTACCTTGCCAAATAGCAGGGGTCCCCGCACAACGCGCCCGCATTGGGAAAGACCGTCAGGCCTCGCGCCGCTCCTTAAACAAAAAGAACCCCGACTCGGGTGAGTCGGGGTTCAACGAAATGATATGACTGGAAAACCCGGCCTCAGAAGGTCGGCTTGAGCACCACGCTGGAGCCGGCGGTGACGATGTAGTCGTTGCCGACGCACCAGGCGACATCGTTGAGCAGGAACTTGCACTCGATGGGCTTGGCCGACTCGGCGAGGGTGATCGTCCAGGAGTCGTCGGCGATGCAGTCCATGAGCACGCCCTTGTCCCAGCTGAGGCCACCGCCCTCGCCGCGCAGGTAGAGGGAGTTGCCGAAGCCGACGTCGATGGCGGCGGTGATGCGGGTGACGGCGGAAGCGGCGGGCGCGGCCTTCTTGACGGCCGGCTTCTTGGCCGCGGGGGCTTTCTTCTCGACGGGCGCGGGGGCCGGAGTCGGCGCGACGATGGGCGCGGCGGCTTTCTTAACGGTCTTGGCGGGAGCCTTTTTCGCTGGGGCGGGCGTCTTGGCGGCGGATTTGGCGGTGGTTTTCTTCATGGGCTTGGCGATGTTGGGCTGTGTCCAGTGGTTAAGCGCAGGCACGCTTAAAAAAAACATTCATGGCCACAATAGCAATTTGAAGACCAACCGGATCGGGTGCTCTTTTTTTCCTGTTCGTAATAAGCGAGAAAAGCGCGGCGCGCGATTCCCGGGCGGCCTTGCAAAAAGGTGTTTACTCGCCCGCGCGGATTGCCCACAACACCCGTTCCCCACTTGGGGCAGTAGCTCAGTTGATAGAGCGCCTCGTTCGCAATGAGGAGGTCGTGGGTTTGATTCCCATCTGCTCCACCAGTTTCCCGGCCTTCCTCGCGGAGGCCGGGTTTATTTTTGCCCGCGCGACGAGCGGCGCGCTTTCGCTTTGCCTCGCCCCGCCGGCGTCCGAAAGGTGGCGGTTGCACGCATGGATTTTGAACTCGATTCCCCCCGCCGCCTCCCGAGCGACGCCATTCCGCCGATCGACTTTCGCGCCGCGCTCAACGACGAGCAGTTCAACGCCGTCACCGCCGAGCCCGGCCCGCTCCTCGTGCTCGCCGGCGCCGGCTCGGGCAAGACCCGCACCCTCACCTACCGCGTCGCCTACCTGCTCTCCCAGGGCGTGAAGCCCGCCGAGATCCTCCTGCTCACCTTCACCAACAAGGCCTCCAAGGAGATGCTCCACCGCGTGCAGGACCTCACCGGCATCGAGCCGGGACGCTTCTGGGGCGGCACCTTCCACTCCATCGGCAACCGCGCCCTGCGCATCTACGGCGACGCCATCGGGCTGCCGAAGAACTTCACCATCCTCGACGCCGACGAGTCCGAATCGCTGCTCAAGCAGACCGTCGAGGCCGAGGACAAGCTGTTCTTTAAGGACAAGACCAACCCCAAGCCCGGCCCGCTCTTCAGCGTGCTCTCGCTCGCGCGCAACACCCAGCGCACGCTCGCCGACACCGTCGACCGACACTTCCCCCAATACCGCGAGATCGCCGTCGCCCTGCCCTCCTTCGCCAAGGCCTACGCCGACCGCAAGCGCGAGCAGGACGTGCTCGACTACGACGACCTCCTCGAGCTCTGGCTCGAGCTCCTGCGCAAGGCCCCCGACGTCGCCGCGTATTTCAACAACCGCTTCCGCCACGTCCTCGTCGACGAATACCAGGACACCAACACCATCCAGTCGCAGCTCATCGACGCCCTCGCCCCGCACCACCGCGTGATGGCCGTCGGCGACGACGCTCAGTGCATCTACTCGTGGCGAGGCGCGGACTTCGAGAACCTCATGACCTTCGAGGAGCGCCATCCCGGCACTCGCATCCTCCGCATCGAGACCAACTACCGCTCGACCCCGCAGATCCTCAACCTCGCCAACGGCATCCTCCTCGCCCAGCCCAAGGGCCGCCACTTCGACAAGGAACTGCGCGCCGCCCGCGCCAACTCCCAGAAACCCTACGTCGTCCAGTGCATCGAGGACCGCGAGCAGGCTGATTTCATCCTCAAGCGCACCCGCGCCCTCATCGAGGACGAGGGCGTCGACCCCGGCGAGATCGCCGTGCTCTACCGCTCGCACTTCCACGCGCTCGAGGTGCAGCTCGCCTTCTCCCGCGCCGGCATCCCCTACCAGATCACCAGCGGCGTGAAGTTCTTTGAGCGCCAGCACGTGAAGGAGCTGATCGCCTTCGTGCAGTTCGTGGCCAACCCCCGCAACGAACAGGCCTGGCTCAAGATCGCCAGCCTCCTGCCGAAGGTCGGCGAAAAGGGCGCCATGAAGATCCACGCCGCCGCCCTCGACCACGCGCGGCTCATGCAGCAAAACTTCGTCGACGCCCTCGGGACCGACGACGTGAAGAGCAAGGTGCCCAAGGGCGCGCAGGACGAGTGGTCCAGTTTCCACGCCTCGCTCAAGCAGATCGCCGAGGTCATGCGTGGCGGCCGGCCCGACGCCGTCATCATGACCGCAGTCGACGGCTGGTATGGCGACTACATGAAGGGCGAATACGCCGACTACGTCGACCGCGTGGAGGAGTTGAAGGCGCTGGTCGGCTTTGCCTCCCGCTTCGACGACCTCGCCGAGATGTTGTCCCAAATCTCGCTCATGAACGGCGAGACCAGCGAACGCCACGTCGACGTGCCGCCCGACACCGTCAAGCTCACCACCGTGCACCAGTCAAAGGGCCTGGAGTTCGACGTCGTGTTCGTGATCGGGTTGGCCGACGGCATGTTCCCCGGCCGCCGCGCCATCGAGGCCGACGACGTCGAGGAGGAGCGCCGGCTCTTCTACGTCGCCTGCACGCGCGCCAAGAACGAGCTCTACCTCAGCTACCCGAAGATCGCCACGCGCGCCGGCCCCGGCGGCATGATGCTCACGCCCAGCCGCTTCATCACCGAGCTCGACCCGGAGCTCTACGAGCCGCTCCGCCTCAAGCGCAGCTACGGGTGGTGAGCTGGCGCGGAGTTCGCCCTGAAATGTAGCGCAGGCTTCCAGCCTGCCATCGATTTACGGATGCAGGCTGAAAGCCTGCGCTACTCTACCCGACTCAGCGTCTTTACGCCTCTGCGTTACAGCCGCACCCGCAGGCCGTCATACGCCAGCTTCACGCCGGCCGGCAGCGTCGCCTCGACCGTCGCGTGGTCGACGGTGTGGGCCATGTGGGTGAGAAAGGTTTGCCCGCCCTTCAGCGTCGCGGCGGCGGCGAGCGCCTCGTTGATGCTCATGTGCGTCGGATGCTCCTGCGGACGCAACCCGTCGAGCACGACCACGTCGGCGTGACGCGCCAGCTCGACGGCCTCGGCGGGCACGCGTTTGCAATCCGTGTAGTAGGCGAAGCGCCGGCCACTGCTGGCCTCGGTGAAGACCAGTCCCAGCGTGTTGACGCCGCCGTGCGGCAACAGGGTCGACTCGATGGTGCCCTGCGGGAACGTCAGCTTGGCGGGCATCTCGTTGAGCCGAAACGCGGCGTAGCCCTTCATCACCGGCCGGTCGAGGATCGCGTAGGGATAGATCGCCAGCACGCGCGCCATGCCCTCGTCCGACGAATACACCGGCAACGCCTGATCGCGCGCGTCGCAAAAACGCCGCAGGTCATCCATGCCGACGACGTGGTCGGCGTGACCGTGCGTGAGGATGAACAGGTCGATGTGGTTGATCCTCTCGCGCACGCACTGAAGACGAAACTCCGGCGCCGCGTCCACCTGCACATGCAGTCCGTCCATGATCACATGCACCGAGGAACGCGTGCGCTGGTTGCGCGGGTCCGTCGAGGTGCAGACCGCGCAGTCGCACGCGATCATGGGAATTCCATGGGAAGTGCCGGTGCCGAGAAAAATGACCTCCATGACAACAATCAGCGAAGCGCTGGACGGGCGAAAGAGAAGGCCAAAGGTGCACTATGTGCACTGCTCGGCGCACGCGGTGCAAACGATGTAAAATCCGCCATCTTCATGCTCGGCCGTGTAGGAAAGTTCTCCGATGTGAACGTGGGCATGACAAAACGAACAGTGCTCGTGGTCCCACCCGCGCGGCTCGATTTCAAAGTCATCCAGCGAAATGCGTGAATCACCACCGGCGAGCATTTCCTCCACCTGCCACTTCAAGAATTTGATCCGCCAACCGGACTCGGTCGGATAAAACCGTTGAGCGCACTCGATATCACCGAACAGTTCCTCAAGCTCGGCCTGCGGCACCTTTTTGTCGATCACCAGCACAGCCGCAGCGGTGCCGGGAAACTCATATGGCTCCAACTCTGAACGTTTAATTTGGACAAGCGACTTCATGTTCGGATCACCGCCACAACGCATCGACCTCGAAGGCGTCGGGGCGGTCCAGCGCGGCCCAGACCGATTCGACATCGGGCACCACACGCAACACCCGCTCCATGCCGGCGGTCTTGAAATTCTCCCGGGTCATGCGGGCAAAAAACTTCAGCAGATCGTCGTAAAACCCGTCCTGATTGACCAGCACGAGGGGCTTGTGGTGACGGTTGAGGTAACGCGACACGAGGATCTCGCTGAGTTCCTCCAGTGTGCCGATGCCACCGGGCAACGTGACAAACGCCTCGGCACGTTCCTCCATCAGGCGTCGCCGCTCGCGCATGGAGTCGACCACCACCAACTCGTCGGCCGCGGTGAAGGCCAGTTCGCGCTCCTGCATGAAGTCGGGGATGATGCCGACCACGCGGCCGCCGGCCTGCTTGGTCGCGTTGGCCACGACACCCATCGAGCCGAGGTTGCCACCGCCATAGATGAGCCCCCAGCCGCGCTCGACGAGACCGCGGCCCAGCGCCTCGGCGGCGGCATAGTATTTGGCATCGATCCTCGGACTGGAGGCGCAGTAAACGCAGAGCAGCTTGGTCATGGCGGGCGATGTCGGTTTCAGGCGGTATTCACGAAACCCCACTTGGCCGCCGAGAACAGGCCGCGGTCGCTGAGCTTCAAATCGGGAATCACCAGCAGCGCCATGAACGAGAGCGTCATGAACGGCGCGTCGAGCTTCGAGCCGAGCGCCTTGGCCTTGCGGTCGATCTCGGTGTAACGCTTGGCGACCCAGCGGCCCTCGCGGTCCGACATCAGGCCGGCCACCGGCAACGGCAGCACGGTGGCGCGGCCGCGCGCGTCGACCACCGCCAGCCCGCCCTTTTCGGCGATGACGGCGTTGACCGCCGCGCAGAGGGCGTCGTCGACGACGCCGACCGCCACGATGTTGTGCGAATCGTGCGCCACCGAAGACGCGATGGCGCCGGCCTTGAGACCAAAGTTTTTCACGTGGCCCACGGCCACCGGCGCCTTGGTCGCATAGCGGTTGATCACGGCGATTTTGAGCACGTCGGACTTCACGCCGACATCGGCCGCGGGGAGTTTCAGGTGGTTGGTCACGAGCTGGCCGTTGAGCGCCTCGATCACGTCGAGCATCTCGCCGGCGGCGCGCGCCGCAAAGTCGGACGGCTTGACCGGGCGGGCCTTGAACTTGTTGACGGGCTTGGTCGCCAAGCGCGGCAACCGGGTGCGGCCGGCCTTCGCCACGCAGGCACCACCGATGTAGGTGGCGAGCACGCCGAACCGCCGCCAGCCGTCGACCACGATGAAGTCCGCCGGGTCACCAACGCGCAGCAGGCCGACATCGAGACCGTAGTGAACAACCGGATTCACCGACGCGCAGCGCAGCGTGTCGAAGCGGTCTGCGCCGGCTTTGAGCGCGCGGCGCACGTGTTCATCGAGGTGGCGCCGCACCAGCAGGTCGGGATGCAGGTCGTCGCAGCTGAACATGCAGCGGTCGGCGTCGGTCAGCAGCAGGGGTTTGAGCGCGTCAAAGTTGCGCGCGGCCGAACCCTCGCGGATGAGAATCTTCATGCCCGCGGCGAGTTTGTCGCGCGCCTCGGCCTCGGTGAAGCACTCGTGGTCGGTGGACGGTCCGGCCGCGGCGTAGGCCGCCGCCTGTTCGCCGCGCAGACCGGGCGCGTGGCCGTCGATCGGTTTGCCCAGCGACTTGG
The DNA here is from genome assembly GCA_030601755.1 of Verrucomicrobiota bacterium. Lineage (GTDB taxonomy): Bacteria > Verrucomicrobiota > Verrucomicrobiia > Opitutales > Opitutaceae > JAUWBF01. The sequence goes on along the minus strand of JAUWBF010000005.1, from coordinate 11,430 downwards.
CGGTGGCGATCATGGCGGCGAGTTCGGGGTCGCCGCCGAGCACGCCGGGAAAGTTCATCACCTCAGCGAGGTAGCGGATGTCCCGGCGCTTCAGCAGACGGGCGACGGCCTTCGCGTCGAGCTTCGCGCCGGCGGTCTCGAACGTCGTCGCCGGCACGCAGGACGGCGCGCCGAAATTGAACTTGAGCGGCGAGCGCGCGGCGTCGGCCAGCATGAACTTCACGCCGGCCTCGCCGAGCACGTTGGCGATTTCGTGCGGATCGGACACGGTGGCCACCGTGCCGTGCACACCCGCCAGCCGCGCGAACTCCGACGGGACCAGCAGCGAGCTCTCGATGTGGATGTGCGCGTCGACCAGGCCGGGCATGATCAGGGTCTTCTCCTTCACGGTCTTGTCCCGACGGATGGCGGTGATACGTCCATCGCTCCACTCGACGACACCGGGAAACACTTCCCGATTGTGCAGGTCAACGATCTGTCCGGAAAGCTTTTGAAGGCGTGCCATGTCAGTGCCAAAGCATCGAACGTGCCCCCAGACTCCGCAAGTCACCACGGTAAACTCCCTGCGACAATTTAATAAGGCTTCGACGGCCCCTTCGAGCCGATCGAAATTTAAGCAATCGTCCGACGCACCGTCTCGCCCTTGGGGCTCCAAGTGCCCTCGACCAGCAAGTTGATCGGGTGCTTCGGCAATCCCGTCTCCCCGCGCTCCACCAGACTGGTGAGCAGATCAACCGCCGCCGCGCCCACCACCTCGCTGTTTTCGTCGATCCCCGCGCAGTCCGGATGGCCCGGATGCCGGGCGGTCAACGCAAAGCCACACTGCTCCGGAATGCGCACACCACCCTGCCTGAGCCACTCCAGCACGCGCGCATCCTCGCTGACCACCACGTCGGGTTTCGCCTTGGCCATCCACTGCATCAATGGCTCCGGACGCCACTCGCCGACCATGAGCGACCTCGGTTTGCGTCCTTTCGACTGGCAGTCATCTGCATAGGCCGCCGACCACATGCCGCCGACACTGCGGTTAAAATGCTCGGCCAACGCCAGCCCGGGCCGCCGATAACCCAGCCCCTCCAACTCGGCCAACAAGCGCTGCATCGAACGGTAGTGGTGGTGATGCACCACGTGCACATCCGGCTCCACCAGCGAGTGACCGAACGACACCGCCGCCAGCCCCTCCAACGGCAGCGCGATTTTGGTGCCGGCGACCGGCTGCGGAGGCAACAAGACCCCGCGAATCCCGCGCGCCGTAAGGATGCGCCCCAACCGCTCCACGCGCAGTCGCGGCTCGCGCAGCCAAAAGACCTCCAAGTCGTAGCCCAGCTCCTTGGCCCGCTCGCGAGCGCCTTTGAAATACGACAACTTCTCGTGCACTCGCCACCCGTCGCGCGTCTCGAAATTCGTCAACCACCCCAGCAGCCCGCGAAACTCCGGGGCCTTGCTCCGGGCGCGATACTTGGCGAGCGCACGCAGGTGCGGATCCGGCGCATAACCCATCTCCGCGGCCACTCGCTTGATCTGTCCGCGCAGCTCCCGCCCGATCCGCGGGTGATCGCTCAAGGCCCGCGAAACCGTGGTCTGATGCACGCCCAGACGCCGGGCGATGTCGGTCATCAACACGCGGTTTCCCATTTTGCGCATATGCATGCGCATTCCGCCCCTTGGAGTCGATTTCAATTCCGCGTTGGTTCGCCGGCACGCCCCCCCTGCACCTTCACCGCGTTTCACCATGAAAACCCACTCCGCCTGGAGCATCCGACAAGACGGCTTCGTCGCCGAAGACGTCGCCAAAAACGGCAGCAAGTTCATCATCGGCAACGGCCGCCTCGGCGTCCGCGGCACCCTCGAGGAATTCGGTGCCCCCGAACTCGTCGCCTGCACCCTCGCGGGCCTCTACGATCAGGTCGGCGACCTCTGGCGCGAGCCGGTCAACGCCCCCTCCCCCTTCACCGTCCGCGTGCTCGTCGACGGCCAACCGCTCTCCGCGCTCTCAACCGAGATTGCCAACCACTGCCAGCAACTCGACCTGAGCCGCTCGGTTCATCACCGCGAGACCACCTTCCTCCTCGGCGACGGCGACACGGTCAGTGTTCGTTCCGAGCGATTCCTCAGCCTTTCCGACACCCATGTCGGCGCCATGCGGTTTTCGGTCAGCTCATCCAAGGCCCGCCACATCGTCATCGAGACCTCCATTGACGGCCAGGTCTGGGACATCAACGGCCCGCACCTGACCGCGTTTGCCTCGCAGGGCGACCGCGAGGTCGACGTGCTTGCCGCCCGCACCCATGAGCTCGACGTGCCGGTCTGCGTCGCCGCCCTCACCCGCTCGTCCGGCTTGGACAACGCGGAGATTTCGTTCGAGGACAACCGCGTCATTCGCCGCCTTTCCCTCGAGGCCGAGGCGGGCGTCGAGTATTCGATCGAGCGCTACGTCGCATTTTTCACCGGCCGCGACGGCGCGGGCGATCCCCTCCCCGCCGCCACCGAGGCCGCGTGCGCCGCGTCGCTCGAGGGCTGGGACGCCCTGCTCGAAGACAGCGGCCGCGAATGGCAAAATCGCTGGGCTTCGGCCGACGTCACCATCGAGGGCGACGAGGAGGCCCAGCTGGCGCTCCGCTACAGTATCTACCACCTGCTCATCATCGCGCCGGAGTCGGACCGCCAGTCGATCCCCGCCCGCGGTCTGTCCGGCCAAGTCTACAAGGGCGGCATCTTCTGGGACACCGAGATGTTCATGCTGCCGTTCTTCGACCACACCCTGCCGGAGCTTGCGCGCAACCTGATCCGCTACCGCTACCACACGCTGGACGGCGCCCGCCGCAAGGCCGCCGAATACGGTTTCCGCGGCGCGTTCTACGCCTGGGAAAGCCAGGAGACCGGCGACGACGCCTGCTCGCACTTCAACGTCACCGACGTCCACACCGGCCGTCCCATGCGCACCCATTTCCGCGACAAGCAGGTGCACATCAGCGGCGACGTCGCCTTCGCCATCTGGCGTCACTACCGGCAGACCGGCGACCTCTCCGTGCTGGTCGACGGAGGCGCCGAGGTGATCCTGGAATGCGCTCGTTTCTTCGTTTCCTACGCCTGGTTCAAGGCCGAGAAGGACCGCTACGAGGTCCTCGACGTGGTCGGCCCCGACGAATACCACGAGCGGGTCGACAACAACGCGTTCACCTCCGCCATGGTGGCCGCCACGCTGCGCATCGCGCTCGACACCGTCGACCTGCTTTCCCGCGAACGTCCCGCCGTCGTCGAAGAGCTGATCGGACGTCTCGACTTCCTCACCGACCTCGGGCGTATCCGCGATATGGATGCGAAGCTCCACCGCCCGGAGCCCGACCCCGTGACCGGCGTCATCGAGCAGTTCACCGGCTACCACAAGCTCGAGGACTCCACTCCCGACGAGCTCAAGAAACGCATGCTGCACCCCACCGAATACTGGGGCGGCGGACACGGCCTCGCGACCACCACCAAGGTCATCAAGCAGGCCGACGTCGTGCTCATGCTGCACCTGTTCTCCGGCGAGTATTCCGAGGACATCAAGCGCGCCAACTGGGACTACTACGAACCGCGCACCGAGCACGGCTCCAGCCTCAGCCCGTGCGTCTACGCGCTCCTCGCCGCCGAGCTGGGCCGCACCGAGTGGGCCTACAAATACTTCCTGCGCACCGCCACCATCGACCTCACCGGCAAGTCCAAGCAATACATCGGTCCGCTCTACATCGGCGGCACCCACCCGGCCGCGAACGGCGGCGCCTGGATGGCCGCGGTCCTCGGTTTCGGCGGCCTGCGCCTGCTCGACGGACGCATGACGCTCACGCCGCATTTGCCCGAGAAGTGGACCCGCCTCGCCTTCCGCTTCGCATGGTCGGGCCGCTGGTTCACCGCCTCGATCACACCCGACTCGGTCAAGCTCACCGCCGACGCGCAAAACGCCGGCTCCGCGGACTTCACCGTGGCCGGCCAGGACGTCATCTGCGCGCCCGGCCAAACCCTCGACATCGCCCTCGCCAACACCGTTCACGCATGAAACCCGTTCCCTCCTTCATCACTTCCGCCCGCGGCGCGCTCTTCGACCTCGACGGGGTCATCGTCGACACCGCGCGTTTCCATTACCAGGCATGGCGTCGCCTCGCCGCCGAGCTGGGCTTCGAGTTCACCGAGGCCCACAACGAGCGCCTGAAAGGCGTCAGCCGCATGCGTTCGTTGGAGATCCTCCTTGAGATCGGCGGCCTCCAGTTTGACGAGGCACGCAGCGTCGAACTGGCGACCAAGAAAAACGCCTGGTATGTCGAGCTCATCTCCAAGATGGGCCCCGAGGAGATCCTGCCCGGCGCGGCCGACTACCTGCGTCAGCTCCGTGCCGACGGCGTGAAGATCGCCCTCGGCTCCGCCAGCAAGAACGCCCCCATGATCCTCGACAGCCTCGGCATCACCGGGCTCTTCGACGCCATCGTCGACGGCAACCACGTTGCCAAAGCCAAGCCCGATCCCGAGGTGTTCCTGCTCGGAGCGACCAGGCTCGGACTCCAGGCCGCCGACTGCGTGGTCTACGAGGACGCCGAGGCCGGCATCGAGGCCGCGCATCGCGCCGGCATGAAGGCCGTCGGCATCGGTGATCCGGCCATCCTAGGAGCCGCCGAGTTCGTGATTCCCGGACTGCACGCGCTCCTCAAACCGGCGGGCCTTCCGTTTTGACGGATGGTCGCTTGAGCTTGGGGCAAAATCAGCTCTTGTAGAGGACTGCCACGCGCAGTCCTCTTTTTTCATCATGTCCTCCAAAGACCGCTCCCTCTCCCGCGACGTCGTCGCCACCCAGATCCCGTCCGGTGACAAGCACACGCTCTTCGCCGACACCAAGGTGTTCATCCACCAAGTCCTCGGCGGCACCTACACCGTGCAGACCGACAGCGGCCTCTACCGCATCGACGGCAAGGACGCCGACGCACTCGGCGAGGAAGTCGTCAACGACACCGTCAGCGCCGCCACCACCGCCGACGGCGCGCCCGACCCGGAGGCCGTCTGGGACCAGCTCAAGAAAGTCTACGACCCCGAGATCCCCGTGAACATCGTCGACCTCGGACTCGTTTACTCGATGGACATCCTCAAGGAAGATGGCGGCTACAAGGTCGACGTCGCCATGACCCTCACCGCCCCCGGTTGCGGCATGGGCCCGGCCATCGCCGAGGACGCCAAGACCAAGGTCCTCCTCGTCCCCGGCGTCAGCGCCGCCGACGTGCGCATCACCTGGGAGCCGGCCTGGAACCAGTCCATGATTTCCGAAGAAGGGAAGATGAAGCTCGGCTTGATCTGAGTTCACACCCCTTGCGCCCCGGCAAAAAATAGCCGGGGCTTTTTTGTGTCAAAAAAGGCGTTGGCAGATCACTGCGACACGTCGGCAACTTGCCAAATCAGATGACATTACCTTTTCTCCGCACGTGCCTTTACCCGTCGAGTTTGCATCCGTCAGATGTTGGGAAGAGTTCACCGCCGCTGTGGCCACGCTTCCCGACACCACGCAACAAGGCGCCGCCTTCGCCCACGTCGTGCGCCACTATCTGCGCTGGGAGCCAACCTACCGCACCAAGCTGGCCGAGGTTTGGTTTGACTACGATGTTCCCGCAGATGTCCGCAGCCGCTTAAACCTGCCGCCACGAGACACGGGCATCGACATGATCGCTCGCACCCACTCGGGCGAGTTTTGGTCAATACAGGCCAAATATCGTAGCGATGTCGCCTCCTCGCTGACGTTCGGTGAGCTCTCCACCTTCACCTCCCTGTCATTCACGATCTGCCGGGAAATCTCTTTCGCCCTCGTCTGCACCACAACCTCGCGCATCCCGGGTATTCTCCAAGGTCTCGGCAACATCGGCGACATCACCTCGGAAACGTGGACCACGCTTCCTCCCGAGTTTTTTGTCTCCCTGACTGCGCAGGCAGCCGACTCCACACCGCCGGTCATTAACCCGCGCTCGCCACGCAAACATCAGACCAAGGCTATCGCCGCTGCCGTCGCCTACTACACCGAACCCGCACAAACGCGCGGCAAGTTGCTCCATCCCTGCGGTTCCGGGAAAAGTCTGACCGCCTACTGGATCGCCAGGGAACTGGATGCGCGACGCGTCTTGATAGCGGTGCCCAGTCTCGCGCTCGTCCGCCAGACCTTGGAGACATGGATGACCGAGGCCGTCGCTGACTCCCGCGCCGTAGACTGGCTTTGTGTGTGCAGCGATGATGAGGTCGCCGACATGGATAACGAGGCTCTGATCGCCCACGTCCATGAGCTCGGCATCCCCTGCGATACCGATCCTGAAAAGCTGGCTGACCACCTCCGCACCACCCGGAGCAACCCCGGTCTGCTGGTCGTGCTCACCACGTATCAAAGTTCGCCCGTCCTCTCCACAGCCGCGCGGGCCGCCGAGACCGACTTCGACTTTGCCGTGTTTGACGAGGCCCACAAAACCACCGGCAAAACCTCCAGCTACTACGCCCATCTCCTCCACAACGACAACCTGCCGCTGCCTCGCCGCCTGTTCATGACGGCCACGGAACGCCGCTTCGCCTCCAACCGTTCCGACGACATTGTTTCGATGGACGACCCCGCGCTCTACGGCGAGACCATCGACCTGCTCACCTTCAAGGCCGCCATCGACGCCGCCGATCCGATTCTCTGCGACTACCGTCTGCTCACCATCGGTGTGCGCGAATCTGAAGTGCGGGCCTTGGTGGAAAACAATCGTTGGCTCGATCTTGGTCCGGATGACTTGGACGAGGTCACCGCCCTGGCTCTCGCCAGCCTGATTGCGCTTCGCCGTGCCACTGAGCGCCACGGGGTGAAGCACACCGTTTCGTTTCACAGCAGCATCGCCCGCGCCTCCCGCTTCCGCGAACTCTGCAACAAACTCAACGAGCACCTCACTGCGGAAACACCGATCGCCGCCTATCACGTGTCGGGCAAGATGGGCAGCGCCGCCCGGCAGCGTGAGCTGGATGCCTTTCTCAAAGCCACTCCGTCGCTGGTGACCAACGCCCGCTGCCTGACCGAAGGTGTGGATGTGCCCGGCATCGACTGCGTCTTTTTCGCCGACCCGAAGGGCAGCACCATCGACATCGTCCAAGCCTCCGGCAGGGCTCTGCGACTAGACCCGAAATCGGGCAAACAACTCGGCTATATTCTGCTGCCACTAGTGGTGCCGGATGGATCGACTCCCGTTGAGATTGCAGAAAGTAGTGCCTTCAAATTCATACTGCTCGTCCTTCGCGCATTGGCCACCCACGACGAACGGATCATCGAATGGTTCCGCGCCACAGCCGAAGGTCGGACGCCGGAAGTCGGCGGCTTGGTGAAGTTCGATATGACGGGAGTAATGCCGCTTGATGTAAGCGCAGAAGAGTTTGCGAACTACATTGAGGTTCGTTGTTGGGAGAAAATTGCGAAGCTTAAATGGCGGCCCTTTCTGGAGGCTCGTGAGTGGGCTCGTCAAAGCGGCATTACCAAGTCCACCGACTGGGTGAAAATTTGGAAAGCAGGCGGAATTCCCCGCGATATACCACTTGCCCCATATAGTGTTTATGAGGGTAAAGGCTGGATTGATTGGGGTGACTTTATCGGATTTCGGAGACCCGCGACTAGGAAAGTGATCTTATCTTATGACGAAGCTAGGGCATATGCTTCGGCACTAGGTTTAAAAACTGGAGATGAATGGCGACTTTATGCACGCCAAGGCATCCTCGGAAAGCCGCCACTACCTTTAAACATTCCACGAAACCCACCGCAGGCATATCGCAATAAGGGCTGGGTAAATTGGGCTCATTGGTTGGGTCTAGAACAAGCAACACTCGGAATGCGTAATGACGGAGCCGAATTACTCCCCTTCATTGAAGCTCGTGAGTTTGCCAGGAGCTTAAAGCTCACTGGACAGAGGGCTTGGCGCCAATACTGCAAAGGCAAATTGCCTCACCTTCCTCCACGCCTAGCGGGGGTGCCTGCTGGTCCTGAACACTATTATCAAGATCATGGCTGGCTCGGATACGGGGATTGGCTTGGAAGCGGCAATATACCTATAAGAAAAAAATCCTACCGACCATACCATGAAGCCTGCGCATTTGTAAGTTCGCTTGGCCTAAGCTCACACGGCGAGTGGGTAAAATACACAAAGGGTCAGCTCGGTGGTCACGCAGCCATCCCAGACGACATCCCGCGGTATCCTAGCAATGCATACGCATTGGATGACTTTAACTGGAGTGCATGGCTCGGAGTTGAATTACCGAAACGCGCCACGGTCAAAAAACGTTTCAGGGACTTCCTTTCTGCCCGAGATTTCGTTCACAATTTAAATCTAGCCAGCTCAACGGAATGGGCCCGTTACCTTAAAGGTGAGTTCTCCGACAAAGAGCCCAGACCCAAAGATATCCCGAGACACCCAGCCAATGCATACCGAGAGCAGTGGAAAGGATGGGGTGATTGGTTGGGCACTGGTAACATCGCTCCATTTGAAAAGAAGTTTCTAGCAGCCTGTCGGGCTTAGGTTTTTTGCGAGAAGGAAGGGGGAGAGGGATGAGGAGGGCGATGGAGGGAGGATGAGGGGAATTTGGTGTCGGGCGAGGCGGGCGGAAGGCGGTGATGGCGCGGGTGGCGACACCGCCGGTCGGTGTCAGGCCGGTCGCAGGCGGGCGTCGAGACGGTGTAGGCGTTTGAGGTTGTAGGCCAGGCACACCAGGTCCCATTCGAGCGAGACCTTGGCCAGGCCGCGCAGCATGAAGCGGCGGAAGCCGAGCACGGATTTTATGATGCCGAAGACCGGCTCGACCGTTTGTTGGCGCAAGCGATAGAGGGCGCGGCCGGCGGCGGTGGCGGTGCGATGCGCGAGGTGTTCGGTGAAGGGCGCCTCCGGCGGCGGCGCCGGCGGGTCCTCGCGTTTCTCCAGCTGCTCGATCGTGCGGCCGTGGCGTTCGCGTATCACCGCGGCTAATACGCGCGGGCTCTCGCCTTCGCGCTTCGGGTCGGGTCGCTCGACGGAGCGGATCGCCGCTTCGCTGACGAAGCCGCTGTCGATCAGCACGTGCCCGGGCGCGACGTGTTCGCGCACCGCGGCCAGGGTCGGCTCGAGTTGTTCCTTGTCGTTGGGCGCCTGGGCGAGGCGGGCTCCGACGATCAGGCGCGAGTCGGTCTCCACGCCGGCCTGCGCGTTGTAACACTGTTGGAAGCCGTCCTTGGTCTTCATGATGCGGCTCTCGGAGTCGGTGAAGTTGACCTGGTCCTTCTCGCCGGGCGCGGGGTCCGGCGCCTTCGGCTCGCGGCCGCGGGGCTTCTTGCCCGCTTGGCGCGCGGCTTCGCGTCTGGCGAGTTGGGCCTCGTGGTCGGCCTGCTCGGCTTGGAAGCGGGCGTGCGCGCGCGCCTCCATCTCGGCCTTTGCCTTGAGAAGACGGGCCTTGCGCTCGTGGCGGCGTGCAATCTCGCCCTCGATCGTCAGGCCGTCTTGCAGGGGCGTGGAGTCGGCTTGCTCGGCCTTGGCCAAAAGTTGCGCGATCTCCGCGTCGATCTCGCGCAGGGCGCTTTGCGCGTGGCCGTGGCTCACCGCCGCGTGTTTGCTGGCGTTGGCCAACACCTTCGTGCCGTCGATCGCCACGGTCACGCCGCCCACCTTCAGGATGCCGCAGCCGGCGGCCAGTTCCAGCACCTGCGCGAAGGCCCGGCGCAGGAGCGCGCCGTTTTTGCGCCGAAAGGCGCACAGCGTGTCGTGGTCGGGGTGCGTGTCCGCGCACAGCAGCCGCACCGCCACGTTTTCGTAGGTCGCACGCTCGATCTGGCGGCTCGAAAACAAACCCGTCGCATAGCTGTAGACGAGCAGCCCCAAAAGCAGACGGGGCGGATACTGCGCGCTGCCCGTCCCCCGCTGGTTGACCGACGCTTCGCTCACATCGAGCAGATCCACCGCCTCCATCACGAAGTGAACCAGGTGCCCCTCCGGCACCCACTCCCTCAGCTTCGGCGGCAAGAGCAGCTCCGTGTCGTGGTCGATGTTGACGAACTTCGGCATATCCACCTCGACTCCAGTCCCTAAACGAAGTTCCCCGTTAAGTCCGACAGGCTGCTAGCATTTGAAGCTGCTCGTGATTTCGCTCGCTCGTTAGGCTTAAAAAATGGTGCCGCGTGGAATGATTGGTGTAATAAAAAAGGCAATCTACCAGCAAACATGCCAAGGCATCCTGCGGTAATTTATAAGGGAAAAGGCTTCACCACCTGGTCCGACTTTCTGCAGTCCACGCCCGATTAAGCCGACTCGTTTCATGACGACGCCTCTCCACGAGAAGGAATACACTCTCTTCTGCGACGAATCCGACCGACGCGGGCGTTACTACTCGAATTTTTACGGTGGCGTGCGGGTGCCCGCCACACACCTGCGGGAGGTGGAGCACAACCTTTCCGCGTGCAAGTCACGCCTCGGCCTGACCAGCGAAATCAAATGGGAGAAGGTCGGCCCCGGTATCGTCGAGCGTTACGAAGTCTTTGTCTCCGCCTTCTTCAACGAACTGGCGGCCCGTCGCGCCGTCATGCGCGTCATGTTTACCCAAAACGCCCGCGTTCCGGTGGGCCTGTCCAACGAGCAACTTTCAGACAGCTACTACCTGCTTTACTACCAGTTCCTGAAACACGGGTTCGGCCTCACGCTGATGCCACCACACGTGAAACCACCTCGTGTGCGCATCTATCTCGACGAAATCGGAGACACCCGGGAGCAAGTCTTGCGTTTCCGCGGCTACCTAGCCGCGCTGGCCTCCAACAAGTCCGTCCGCTCCGCGGGCGGCATCATTTTGGATGAGTCTGCGATCACGGAGGTGCGTTCCCATGACCATATCATCATGCAGGCGCTCGATGTCGTGCTCGGCTCCACCACCTTCCGATTGAACAACAAACACCTGGAGCGCACTCCGGGACAAACCGGGCCAGGCAAACGAACCGTGGCAAAGGAGCGTCTCTACAAATACATCCTCGCCGAAATCAAACGGGTCACCGGCAAGGCGGGGTTCAATATCGGCATCAGCACCGGGGCAACGTATCCCGGCGGCCGTTGGCACGATCCTTACCTGCACTGGCTTTTTGTGCCCAGCCAACACCGCTTCGACGGCTCATTCACCAAGCCATAAAACGGCGACGCCCCGTTGAACCTACATCAGCCTCTGACGGCAAAGCGTCAGCATTCGGTTCAAAAGGGCGTCTGAAGAAAAATCCGTATTTTTCAGTAAAAAGCAAGCTCGCCGCCGGAAGAGCGCAATACGCTAGTGTAGTGGCCGATAAATAGCGTTACTTATTCTGGGCGGCGCGTGCGCGTTGGACTTTGGCGAGGATGTCGGAGGCGCGTTTGGTCCAGATGAAGGGCTTGGGGGAGCGGTTATGGGCGGCGAGGTAGGCGTCGATGGTGG
>JAUWBF010000066.1 GCA_030601755.1 Verrucomicrobiota bacterium | reverse complement strand
TGAGCGTCTTGCCAAAGAGGGCGCGGAACTCGGCGGTGTTTTTGACGGCCTTGAGCGCGACGAGCTGCGAGGCGAGGTTGCCGACCGCGGTGCCTTCGAGGGCGAACGACACGACGGGCACGCCGCAGGCGTCGGCGGTGGCCTGGCAGAGCAGGCGGTTCTTGGAGCCGCCGCCGACCATGAGCACGCGCTTGAAGGCGCGGCCGGCCATTTTTTCGAAGGCGGCCTTGGCGTCGGCGTGACCCTGGCCGAGTGAGTCGCAAATGAGGCGAGTGTAGCCGGCGAGGTTCTTCGGGGCGGCGAGCTTGCGGCGCTTCAACTGGGCGTCGATCGCGGCCTTCATGGACTTGGGGTTGGTGAGGGCGGCGTCGGTGACGTCGAGCAGAGCGGTGGGCGCGGGGAGTTTTTCCGCGGCGGCGATGAGTTTGGCCCATTCGTCGTTGGTTTTCGGGCGGCTCGCGAAGTCCTTCATGATGCCCTCGAGCAGCCAGAGGCCGATGACGTTGGTGAGGGGGCGGTAGCGGCCGTCGCCGATGCGCTCGTTGGAGATGCGGGCGGCGAGGGCGTCGGTGCCGAGCACGGGGGTGTCGCTCTCGAAGCCGACGAGCGACCAGGTGCCGGAGCTGAGAAAGAGGTCGGTGCCGTCAGGGTTGGCCGGCATGGCGTCGTAGGCGCAGGCGGTGTCGTGGCCGGGCACGGCGACGACTTGGGCGCCCTTGAACGCGGGGGCGTCGAAGCCGCGGACCTTGCCGAGCTTGGTGCCGGCGAGCACGGGCTTGGAGAGCCACTGGGCGGGCACGCGGAAATGGTCGAGCGCGGGGCGCGACCAGTCGGTCGAGTGAACGTCGAGCAGCTGGGTGGTGCTGGCGATGGTCAGCTCGTTGGCCATCCTGCCCGAGAGGAGGTAGTTGAAGTAGTCGGGCAGGAAGAGGCAGCGGGTGGCCAGATCGGTGATGGCGGGGCAGGAGGCGACGGTCTCCTCGAGCTGTAGCGAGGCGTTGTAGAAGACGTTGGGGATGCCGGTGGCGTCGTAGATGCGCTCGAGGGCGGCGCGGGTGTTGGCGAGGCGCTTGAGGCCGGGCTGGGTGCGGTCGTCGCGGTATGCGTGAACCGGATACACGAGGCGGCCGGCGTCGTTGACGAGCGCGTGGTCGACGCCCCAGGTGTCGACGCCGACGGAGGCGAGGGTGGCCCCGCGGGGGAGGGCGGCGGCCGCGGCCTTCAGGCCGGTCTGGATCTCGCGCCAGAGGCCGGCGATGTCCCAGTAGTCGTGGCCGTTGAGGGACTGGAAGGCGTTCGGGAAGCGGTGGACTTCCTTGAGGGAGAGTTTGTTGCTTTTCCAGGTGCCGAGGATGACGCGGCCGGAGGTGGCGCCGAGGTCGACGGCGGCGAGATGGAGAGGCTTGGCGGAGGGCATGCGGGGAGGGGAGAGTTGCCCACGAAACACACGAAAGGGCACGAAAAGGGGAGCGTCGGAGTGGGTGCTAATCTTTCGTGTTACTTCGTGTGTTTCGTGGGCGAATAAAAATCAGACAAGTTGCAGAAGCTCGGAGGCGCGGCGGCTTTGTTCGCGGAAGTAGTCGGCGTTGGCTGGGTCTTTGATGTCGACGTCGTAGGTCGGGATCATGGCCTTCATGCGGGCCGCGCCTTCGGGTGAGGCGAGGAGTTGCGGGAAACATTTTTGGATGACCTCGAGCACGATGTGCACGGAGGTCGACGCGCCGGGCGAGGCGCCGAGCAGCGCGGAGATGGTGCGGCTCTGGTTGGTGATGACCTCGGTGCCGTAGTGCACGATGCCGGCCTCGCCGTCGGTCTTCTTGATGGCCTGCACGCGGATGCCGGCGTCGATGAGCTTCCAGTCCTCTTTCTTGGCATCGGGATAGAAGACGTGGAGCACCTCCATGCGGTCGTCCATGGACTGGGTGCCTTGTTGCACGAGGTATTTGACGAGATCGAGGTTGGTCGCGCCGATCTTGAGCAGCGTGAGCAGGTTGTGGGGCTTGATGGAGCCGGGGAGGTCGAGGACGCTGCCTTTTTTGTGGAGGAACTTGGTGGTCCAGGCGGCGAAGGGGCCGAAGAGCAGGGTCTTCTTGCCGTCGAGGATGCGGGTATCGAGATGGGGCACCGCCATGGTGGGGGCGGCGTCGAGGGGTTGACCGTAGACCTTGGCCTCGTGCTTGGCGACGATGGCGGGGTTGTCGCAGACGAGCCACTGTCCGCCGATGGGGAAGCCGCCGAGGCCCTTGCTCTCGGGAATGCCGGCCTTCTGGAGGAGCTTGAGGCTGCCGCCGCCGGCGCCGACGAAGACGAACTTGGCCTTGCTGGTGTGCGGCTGGTCGTTGGTGAGGTCGTGCACGCTCACGCTCCAGCCGCCGTCGAAGGTCTCGGTGAGGTCGACCACGCGGTGGTTGGTGGCGACGGCGCAGCCTTCCTGCCGGCCGAGCCAGCTGAGGAGTTGGCGGGAAATCTCGCCGAAATTGACGTCGGTGCCGCTGTCCATGCGAGTGGCGGCGATGGGAACCTCGGCGCGGCCCTCGGTCAGCAACGGCGCCCATGAGCCGATGGCGCCGCGGTCGGTGGAAAATTCCATGTCCGCAAAGAAGTGGTGCGCGGCGAGACCGGCGTGGCGGGCCTTGAGGTAGTCGACCCATTTGGCGCCGTGCACGAAGCTGAGGTGCTGGACGGGGTTGATGAAGTCCTTGGGGTTGCCGGCCATGCCCTCGGCGACGGCGTAGGCCCAGAACTGGCGGGATTTTTCGAACTGCTCGAAGATCTTGATGGCGTTGGACACGTCGACCGTGCCGTCGGCGGCCTGGGTGGGCGTGTAACTGAGTTCGCAGATGCCGGCGTGACCAGTGCCGGCGTTGTTCCAGCCGTGGGAGGCCTCTTGGGCGAGCTCCTCGGTGACCTCGTAGACCTGGATCTTGAGCTTGGGATCGAGGCGCTTGAGCAGCGCGCCGAGATTGGCGGACATGATGCCGCTGCCGACGAGAATGACGTCGGGGTTGGGAACGTGGGAGGCGGAGGTCATGGTTAAAGCGGGGAATTGGGGAGGGGATGGATAGTGAGGCGAAATCTACCAAAATCTACCAAAATCTATCATTACGGATTGTTACAATCGCATCGCATTTGGGCGGTGGGACGGGTCGGTCTCGGTCCATCTATGACCGGGGAAATTCCGTGGGGGAATCCGTAAAAAAGCGCGGTCGAGCGGTGTAATCACGTCCTCGTAACAAATCCGCCACGGAATCGTAACAATCGGGTGCGAATGTTACGGCGTCCATCACGCCCTCCAGCGGTTTGGACGCACCAACCAAACCTAACCTCGCATATATGATCAAGAATTCCACTAAGTGGTTTGCCATCCTCGGCGGCGCTACCCTCGCCGCCCTCACCGCCGCCCAGGCCCAGGACAGCGGCGCCCTCCTCGATGCCCTCGTCAAGAAGGGCATCCTCAACGATCAGGAGGCCGAGGAAATTCGCGCCGACCTGACCAACGACTTCCACTCCAGCCCGTGGGCGATCGCCGGCGGCAAGAGCACCAAGAGCCTCAAGATCTCCGGCCGCATCCAGACCCAGTTTGACGGTCTGAGCACCGACACCGATGGCGCCGGCGCGACCGTGCCGTCCATGAATCACTTCTTCCTGCGCCGCGTCTACTTTGGCGCCGAGGCCCAGGTCAGCGCCGACTGGAAGGCCGTGGTCAACTACGACTTCGCCGCCACCGGCTTCGACAAGGCCTACGCCCAGCTCGACACCGAGCTCTTCGGGCAGGACCTCGATCTCTTCGTCGGTCTGCGCAAGGTCAACTTCGGCTACGAGGAGACCACCTCTTCCGGCAGCCTGAAGTCCATCGAGCGCTCCGGCGTCACCCGCTACTTCGTTGAGAGCAACAACGGTCGTCGTCTCGGCGCCGGCAGCTACCGCGTGGGTGTCTTCGCCGACTTCAACACCGACGCCCGCAAGGGCAAGACCTCCGGCCTCTTCTACGGTGCCGCCATCACCAACCCCGAGCGCGTCGCCGGCACCGGCAACGGCGTCTCCAACGCCACCAACAACAACTTCGCCTACTGGGCCGACGCCGGCTACTCGGGTAAGTTCGACGGCGGCAAATACACCGCCGGCATTGCCCTCGGCGTCCTCCCCGACCAGGGCACCGTGCTGGGTGGCAGCGATGACATCACCGAGGCCTCCATCTACGCCGACGTCAATTTCGGCGCCTTCAACCTGGCCGCCGAGTATCTGACCGCCAAGGTCGAGAACGCCGCCGGAGACAACGATGTCTACGGCTACTGGATCCAGCCCAGCTACAAGATCTCCGACAAGCTCGAGCTGGTCGCCCGCTACAGCTTCATCGACACCGATGGTCGCGGCGTGCGCGTCTCCGACGGCATCCGCAACGCCAATTCCGTTGGCGGCACCGGCACCGCTCCTGAGCTTACCGAGTATTACATCGGCTTCAACTACTACTTCTCCGGCAGCGACGTGAAGTTCGCCCTCGGCTATGTCGGCGGCGAGACCGACGGCGCCGCCCGCGAGGAGGACGTCTCCGGCGTCCGCTCGCAGCTCCAGATCAACTTCTGATCACGGCTACCTGACTCAATTCGGGCCGGCGCGCCCCGCGCCGCCGGCCCGTTTACCTTTTCCCGATCCATTTTTCCTCATGAACAAATACATCGCCCTCGCTGCCATTGCGGCCGCCACCATCCTCCCCGCCCAGGCCCAGAAGCTCGTCATCAAGGGCTCCGACACCCTCGGCGCCAAGCTCGTCCCCCTCCTCGCCGAGGAATACAAGGCCGCTCACCCCGGCGTCTCCTTTGAGATCGCCGCCGAAGGCTCCACCACCGGCATCGCCGCCATCACCGACAGCACCGCCGACATCGGCATGTCCTCCCGCCGCGCCAAGGCCACCGAGTTCTCCGGCGCCGCCGCCAAGGGCGTGAGCCTGAAGCCCACCGTGGTCGCCTATGACGGCATAGCCATCATTGTGAACGCCAACAGCCCGATCAAGGACCTCAACAAGCGCCAGATCGAGCAGATCTTCACCGGCGACGTCACCGACTGGTCCGCCGTCGGCGGCAACCCCGGCACCATCTCCATCTACACCCGCAACACCTCTTCCGGCACCTACTCCGACTTCAAGGACCTCGCCATGAAGAAGCGCGACTACGCCCCCTCCTCCCAGAAGATGGCCGGCAACGAGCAGATCGTCGCCGAGGTCGCCAAGAACCCCAACGGCATCGGCTACGTCGGCCTGGCCTACATCCACGAGGCCGGCATCAAGGTCGTCTCCATCGAGGGCGGCCTGCCCGACAAGGCCTCCGTGCAGGCCAAGAAGTATCCCTACGCCCGCCCGACCTTCTATTACACCAACGGCGAGCCCTCCGGCGAGGCCGGCAAGTTCGTCGAGTTCACCCTCAGCGACGCCGGTCAGAAGATCGTCGAGAAAGTCGGCTTCATTGCCGTCAAGTAATCAACGACGCGATTTCCGCACAGTTTGTAGTTTGTAACGGTTTTGTCACAGAGGCTCGCTTGACGGTATATCAGGCGAGCCTCTGCCTTTTTTAGCGACCGGCGCGTCCGCCGGGCCCATTTTAATGTTTTTCGCATGTCGTCCGCCAATTCCGACACCGCCCCCGCCTCGCCGGGGACCTTTCTGATCCAAAAGGAGCGCACCCGTTTCTTCGGGCTCACGCTGGACGAATGCATCAAGACCTTCTTCGGCGGCAACGCTGTCGTGGCCGTCGTCGTTCTCGGCCTGATCACCCTCTTCCTCTTCCGCGAGGGCGCCGACTTCTTCGGACAGAATCGCGAGAGCCTGCGCGTCTATCGTCAGGCCGGTCTCGAATACGTCGACATCATGCGCGAGACCGAGCGCGATCACACCGCGCTCACCCGCTACCTCTTCGACATCCGGCTGCAGGCGCTCAAGGCCCTGACCGCCGACGGCCTCAGCGTGGCCGAGGCCAATGCCAAGCTCGCCGCCTTCGACGACTTTTCCTATGCCTACGGCGACGCCGTGCTCAACGTCCGCGGTCTCGTCTCCGATCTCACCGAGGCCGCCAGCGCCATCAAGACCAAGGCCAACGTCGCCGACGACCGCCGGATCGAACGCGACCAATACCTCGCCGCCGGCATGACCGCCGAGGCCGCGGCCGTCACCGTCGAGGACGTCGACTTCGCCACCGAGGTGAAGGCCATCACCGGCACGCTGCCCTTCTACAAGGACGAGTTGACCAACTTCGGCACTGAGCTCGAGCGAGTCGTCACCGAACTGCCGGTGTTGCCCGTGCCCGAGGTGCAGCCCCGCTTGGAGCGCTTCCGCCAGCTCACCCGGCAATACGTCGCCGGCTTCCCCGACAACGTCGAGCGCCTCGAAAACTGGGACCAGTTCGCCCCCGTGCCGCTCAGCCGCTCGTTCACCTCCTTCATCTTCGGCACCCAGTGGCTCACCGCCAGCTTCTGGCAGGACTGGTATGGCGTCGTGCCGCTCTTCGTCGGCTCGCTGATGGTCTCGACCATCGCGCTGTTCATCGCCGTGCCGCTCGGCGTCGGCGCCGCCGTCTACGTCAACCAGATCGCCTCGCCCCGCGAGCAGCGGTTCATCAAGCCCTTCATCGAGTTCATCTCGGCGATCCCGTCCGTGGTGCTCGGCTTCTTTGGCATCGCCATGCTCGGCACCGCCCTGCGCGCCATGTCGCAGTGGGAGGCGATGTCCTGGGTGCCCGGTTTTCCCTTCGCCGAGCGCCTCAACGCCCTCACCGCCGGCTGCCTGCTCGCGGTCATCGCCGTGCCGACCATCTTCACCCTCGCCGAGGACGCCATCAACAACGTGCCCCGCGCGTTTAAGGAAGCCTCCTTCGCCCTCGGCGCCTCGCGCCTCCAGACCATCCTGCGCATCATCGTGCCCGCCTCGCTGTCCGGCATCGTCTCCGCGGTGCTGCTCGGCCTCGGTCGCGTGATCGGCGAGACCATGGTCGTGCTGCTCTGCGCCGGCAACCGCATCGCCATCCCCGACTTCACCGAGGGCCTCGCCGCCTTCATGCAGCCCGTGCACACCATGACCGGCATCATCGCCCAGGAAATGGGCGAGGTCGTGCGCGGCAGCATCCACTACCGCGCGCTGTTCGTGGTCGGCCTGCTGCTGTTCTTCATCGCGCTCACCATCAACTTCCTCGCGCAAAAGATCGTGCGCAAATACCGCATCTCCGTCGGCTGACCGACTCGCGCGCTCCGAGCCCAAACCACCGTTCCCATGGCCGACACCGTTTCCAATCCCTTCGCCGCCAAGCCCTCCGCCGGGCGCGGCTTCGAGTCCGCGTTCTTCTGGGTTTTCCGCATCGCCACCTACCTGATCCTCGCGGCCGGTGCCTTCATCTTCGCCGACATCGTCATCAAGGGCGTGCCCACCGTCGCCGGCGCGTTCCGCACCATCGACCACTTCCCCTACGTCACCAACACCTTCCTCTTCGAGGCGCCCGAGACTCTCTACGTCTTTGAGCACGACGGCGAGAAACTCGAGATGGGCGACCGGGAGTATCGCGCCTTCCGCGAAGAGCAGACCGCCGCCGCGGCCGCCGCCGGCCAGGCCGCGCCTGCCTTCAACGCGACCACCTACGTCTACTCTTCCGGCGGCATCTGGCCCTGCATCGTCGGCACCGTGCTGCTGGTCGTCGGCTCGATGACCATCGCCCTGACTCTCGGCGTGGCCAGCGCCATCTACCTCAACGAATACGCCCGTGACGGCAAATTCGTGCGCTTTGTGCGCCTCGCCATCCTCAACCTCGCCGGCGTGCCCTCCATCGTCTTCGGCCTGTTCGGCTTTGCGCTTTTTGTGCTGATGGGGCCGAAATTTGGAAGCGTGGCCAATCCTGATATGTTCAGTCTGCGACTCTGGCCTTTTCACCTTTATCTGAACTTCGAGGGATGGGGCGTCTCGCTGCTCGCGGGTTGGTTCACCTTGGCCTTCATGGTGCTGCCCGTGATCATCACTGCCTCGGAGGAAGCGCTCAAGTCCGTGCCCAAGGGCTTTCGCGAAGGCTCGCTCGCCCTAGGCGCCACCAAGTGGCAGACCATCCGCAAGAACGTGTTGCCCTACGCGCTGCCCGGCATCCTCACCTCGTCCATCTTGGGCATCGCCCGCGTCGCCGGCGAGACCGCGCCCATCATGTTCACCGCCGCCTACGTCGTGCGCGACAAGCTCCCGTGGGAGGGCTTGGCGAACGCCACCGACTTCGTCTTCCAAGGCGTCATGGCGCTGCCCTACCACATCTACGTCGTCTCCTCGAAGATCCCCCAGAACGACTACACCCAGCGCGTGCAATACGGCACCGCCTTCGTCTTCCTCGGCATCGTCGCCGGCATCGCCCTCACCTCCATCCTGCTGCGCAACAAACTGCGTGGTCGCTACAAATGGTAACCTCGTCCAACTTCCAATCCACCACCGCGCCCATGGACTCCTCCGCCACCACCACCGGCCGGCCCGCCCCCAAGGCGAGCGCCGCCGCCCCCGCGCCCGGGATCGGCCGCACCCTGATCGACATCGACCACGTCGACTTCTACTACGGCGCCAAGCAGGCCCTCTTCGACGTCAACGTGAAGCTCGAGGAAAAGCGCGTCACCGCCTTCATCGGCCCCTCCGGCTGCGGCAAGTCCACCCTCCTGCGCTGCCTCAACCGCATGAACGACCTCATCGACGGCACCGCCATCAGGAAGGGCTCCATCAAGATCCGCGATGTCGACATCTACGGGCGCGACGTCGACCCCATCGAGCTGCGCAAGCGCGTCGGCATGGTCTTCCAGAAGTCCAATCCCTTCCCGAAGTCCATCTACGAAAACATCGCCTACGGCCTGCGCATTCAGGGCCGCAACAAGAAGTCCGACCTCGACGAGGTCGTCGAAAAATCCCTCCGCGGCGCCGCCCTTTGGGACGAGGTCAAGGACCGCCTGCACGAGTCCGGCCTCGGCCTCTCCGGCGGCCAGCAGCAGCGCCTCTGCATCGCCCGCACCATCGCGGTCTCGCCCGAGGTCATCCTCATGGACGAGCCCTGCTCCGCGCTCGACCCCATCGCCACCGCCAAGGTCGAGGAGCTCATCCACGAGCTGAAGAAGGAGTTCACCATCATCATCGTCACCCACTCCATGCAGCAGGCCGCCCGCTGCTCGGACAAGACCGCGTTCTTCTACATGGGCCAGCTCATCGAATACGATGACACCAAGAAGATCTTCATGAACCCCTCAAACCCCCAGACCGAGGCCTACGTCTCCGGTCGTTTCGGCTGATCTTAAAAAATCACGGAAGCACGGAAACACGGAAAAGAAGACATATCCGGTTTCTCTGATTCAGTGCTTCCGTGTTTCCGTGATTAAAAAATCCCAGCTCCTTTTATGAAACGCTTCTTCGACAACGAACTCGAGACCTTCCGCTCGCACCTCATCCTCATGGGCGAGACCGCCATCCGCCAGGTGCGCGACGCGCTCAAGGCCCTCGTCGACGGTGACATCGCCCTGGCCGACCGCGTCATCGCGGCCGACGACGAGCTCGACGACCTCGAGATCAAGATCGACACCGAGGCCATCCGCTACATGAACCTGCGCGCCCCGGTCGCCACCGAGCTCCGCCTCGTGATCGTCGGCATGAAGGCCTCGCACGACCTTGAGCGCGTCGGCGACGAGACCACCAGTATCGCCAAGCGAGCCGTCAAGCTCGCCGCCGAGCCCCAGCTCAAGCCCTACGTCGACATCCCCCGCATGGCCGAGATCGCCATCGAGATGCTCCGCGGCGCGCTCGACTGCTTCATCAACGGCGACAGCGACGGCGCCATCGCCGTGGTGAAGCGCGACTGCGAGGTCGACGCCATCAACAAGCAGCTCTACCGCGAGCTCAGCAGCTACATGATCGAGAACCCGCAGACCACCTCGCGCGCCCTCGAGCTCATGTTCATCTCCAAGTCCATCGAGCGCATCGCCGACCACGCCTCCAACATCGCCGAGGAGATGGTCTTCCTCAACAAGGCCGAGGACATCCGCCACCGCGAGGAGCTCAAGAAGAGCGGCGTCTGAACCGCCTCCGGCGCATGCATATGCCTCAGGGCCGCGCTCGCGCGGCCCTTTTTGTGTCCTTCGTGCACGGGCCGGGGGGGCGGGCAGATCCGTTCAGGCAGGTGCTTATGAAAGATTGAATCCACGCTACAGTTCGGGAGGATGGTGACGATCTTCTGAATGTGAAATCGCGCACCCCACTCCTGATGCCCCTTCGCCGCGTGTGGGAGGCCCTGTCCGGTTGGTTTCCGCAACCGGCCGCACTGCGTTCGCGACGGCAGTTCGTATTCGGGCTCACCGTGGGCATCACCTTGGGGAGTTTCGCGGCCCGGGTGTTGTTCATCCCGCAGGACTATGACGAGTTGATGCTGCTGGCCTGCAGGGCCTTGGAGGGCTTGGCGACGAGACTGTAGACGCGCCAGTTGCCCTCCTTGCGCACCGTGACAAGCCCGTGGGTCTGAGGTTACCCCCGTTTGGTGGACAGGGAGCGCGGCAAGATCCTAAAAGGAACCCAACACCGTGCCACAGACCAAACCTGCCTACACCGAGGAGTTCAAACGCGAGGTGCTCGCCCATATGGCGAGCACTGGCCAATCGCTCAACCAGACGGCCACCCATTTCGGGGTGTCGACCAACAGTCTGAGGGAGTGGAGACGACGTGCGGGGGCGCCGCTCGGGGCGCTCCCGTCCGTCGTCTCCACAGAGAGCCCGGAAGCCGAGTTGCGCCGGTTGCGCAAAGAGAACCGCGAGCTGCAGGCGCGTTGTGAGATACTAAAAAAAACGGTGGGCATCTTCAGCAGCCCGTCGTCGAACGATATGGGGCGATTCGGCAAATGAAGACGGCCCATTCCATCACGCTTCTATGCGAGACCTTGGAGGTCTCCCGCAGCGGTTACCATGCCTGGGCCTCGGGAGCCAACCAACGTCGAGCCCGTGCCGACCAGACGCTGCGCCCCAAACTGCGCGCGGTCTTCGCGGCCACGCGTCAGAGCTACGGCTACCCGCGGATGACCGTGGAGCTGCGGGCGAAGGGGGAGCGGGTCGGAAAGACCAGAGTCGCCCGGCTGATGCGCGAAGAAGGCCTGCAAGGCCGCCAACGCGGCAGGTTTCGCCCGCGCACGACCGACTCCAACCACAACGGCCCGATCACGCCCAATCGGCTCGCTCAAGCCGGGCCGATCACCGCGTGCGATCAGGTGTGGCAGACCGACATCACCTATCTGCCCACCCGCGCTGGCTGGCTCTACCTGGCCGTGGTGATCGACGCCCACAGCAAGCGCGTGCTCGGCTGGGCCTTTTCCCCCTCGCTGGAAACCGGTTTTGTCATCGCGGCGCTTCTGATGGCCATCCGGCGTCGCGGCGGCCGATGCGCCCCGGGACTGTTGCTCCACTCCGACCGCGGCGTCCAATACGCCAGCGAGCGTTTCCGCGCCCAACTCGCCGCCCACCGCATCACCGCCTCCATGAGCCGTCGCGGCAACTGCTACGACAACGCCCGCGCCGAGGCCTTCTTCTCCACCCTCAAAATCGAACTCGTTTACCGGCACGACTTCCAAGATCACGACCACGCCCGCCAAGTCGTCTTCGAATGGATCGAGGCCTTCTACAACCTGCGCCGCCGCCACTCTTCAATCGGCAACCTTTCGCCGGTTGACTTCGAAAACCTGAAAAACTGAAAACTATCCCGCTGCGCACCAAGTCCACTTTTCGAGGGTAATCCCATGTCATGTCGCCGATGGCTTTGCTTCATTCAAGCATCCGTCGATGCCGTTGCCGCCATGTCAACATGATCTCGTGACGACAGCACCTGGCAAGCGATGTAGTTTTCCTGATGAAAGTTAATCTGCGTGGATCAAAACGCGCTTGAGCGATTCACGTAATTCAAGCGTCGAGCTCGGCACTTTGTAGGTGTGACTATCTATTTGTAGTTAACTCATTGCTTTCACGAGGAGAAAACTGATGTCAAATCGACCAATTAAAGGCCTCAAGCTGATCTTGGCTGCGGGATTCCACCGCTTTTTCTTGTTTTCTTCGGCAGCGGACGACGAGGTTTTCGTTTTTGTAGTATGCGATGCTGTTCTCGGGGATCGACTCCAGTAGCCAGACGTTGGCTCCGACGATGGAGTGGGCTCCGATGTGGGTGTCGCCGCCGAGTATGGTGGCATGTGCATAAATGGTGACGTTGTCGCCGATGTCGGGGTGACGTTTTACGCCTTTGATTGGATTACCGTTATTATCGACTTCAAACGATTTGGCACCGAGCGTAACACCTTGGTATATTTTTACATGGCGACCAATGCGTGCGGTTTCTCCAATGACCACGCCGGTGCAGTGATCGATGAAAAAATGGTCGCCAATCTGTGCTCCTGGGTGGATGTCGGTGCCGGTGCGCTCGTGCGCATATTCGGTCAACATTCGGGGGAGCAGAGGGACCTTGAGATTGTAAAGCACATGAGCGATACGCTGCAGAGAGATGACCAAGACACAGGGGTAGGCGAGGACGATCTCCTCGACGCTGCGGGCGGCGGGATCGCCGCGGTAGGCGGCTTGCACGTCTGTTTGCACGGTGGTGCGCAACTGGGGAAAGCGTTTCAAGACCTCCATGGTGAGCCGCTCGGCTTCGGTGTCGGGCGTGGAGTGGCGGGCGAAGCGCAGGCTCTTTTCAATTTCAACCCGCAGGTGCTGGGCGACGGCCCGCAGGCGGTCGGCGGTGTGCGAGGCGACGTCATGCCGGGAAATGCAGCTTTGCTCGAAATAGCCAGGGAACAGCAGATGCATGAATTCGGCGGCCAGCCGATTTACAGAGGCTTCCGACGGCAGATTGATCCCGTCGAAGTGATTGATGCCGCCATCGGTTTCATAGGAAGAGAGCAGGGCTTGGTGAATGTCGTCGAGCTGCATGCGGTGTCTGGTTTGCAGCTTCGACTGATGGGCATGATGGGTCAAACTTCTAGCCGTTTTGGCATTCCGACCGACCGGGGAAAATGATGTGATTTTGGGGCTTTACACCGCACGCCGGATTCCTCTTATTCCGCCTTCCTCTTTGTTAGTTTAGCTCAGGTGGTGGAATTGGTAGACACACACGTTTGAGGGGCGTGTGCCGCAAGGCGTAAGGGTTCGAGTCCCTTCCTGAGCACCATTTTAAACCCGCACTTTAACAGGTGCGGGTTTTTTCTTGGCGCAATGTGATCCTCCGTGACTTTGCGGTCGAGAGTGTTGGTCCTTAAATTTTACCGTCATGCTGCACGTGGTGCTGTTTCAACCCGAGATCCCCCAAAACACCGGCAACATCGGCCGGATGTGTGCGTTGACGCGTTCGCGGTTGCACCTGATTCATCCCCTGGGCTTCGAGATCAACGATCGCAACCTGCGGCGAGCCGGCATGGATTACTGGTATTCGCTCGACGTGCATCAGCATGCGGATTGGCACGCGTTCAAAGCCAGTCCTGTGCGGCCTCAGCGGCTCTGGTTGTTCACTACGCGCACGACAACGCGCTACTGGGACGCAAAATTCGAAGATGAAGACGGTTTAGTCTTTGGAAATGAGGGACACGGTGCGCCGGAGTGGCTGCACGCCGAGATCGGCGAGGCGTGGCGTGTGACCATTCCGCACGCGAACACGTCCCTGCGCTCGCTAAACTTGAGCACCGCGGCGGGTATCGCGTGTTACGAGGCGTTGAGGCAAACAACGTTGTTGGGATGAGGCTCCATAATAGGGCAGGGCGTAGCGTGCCGGACCCAATGCCGTGCGGTCTTGTGGCGGGACTGCACAGCGGCCTTGATGCCGGGGTGGTGGCCCGTCACAACGGTCGGCTTTGAGCAATCCCCTACCAGTTTTCATGGAACTTGCCCCGGTCGCCTGGACGCGCGGGTGCCTGAGCGTGTGATGAGCGACGTGTCCAAGATCAAGTTGCAATGGCGTCTTGAGCACGCGGCCTACGTAACGGCGGAGATGCTGATCGGTTTGTTGCCGGGGACGATGGTCGCTCGCTTGGGGCGTGGATTGGGGCTGATCGCCTATGTGGTTGCAGGCAAGCGTCGCAAGACGGTCAGGCGCAATTTGCGCATCGCTTTTGCGGGCGAAAAATCGCTCTCTGAGATCGATTTTATGGTTCGCGAGGTGTTTTGCCGCACAGGGGCCAACCTGTTCTCCGCTTTGCATACGGCGCGGCTTGATGAGGCGAAGCTGCAGCGGGTGGTCGAGGTCGAGGGCTCGGAAGAGTTTGCCGCGACTCTATCCTCAGGGCAGGGAACAGTGGTTGTGCTGGCTCATATGGGCAATTGGGAGGCACTTGCGCAGGTATTTCCGCGGCTGCTGCCGGGTAGTGCCAAGGCAGGCACCGTTTACCGTCCGCTCAACAACCCGCTGCTCGACGCCCGCGTCGAGCGGGCACGCGGTAGAATCGGCTTGTCGCTATTTTCCAAGCGCGACACGCCGCTGACGATGACGGCGTTTCTTAAGGAGGGCGGCGCGCTCGGTATCCTGAGTGACCAGCGTGCGGGCAACGCTGGCGAGGTGGTGCCCTTTTTCGGCCGCCCCACCAGTTGCTCACCATTGCCGTCGATTTTCGCGCGGCGCGCGGGCTCGGCGGTCGTTGGCGTCTCCATCCAGACGATCGGCGCGGGCCGCTGGCGCATGAAGCTGCATCCTCTCGGTGAGGCCAAGCCCGACACCGCGGCCTGCATGCGCTTGCTTGAAACCGTGATCCGCGAGAGTCCGGAGGACGTGTTCTGGTTGCAGGACCGCTGGCGCCCCGGTCGCCGTGAACCCTTGCTCCAGGAGGGCAAGCCGCCGCGAGGTCCCGCTCTCGAGCCGTGGGGCAAGCCGCGTCGGGTTCTGGTGGTGGGCGTGCCGCCGGATCGCTATCCGGTCATCGAGCCGGAGCAGTCGGTGCGTTGGGAGCCGGTTGAGGTGATCCCGGGCGAGTCGGTCGCTGCGCTGGCCGCGCGGTTGGTCTCGCTCGACGAATCTCAGGTGCTGCCGGTCGAGTGTGTGCTGGGGTCTCGCGAAAACCGTTTGTTGATCAAGGCGTGTCGGCGCGTCGGATTCATCCTGATCGACGCTGAGGGGAGGCGGATATGACCGGGAAACTCCAAAGCATTCTGGTGCTCTCCGACGGTCGACCGGGACACGAAAACCAAAGCATCGGTCTGGCCAATGCCCTCGCTGCGCGCACTGACGCGGGCATCCAGGTGCTGCGCTGGCCTGCGGGAGAAGGTCTGTTGAAACGGCTTTCACTGGCCCGCCGCCCCGGCGCCGCCGATCTGATCATCGGCGCCGGCCACGGCACTCATTTGCCGCTGCTGGTGACGTCGCGACGGCTGCGCGCGAGGTCGGTCGTCATCATGAAACCATCATTGCCGTGCGGTTGGTTCGACCTGTGCTTGATCCCGCGCCACGACCTGCGCGATCCGCAAAACACGCCGCGGGTGGTGGCCACGCGCGGCGCGTTGAATCGCCTGCCTGAGACGCCGGTCGCCAAGACCGACAGCGGTCTCATCATGATCGGTGGAGAGTCGAAGCACCACGCTTGGGACGGAGCGCCGTTGCCTGCGATGATGCAGACCATCGTGCGCGCGCGACCGGAGCTGGCGTGGACCATCGGCGACTCGCGACGAACGCCGGCCGGATTTGCCGACGGTTTGAGCGCGTTGGTGTCCGGCGCGACCATCGTGCCGCATCAACAAACCCAGCCCGGCTGGTTGACCGCGGTGATGGGGGCCGCGCGCGAGGTGTGGGTGACCGAGGACAGCGTCTCGATGATCTTCGAGGCGCTGACCGCCGGCGCGCGCGTGGGTATCCTGCCGATGCCGGTCAAAAACCCGGCCGCCCGCACGGTGAAAGCCGTCGCCGATCTCGTCGCCGACGGTTACGCGCGGACCTACGCGGGCTGGCGCGAGGCGCCCGATGCGTGGGGCAATACGCCGCGTTTTCACGAAACCGGTCGTTGCGCCGATATTATTCTCCAGCGCTTTTTCAAATGAAGGTCCTGCAAATTCTGCCCGAATTGAACTCCGGCGGTGTCGAGCGCGGCACGCTGGAGGTGGCGCGCCATCTGATCTCCGCCGGGCATGAAGCCATGGTCGTGTCCAATGGTGGGCGCCTGGTCGCCGAACTCGAGTCGCTGGGGGCGCGTCACATCGCCATGCCGGTGCACAAGAAGCGCCTTTCGTCGCTGTTTCAGGTGCGCCCCTTGCGCCGCCTGCTCGAGCGCGAGCGGCCCGACATCCTGCACATCCGTTCGCGCGTGCCCGGTTGGATCGCCTGGTTGGCGTGGAGCAAAATGGACCCGGCGACCCGTCCGCACCTCGTCTCGACGGTGCACGGCTTTTACTCGGTCAACGCCTACTCGCGCATCATGACCCGCGGCGAACGCGTCATCGCGGTCTCGGACTGCGTGCGCGACTACATCCGCACCCACTACCCGGCCACGCCGGATGCCGCCATCCGCGTGATCCCCCGAGGGGTGGAGCTGGAGCGCTATCCGCGTGGCTTCCAGCCCGACGCCGCTTGGCTTGCAAAATGGCAACGCGAACAACCGCAGTGTGCCGGCAAGGTTGTCCTGCTGTTGCCCGGTCGCATCACCCGGCTCAAGGGGCACGAGGATTACTTTGCGCTCGTCGCCGGGCTCAAGGCCGCCGGGGTGCCCGCCCACGGTCTGGTTGCGGGCGACACCCACCCCAAGAAGCGCGCCTACCTCGAGGAACTCCGCGAGCGCGCCGCTGCGCTCGGCGTGGGCGACGACATCACGTTCCTGGGGCACCGCTCCGACGTGCGCGAAATCATGGCGGTGAGCGACATCACCCTCTCGCTGTCGCAGCAGCCCGAGTCCTTTGGTCGGGTCGCCCTGGAGGCCCTCGCGATGGGCCGGGCCTTCGTCGGATACGACCACGGCGGCATCGGCGAGCAGTTGAACCTATTTTTCCCGGCCGGCCGGGTGACGCTTGGCGACAGCGCCGGCCTCTTGCGCGCTGTTGTGGAAGTTGTTGATAAAAAGCCGACTCCGGGGATTGTTGGCGAGCCGTTCACTCTGCGATCCATGTGCGAAGGCACGCTTCGGGTGTATGAGGAACTTGCAACCAAGCCTTGAAGCGGGCGCGGTCTCCCGCTCCGCTAGGGGTTTCCCATGAATCATATCGCGATCGTCGGCCTCGGCTACGTGGGCCTACCCCTCTCCCTCCAGTTTGCGCGCAACGGCTGTCGTGTGCTGGGTCTGGACATCGACCCCAAGAAGGCCGAGGCGATTCATGCCGGCCGCAGCTACATCAAGCACATCGACGGCTCCGACATCGCCGGACTCGTGCAGGCGGGCAAGCTCCGCGCCACCACTGATTTTTCGCAGCTGGCCGAGGTCGAGGCCGTGATCCTCTGCGTGCCGACCCCGCTCAACGCCTACCGCGAGCCCGACCTCAGCTACGTGCTCAACACCGGACGTCAGATCGCCCCGCACCTGCGCAAGGGGGTGCTTGTGGCGCTCGAGTCCACTACCTATCCCGGCACCACCGACGGCGAGCTGCGCGCGGTCCTTGAGGAGGGCTCCGGGCTCAAGGCCGGTGTCGATTTCCATCTCGCCTTCTCCCCCGAGCGCGAGGATCCGGGCAATCCCGACAGCAAGGTCGCCCGCATCCCCAAGGTCGTCGGCGGCCTCACCCCCGCCTGCCTGGATAAGGCCAAGGAGCTCTATTCCATCGCGATTGAGAAACTCGTTCCGGTCAGCTCCTGCCGCGTGGCCGAGGCCACCAAGCTGCTCGAGAACATCTTCCGCTCCGTCAACATCGCCTTGGTCAACGAGCTCAAGGTCGTCTACGGCGCCATGGACATCGACATCTGGGAGGTCATCGAGGCGGCCAAGACCAAGCCCTTTGGCTACATGCC
>JAUWBF010000014.1 GCA_030601755.1 Verrucomicrobiota bacterium | reverse complement strand
AGGCGAATTGGCGGAGGAAGCGGGCGTCGTTCTGGTAGAAGAGACGGATGTCATCGATGCCATACATGAGCATGGCGAGGCGCTCGAGGCCCATGCCGAAGGCGTAGCCGCTCCAGACCTCGGGGTCGTAGCCGACCTCGGAGAACACGGTGGGGTCGACCATGCCGCAGCCGCCGATCTCGATCCACTCCTTGTTGACCTTGGGCAGGTGCTTGGCGGAGAGGTCGACCTCGAAGGAAGGCTCGGTGTAGCTGAAGTAGTGCGGGCGGAAACGGGTCTTGGTGTCCTTGCCGAGCAGGGACGCGAAGATGTAATCGAGGAGCGCCTTGAGGTCGCGCACGGTGACGTTCTTGTCGACGTAGAGGCACTCAAGCTGGTGGAAGTTGGCCGAGTGGGTGGCGTCGGTGGTGTCGCGGCGATAGACGCGGCCGGGCGAGACAACGCGGATGGGCGGGTTGCCCTTCAGCATGGTGCGAATCTGCACCGACGAGGTGTGGGTGCGGAGCAGGTATTTCTCGTCGGGATTTTTTTTCGCGACGTTGGCAAAGCGAGCCTGACCAGGGAGGTAGAAGGTGTCCTGCGCGTCGCGGGCCGGGTGGTCGGCGGGCGTGTTGAGCGCGTCGAAGCAGTAATACTCGGTCTCGACCTCGGGGCCCTCGACGACGGTGAAACCGACCTTGGCGAGGATGCGGGTCATCTCCTCGCGGACGAGGGTGAGCGGATGGAAGGTGCCGGGCAGCAGGTCGGGCGAAGGCAGGGTGGCGTCGACCGCGGGACCGAGCTTGGCGGCGAGTTCAGCGGACTCGATGCGGGCGAGCGCGGCGTCGAGGTGGACTTGCAGGGCGGTCTTGGTCTCGTTGATGAGCTTGCCGACGACGGGCTTCTGCTCCTTGGGCACGGAGCCCATCTGCTTCATGAGCTGAGTGAGGCTGCCGTTGGGGCCGACGTAGCGGGCCTTGGCGGCTTCGAACTCGGGACGGGTTTTCAGCGCGGGCAGCTCGGCCGAGGCCTGGTCGAGAAGGGCGGAGAGTTGGTCTTGCATGGAGAAAGGGAAGAGATTGCCCACGAAACGGGGCGGAGGGCACGCAAAAATGCGGGGCGGAGCGGACTGATTTTCAACGCAAGGACGCGGAGGCGAGATAGACGCAAAAAAGAGGACGGCCTCGCATCGCGAAAGCCGTCCCGTCCGGACACAAAAAGAGGCGGACCGGTGAAGGTCCGCCTCGGGAGAGAAGGTTTATCAGGCGGCGGCCTTGGCCTTGAGCGCGTCCTTGACCTGGTTGACGACGGCGGCGAAGGCGACTTCGTCGCGGATGGCCAGATCGGAGAGGACCTTGCGGTCCATCTGGATATTGGCGGCCTTGAGGCCCTCGATGAAGCGGCTGTAGGAGATGCCGTTCTCGCGGCAGGCGGCGTTCAGACGCACGATCCAGAGACCGCGGAAGTCGGCCTTCTTCTTGCGACGGGCGATGTAGGCGTGCTGCCAGGCATGCTGGACGGCATCCTTCGCGTAGCGGAAGAGGCGGGACTTGTTGCCGAAGTAGCCCTTGGCATACTTCAGGACTTTTTTATGCCGCTTGCGGGAAGCGGGGGAGTTGGTGGCACGAGGCATGTTGGATTAGGTTTTGTGTTTTTGGAGCCGGTGGGTCGTCTCGTTAGGAATCACCCGACCTGGCTGATTGCGGTTGTTCAAACGCTGCTGGCTCAGAGGCCGAACGGGAGGCAGGCCTTGAGCGGCGCGGCATGGCCTTCGGCAACCTGCTTGTCCTTGGTAGCACGGCGCTTGGCCTTGGTGCTCTTGGAGGCAAGCAAGTGACGGAAGCCGGGCGTGCGACGCATCAGCTTACCCTTGGCGGAGAGCTTGAAGCGCTTGGCGACGGACTTTTTGGTCTTTTGCATGAGGAAAGTTGGTCAAAACACAGACCGGCGACGGGTTTGGCAAGGGGATTTTTACCCTTTTGCCGAGTGAAGCGGGCCGCAAACGCCGAAGGCCGGCGGGGCGTAAACCCGGCCGGCCTTCGATCTGCGTCTGAGAGTGGCTGCCCGATAAGGACTCGAACCTTAACAAGCAGAGTCAGAATCTGCTGTGCTACCATTACACCATCGGGCAGTGAAATCGCTGCAAGGTCGTCTGGGAAATGGAGCCGGCGACTGGAGTCGAACCCGCAACCGCCTGTTTACAAAACAGGTGCTCTACCATTGAGCTACACCGGCGAAATCTTCGCTCAACGACTGTGACAGTCGCTTCGCCAGCGCCAGACGAGAAACCTAAAAAGAACCCCGTTGACCTACGGGAGGAGGAAAGTGGTGGTTCCCCAGGGACTCGAACCCTGAACCAATTGATTAAGAGTCAACTGCTCTACCATTGAGCTAGGAAACCAAAACGAACGAGGGGCGAAACACTCAGGACTGACGTTGATCTGTCAACGCCGATTTCGCGGATTTTTCCATTCGGCGTGATTTTTTTCGCAAGCACAAGGTCGACGTGGGCGAGAGGAGAATCGCACTTCCCTCGCCCACCGCAACCGCATCAGTGTTTGAAGTGGCGCAGGCCGGTGAAGACCATGGCCATGTTGCGCGCGTCGGCGGCGGCAATGACCTCCTCGTCGCGGACGGAACCACCCGGCTGGATGGCGGCGGTGGCGCCGGCCTCGGCGGCGGCGATCAGGCCGTCGGCGAAGGGGAACAGCGCCTCGGACACGACGACGGAGCCGCGCAGGTCAAGCTTGGCCTCGCCGGCCTTCCAGACCGCGATGCGCGAGCTGTCGACACGGGCCATCTGACCGGCGCCGACGCCGAGGGTCTGCTCGTTGTGGCAATAGACGATGGCGTTGGATTTGACGTGTTTGCACACGCGCCAGCCGAACATCATGTCGGCCCACTCGGCGGCCGTGGGTTGGCGCTTGGTGACGACCTTGAAGTCGGCGGGGTTGCCCAGAACCTTGTTGCGATCCTGCACGAGCAGGCCGCCGACCACGGAGCGCACATCCTGGAGCGAGTCGGCGCCGATGCCGTCCTTGGCGATCATGAGGCGGAGGTTCTTCTTTTTGCCGAGGATGGCGAGGGCGTCCTCGCTGAAGCGCGGGGCGATGATGACCTCGGTGAAGATGCCGGAGATGGTCTGCGCGAGCTCGCCGCCGAGGGTGCGGTTGACGATGATGATGCCGCCGAAGGGCGCCTGGCGGTCGGTGGCATAGGCCTTTTCCCAGGCCTCCTCGAGCGTGTCGGCGCAACCGACGCCGCAGGGGTTGGTGTGCTTGAGAATCGCGACGGTGGGACGCTCGAACTCACCGATCAGGTAGGTGGCCGAGGTGATATCGAGGATGTTGTTATAGCTGAGTTCCTTGCCCTGGAGCTGCTCAAAGTGGTCGTGGAAGGTGCCGTAGAGGGCGGCCTTTTGGTGAGGGTTCTCGCCGTAGCGGAGCGACTGGGCCTTGTCGTAGGAAAGCGTGAGCCTGGCGGGCAGGCCGCTCAGCGCGTCGAAGTCGGGCGCGTCGGCGGAGGCGGCGGCCTGCTTGGCCAGGTAGGCAGCGATGGCGGTGTCGTAGGAGCCGGTGCGTTGAAAGACCTTCAGAGCGAGCTCGCGGCGGAGCGCGTGGAGATTGGCCGGCACGTTCATGGCGGCGAGCACGCGGGTGTAGTCGGCGGGATCGCAAACGACGGTGACGCTCTCGTGGTTCTTGGCCGCGCTGCGCAGCATGGAGGGACCGCCGATGTCGATGTTCTCGATGGCGTCCTCAAAGGTGACGTCCGGCTTCGCGACGGTGGCCTCGAACGGGTAGAGGTTGACCACCACGAGGTCGATCAGGCCGATGCCGTGGGCCTTGGCGGCGGCGAGGTGGTCCTCTTTGTCGCGACGGCAGAGCAGACCGCCGTGGATCTTGGGGTGCAGGGTCTTGACGCGCCCCTCCATCATCTCGGGGAAGCCGGTGTGCTCGCTGACCTCCGTCACGGGCAGGCCGCTCTGCGCGAGGAGCTTGGCGGTGCCGCCGGTGGAGAGGAGCTTGTAACCGTGCTCGCGAACGAGCGCGGTGGCGAACTCGACGAGTCCCTGTTTGTCGCTGACGGAGAGGAGGGCCAGTTTTTCCATAATAAAGGGGCTGTTCTTGGTTCGCCCCTCGCGGCTGGCAAGCCTCCACTGCCCGCCCCTCGTCGGGATCGGTCTGGCGCTCAGTGTCCGTGCCCCTCGTGCCCGCCGTCGCCGTTCATCGGCCCGCCCGGCACCACCGTGTGCTCATGAAACCAGTGGTGCACCGCCGCGTCGCCGCGCACCAACGTCAGCACGCCGAACACCACCAGCAGCACGCCCCCCGCCCTCACGAACCAGCGGCGCGCACCCAAGCTGATCCGCCGTCCCAGCAACGCCACCGCCAGCAGCGCCGGCATTGTCGCCAAACCGAACACATACGCTCCCACCGCCACGCCGGCCACCGAGCCGAAGCTCGCCAGATACAACAGCGCCGTAAGCGACAACCCGCAGGGCAGAAACCCGTTCACCCAACCGATCAACAACGCCCGCGCCAGCGACGGCGAGCGCCACAACGCCCCCGCCATGCCGCACAACCGCCCCCCCAGCCCGCCCCGCTCGCCCGCGAACCATCCCGCCAGACCCCGCCACTCCAACGCGTAGGCCGCGCCGACCACGATCATCGCCCCGCCCGCGACCCAA
Source organism: Verrucomicrobiota bacterium (assembly GCA_030601755.1). GTDB lineage: Bacteria > Verrucomicrobiota > Verrucomicrobiia > Opitutales > Opitutaceae > JAUWBF01. Next base: position 50,605 of record JAUWBF010000014.1, on the reverse strand, counting down.
GCCAGCACCGCCTGCATGCGCTCCACCGAGCCCGTCACCGCCACGCCCGCCTCGCTCGCCAGCAGCAACAAGAGTCCGATGAACACATACGACGTCGCCTTGCCCAACTGATAGGCGGTCTGCCGGGCGATCACCCAACCCGCACCGCGCGCGCCGGCCGACACCGCCAGCGCGAACGGCGCGCACATGCCGACGCAATGCCCGCTGCCCAGCAGGCCGATGACGACGACGCCCAGCATGTCCGCAAAAGTCATGATCGCCCGCACATTCCCCGCTCCCGCCGCGCCGCGCAACCGGTATTTGCGCCGCCGATACCACGCCGCCCTCCCTGCTCCACCCGCTCCACGCCCGACGGCCCCGCCGCGCGCCCGCGCGGACCCGTCTTTACTCCAATGGTTGCAATGCCCGCCGCCCTCCGTTTGGTATGGAACCTTTTCGCACCGTGTCCGCTTCGCAACAACCCGCCGGCCTGACCGCCCGTCTTGATAAGCTCGTCTATCATCACGGCGGCAAGTGTCTGCCCGCGGACAAGCCCCACGCGTTCGTCTACTTCATCACCATCCGCAACGGCTCGGACCGCACCGTCACCCTGCTCGGACGCAAGTGGGTCATCACCCACGCCGACGGCACCCGCATGATCATCGAGGGCGACCGCATCGTCGGCGAGACCCCGCGCCTCTCTCCCGGCGAAGAGTTTTCCTACAACAGCTACCACGTCACCGACCGCGACGCCGTCGCGCACGGCTGTTTCCACGGTGTCGACGAGGCCGGCGCCCGCATCCACGTGCAGCTCGCGCCCTTCGAGCTCAACATCCCCGACAACTGAGCGTCGCGTCCCGTCGTCGACACGCACGGACAACGCCGCGCCCACTCCCCGCGAAGCGCCCCGCGACACGCCGCGTTCGCCGCACACCCGCCGCACCTCGCGCCCGCGGCCGCCCCGTCGCCTCTTGCGCAAATGTTGCGCTTGCCCTCGCCGCTGGAGTCCTGCCTGCTGATTGTTTATATCTAATGAAGTTAACTGATCTGAACAGCGCCGGCGGTATCGGCGCGAGCGCCATGCACCTCGAAATCGGGGGCATCAACATTCTCATCGACAGCGGTCTCCACCCCAAGATTCCCGGTCCCGAGGGCATGCCCGATCTCGGCAAGATCCGCGGCAAGCACATCGACCTCATCATTGTCACCCATTGCCACCTCGACCACATCGGCAGCGTGCCCGTGGCCATGCGCGAGCATCCCGAGGCCGCCGTCGTCATGAGCCAGCCCAGCCGCATCCTCATCGAGCGCATGCTGCACAACTCCGCCAACGTCATGCTCCGCCAGCGCGACGAGTCCGGCATCCAGGGCTACCCGCTCTTCACCCACGACGAGATCGACCGCATGGCCGGCCGCTTCACCGGCTTCCCCTTCAACACCCCCCGCCTCTTCCGCGGCCGCAACGACGAGATCGAGATCACCCTGCACCCCGCCGGCCACGTCGCCGGTGCCGCCGCCGTGGAGATCCGCCACAAGCACCGCCACATCTTCATCACCGGCGACGTGCTCTTCGAGAACCAGCGCATCCTCCCCGGCGCGCGTTTCCCCGCCGGCCACTTCGACACGCTCATCACCGAGACCACCCGCGGCTCCACCGAACGCCCCGCCGGCAAGGACCGCCTCAGCGAGATCACCCGCCTCATCGCCGCCATCAACGACACCATCAAGCGCGGCGGCTGTTTCCTCATCCCCGTCTTCGCCCTCGGCCGCCTGCAGGAGCTGCTCACCGTGCTCGCCGACGCCCGCAAGTTCGGCCACCTCGTCGACTGCCCCGTCTACGCCTCCGGCCTAGGCATGGACATCGTCGACTACTTCGACCAGATCGCCCGCAAGACCAAGGCCCTCACCTTCAGCCGCTCGGTCGTCAAGGACCTCAAGATCAAGCCCGTCCCCCGCAAGATCAACGCCGGCCAGGATCCCAAGACCAACGCCATCTACCTCGTTGGCTCCGGCATGATGGTCGAGCGCACGCCCAGCTACGCCCTCGCCTCCTGCATGCTCGGCAACGCCAGGAACACCATCGGCTTCGTCGGCTTCTGCGATCCCGACAGCCCCGGCGGCAAGCTGCTCGCCAGCAAGCACGGCGAGGAGTTCCTCTTCGAGACCGCCAACGTCACCGCCAAGATCAACGCCAAGGTCGAGCGCTTCGAGCTCAGCGGCCACGCCGACCGCGAGGAGCTGCTCGAGTTCGCCGTGCAGACCGAGGCCCGCAGCATCATCCTCGTGCACGGCGACCCCGACGCCCGCAAATGGTTCGAGAAGGAGCTCACCACGCGCATGCCCTCGACCAAGGTCATCGACCCGGTGCCGGGCCAGCTGTATCAGGTCTGAGCATCGTCGGGCCGAAGGCGGAGAACGGACATTCCTGTCCGTTTCAAACTAACGATTAACCTGAACGGACAAGCATGTCCGTTCTCCGCCTTCGTGCGCCTTCGTGAACTTCGTGGTTAAAACCAACGTCCTCCGCGCCTCGACCGCCGCTCACTCCGGCAGCAGCTCGGCCAGCGCCGCGCACATCGGCGCGCCGCCCGCGTAGTAGCGGATGCGCGCCTGCTTCAGGTCGAACACCCGCAACGGAAACAGTTCCGTGTTCAGGTAGCGCAGCTCGCCGCCCGCGCCGAGGCACAACGCGACCGACGCGGCGATGTCCCACACCTTCACGTTGTGGTCCACCGTGCCGTCGAACAGCCCCGCCGCCACGTAGGCCAGGTGAAGCGTGCTGCTGCCAAGGCCGCGGATTTTGAAACGCTCGATCAGGATCGCCGCGTCGCTCGCATAGCGTTTCTCATGCGGACTGTGGAAGCCCAGCAGGCTCTGGTGGTCGACCGGCGACGACTTCACCTTCACCGGCTTGTCGTTGTCGAAGCAGCCAAACGCCGGCCCGCCGTGCATCAGGCAACGCCGCGCATAGTCGTAGACCACGCCATAGACGGGCATCCCGTCCTCCAGCAGGGCCAGCGAAATCGCGCAGTAGGGAATGCCCAGCGCGAAGTTGTTGGTGCCGTCGATCGGATCGAGCACCCAGCAAAACCGCGACGTCACCGGGATCGGCGCGTCGGCGCGGGTCAGCTCCTCGCTGAAAAACTGGTCGCCGGGAAACTCACCCTCGATCGCCGCCTGAATCGCCTCCGAGATCGCGATGTCGACCGGCGTCACCCGCGAGCCGTCGCCCTTCCAGTTGCTCTCCGTCTTGCCGAACCCGGCGATGAGCACGTCGGCTTGGGCGGACACGACACGTTTGGCGGCGGCGATGCGGGCGAGAAGTTCGGGCGAATGCATGACTGTCCATGCTCGACCACCAACCATCGCAGTTCAACGCGATAACCGTCCCCGCCTCACAACTGGTGTCCGTGCCGCACGCGCACGTCCTTGCCCGCGTTGAGCCGGTCCAGCACCGCCGCCAGCTTGCGACGTTTCTCCTCGTCGACCAGGCCGGTCCCCTCGCCCGCAACGCCCGCGCTGGCGCCGCCGAACAAATCCAGCTGCCGCGGCCCGTCGTCCACGCCCGACAGCCGCACGCCCACCAGCCGCACCGGTCCCGGTCGTTTCCACGCCTGCCGCAGCAATGTCGACACCAACGGATAAAACGGCGCCTCCAGGTCCGAGGCCTCCGGCAGGCTGCGCCCCGCCGAGTCGTGCCCAAAATCCGGATACCGCACCTTCACCGTCGCCGTGCGCACCCGTTTGCCGTCGGCGCGCACCTTGCGCATCAGCTCGTCGACCATGCCCTTCACCGTGCGCTCCAACGCCGCGAGATCCGCCGTGTCCTTCGCGAACGTCTCCTGCTGCGAGTAACTCTTGGCGTCCTCGCGCTCGGTCTCGACCACGCCGTTGTCCTCGCCGCACGCCGCCGCCACCAGCCCGCGCCAGCCCGAGCCGACCAGCGACTCCAGCTCGCGCTCGGACCTCTTGATCACGTCGCCGATCAAACGCACGCCCCGCGCCTCCAGCGCCGCCTCGGTCTTCGGCCCCACGCCCGGCAGCTTGCCGATGCCCAGCGGCGCGAGAAACGCCGCCTCGTCCCCCGGCGCCACCACCACGAAGCCCCGCGGCTTGCGCAGCTTCGAGGCGATCTGCGACACCAGCTTGTTGCTCGCGATGCCCATCGACACCGGGATCTCCAACGCGTTCCAGATCCGCGCCTGCAAACCCCGCACCGCCGCCACCACCGCCTCGGTCGTGCGCAGTCCGCACGGCGACAAATCCAGGTAACCCTCGTCGATCGAGTTGCGCTGCACCAGCGGCGTCAGCTCCTCGCACAGGTCGAACATCCGCCGCGACACCGCGCCGTAGTTCCCCTTGTGCGGCAGCAGAATCAGGTCCGGACACACCCGCAGCGCCCGCGCCGTCGGCATCGGCGTGTAAACCCCCGCCGCGCGCGCCTCGTAGCTCGCCGACGCGATGATGCCGCGCTCGCGCCCGCCCACCGCGACCTTCTTGCCCCGATACTGCGGCTGCAACGCCAGCTCCACCGACACGAAAAACGCGTCGGCGTCCAAATGCACGATCATCGGCACGCGTTCCGGCATGATTTCCACAGGTTCCACCGCTGTTCGCGCCGGAGCAACGCCGATGAAAAAAACCTTCGCTCCAACAATCACCGCGACACATCGCCGGGAAATGTGACCTAGACGGTTTTTAGCGCTTGCACCGCCTTGTGAGACAGATTCTCAATTCCATTTTCCCATGCATCTTCCGACTCTCCCGCTCGCCTTCCTGATGGGCATGTCACCCATGGAGCTGTTCGCCCATGGCGGCCCCATCATGTGGCCCATCCTGCTGGTTTCGTTCATCGCCATCACCGTTGTGATCGAGCGCCTGATGTTCCTCTGGCGCGAAAACGCCCACCGCGAGCCCGAGGTCGTCGAAAAGATGCTCGAGAAGGTCGAGAACCAGGACATCACCGGCGCGCTCGCCCTCGGCGGACGCAGCAAGGACTACGTCGCCCGCATCATGGTCTACGCCCTCACCCACAAGGATCACTCCCTGGCCAACGCCTTCACCCGCGCCGCCAACCAGGAACTCAACCGCTTCCAGCAGGGCCTCGCCATCATCGACACCTGCATCACCGCCGCCCCTCTGCTCGGCCTGCTCGGCACCGTCGTCGGCATGATGAACACCTTCGGCGCGCTTGGCACCGGCGACATCGCCGCCAACGCCGGCCAGATCACCGGCGGCGTGGGCGAGGCCCTCATCGCCACCTCATGCGGCCTGGCCATCGCCATCATCGCGCTGCTGCCCTTCAACCTGCTCAACAGCCGCGTCGAGGAGGCCCGCCACCACATCTCCGACGCCGCCAACGCGCTCGAGCTCATCCTGAAAAAATCCGGCCCGGCCAACTGTCCGCGCGTCTCCTGAGCAGCCCACCGCCGCCCCCTCGCCTCCCCGCATGTCCCTCGCCGCCGGCATAGCCCCGGGTGCACGCCGCAAGGCCCGCATCGAGATCATCCCGCTCATCGACGTGATCTTCTTCCTGCTGGCCACCTTCGTCCTGTTCACGTTGTCGCTCAACCAGACCAAGGGCCTCAAGGTCGCCCTGCCCGACGCCACCACCGCCGAGTCGCGCAACCCCGCCGACGCCGTCACTCTCACCATCGCCGCCGACGGCACCCTCGCCTGGGACAAGGAAATCATCACGCCCGACCAGTTCCTCATCCGCCTGCAGGCCTACCGCGACATCACCCGCGAACCCCGCGTGCTGATCAACGGCGACCGCGACGCCCTCTACAACCAGGTGCGCTACGTCATCGACGAGGTGCGCAAGGCCGGCATCGCCAAGGTCCTCGTCGAGACCCACCCGGCCGCCAAGTAACCGCGCCATGGATACACTCGCCCAGTCCGTCCAGCCCTCCGGCGCCAAGCGCCAGGCCCGCGTCGAGATCATCCCGCTGATCGACGTCATCTTCTTCCTGCTGGCCACCTTCGTGCTCTTCACGCTGACGCTCACCCGCATCCAGTCCGTGCCCGTCGACCTGCCGCAGGCCAGCGCCAACGCCCCCGCCGGCATCGACGAGGACCAGGTCGTCATCCAGGTCACCGAAAACGACCAGGCCTACTGGAATCAGGAACTCATCCCCCTCGCCGATCTGCCCGCCCGCCTCTCCGCCCACCGCCTGGCCGCGCCCAATCCCAAGATCCTCGTCACCGGCGACTCCACCGCCCGCTACGGCGACGTCGTCTCCGTGCTCGACCAGACCCGCGCCGCCGGCATCGCCCTCGTCTCCCTCGAAACCGCCCCCCGCTCCCGCGGCCGCTGACCGGACACCATGCGACGCGACATCCTCATCGCCCTGGCGGCATCCCTCTTCATCCACGGCGGACTCGCTCTCGCCGGCCGCTTCTGGACAGCCGACGCCAAGCCCGAGGCCGCGCCCGAGCCGCCTCCGCCCATCGAGGTCCTGCTCGCGCCCCCGCCCGAGCCCGAGCCGTCACAAGATCGTGAATACGCCGTCGACGCCGGCGGCGGCCCCGCCGCGGTCGCCGCGCCCCAGATCGCCGACAGCCCCGTCACGCTCGTCGAGTCGCCCTTCGTGCAGCGCCTCCAACCGCCGCCTCCGCCGGGCCTGCCCGTCACCGCCGGCCTCGTCACCATTCCCTCGCTCGGCGGCTCCGGCCGCGGCACCGGCTCCGGACTCGGCAACCTCTTCGACCTTGCCGCGCTCGACCAGGCCCCCGTGCCCACCTTCCAGCCGCAACCGATCTACCCCTACGATCTGCGCCGCAGCGGCATCAACGGCAGCGTCGTCATCGAGTTTGTCGCCACCGCCGACGGCAACGTCGCCAACGCCCGCGCCGTCCGCTCCACCCACCAGCGCTTCGAGGAAGCCGCCCTGCAGGCCGTGCGTCGCTGGCGCTTCAAGCCCGGCACCAAGGACGGCGTGCCCGTCAACACCCGCATGCAGGTCCCCGTCACCTTCAACCTGGAGAACCTCTGATGCCGCGCCGCCTGCTCATCGCCGCCGCCCTGCTCCTTGGCCACACGTTCGTCCTCGCCGCGCCCCAGCTCTCGCCCGGCCTCGCGCCCACCCTCGGCCAGCTGCGCACCCTCACCAACGAACAAAAAAACGCCGCCGCTCTCGAGGTCCTCGCCCCCGCCATCGCCAAGAGCAAACCCGACAGCTACGACCGCTTCGTCCTGCTCCAAATCCAAGGCCGCCTGCTCGTCTCGCAAAACCAACTCCCCGCCGCCGCCCGTTCGCTCGACGAAGCCCTGCGGCTCGGCGAATCGCAGGCCGAGTTCCTCGACGACGCCTCCCGCGTCGAACTGCTGCAAACCCTCGCGCAACTTCACTACCAGGTCGCCGCCGACCAGCCGGACGCCGCCGCCAAGACCGCCGGTTACCGCCGCGCCCTCGACTACACCCGCCGCTGGCTCGCCGCCGCGCCCGCCCCCGACGCCAACGCCCGCTACTTCGCCGCGTCCCTCCGCTACAGCCTCGCCACCGTCGATCCCGACCGGCCCGACCAAGCCCTGCTCGCCGAAGCCCTCGCCGAGGTCCGCGAAGGCCTGCTCGCGCAGCTTGATCCGCCCGCGCAACTCCGCCTGCTCGGCGTCGCCATCCTGCAACAACTCGACCGCGTCGCCGAGACCATCCCTCAACTCGAGTTCCTCGTCGCCCGCCAGCCCGACAACGCCACCCTCTGGCGTCAGCTCGCCGCCAGCTACCTCGCCACGCCCTCGCGCGAGAACAACCTCCGCGCCATCCTCACCCTCGAGCGCGCACAGGCCGCCGGCAAACTCACCGACTCGCAAAGCCGCCTCAACCTCGTGCACGCCTACCTACAGGTCGCCGGCGAGGACCGCGCCCGCGAACTGCTCGCCGCCGGCCTGCGCGACGGCACCATCGAAAGCACCGCCCGCACCTGGCAATTCCTCGCCGCCCTCGACCAGGAACACGCCTCCGCCGACGCCGCCATCGACACCCTGCGCGAGGCCGTGAAACGCTTCCCCGATCACGCCGGTCTCGCCCTTGAACTCGCCCGCCAGCTCCACGCTGCCGGCCGCACCGCCGAGGCCTACGACCTCGCCCTCGCCGCCACCAAGGAACCGGCGAAAATCGAACATCCCGGCCGCTCGCTCAGCTTCCTCGCCTACCTCGCCTACGAGCGCGGCGACCACGCCGCCGCCGCCCGTCACCTCGACACCGCCGCCACCTTCGCCGACGCCAAGCCCGACGACCTCGCCCGCCTGCGCGCCGCCCTCAAGACCAAATGAGAACCAAGATCTACCTGCTCGCCCCCCTGCTCGCGCTCCTGCTCTTCGCCGGCGCCTTCGTTGTCTGGAACATCCAACACCGCGAGGCCGAGGCCGAGCGCGTCGCCGCCGAGCGAGCCGAACTCGCCGCCCGCCGAGAGGCCGAGCAGGCCGCCCGCAAGGCCGCTTTCGCCGAGGCCATCGCCGCCCAGGAACAACGCCGCGCCGAACGCGCCGAGCGCGACGCCCGCCGTCAGGCCGACGAAGCCGCCCGTCAGCAACTCCTCGATCGCCGCGACGAACTCGCCACCCGCATCGCCTCCGCCGAGCGCGATCTCGCCCGCCTCAACACCGCCATCGCCAACGAACGCGACGCCGTCGCCATCCTCGAGCGCGAGACCACCGCCCTCGCCTCCGAGCAGACCGCCCTCAAGGAACTCGCCGCCAAGGCCGCCGCCAATCAGGCCGCCGTCACCCGGCTCCTGCAAACCCCGCCGGCCCCCGCCGCCACCACCGCCGCCTCCCGCTGATGAACATGCCGCGACTCTACATCCTCGTCCCCTGCGTGCTGCTGGTCCTCTTCGGCGGATTCTACTGGAACCACGCCCGCACCGCCCGCGCCGAGACCGCCGCCCTCGCCGCCGAACAGGCCCGCGTCGCCCAGGCCGAGGCCGACCAGCAGGCCGCCGCCGAGCAGGCCGCCCGCGAGGCCGCCGAGAAACGCGCCATCGAGCGCGCCGAGGCCGAGACCAAGGCCGAGACCGAACGCCGCGAAAAATGGCAGGCCGAGCAAACGCGCCTCACCGCCGAGGTCGCCGAACTTCAGACCAAGGCCGACCGGCTCACCGCCGAAGTCACCGCCGCGCAAAAAACCCTCGCGGGCCTGGAAACCCGCCGCGAGCAACTGCGCGCACAAAACCTCGCCGCCGGCCTCGACGTCGAGCGCAGCCGCATCGCCAAACAAACCGCCGAGCTCGAGCTACAACGCCTCATCACGATGCTCGCCCGCCGCAACGGCGCTGCCGATCCGGCGTTGTCCCTCCCCTGAACAAACCGGAGGGCGGGCACTCCTGCCCACCCCGCCTCCGCGTTCGCAACGGACAACCACGCCGATGCCGCGTGGCAGTGGCCGCGGCCGCATTTTCGACTGGCGCGACAACTAATCACGCGCACGTTGCCGCATGAAAACGCCCGTTTGCCTGCTGCTGTTTGGCGCGTTGTTCGGCGCGCCGTTTGCTGGTTCGATGAACGCCACGGAGCTGTCCGCCGCGAAACGTGTGCTGGTGATTTCCGCGCCGGACGCCGCCCACCCCGCCTATCGGGAGCAGGCCGTCGCGTTGCTCCCCGAGTGGAGCGGATTGATCGAACGCGATTTTGTGATCGAAAGCCGGTTCGGCGCGCCGGCGTTTGCCGTCGTGTTGATCGGCAAGGACGGCGGCGAAAAGCTGCGCCGCTCCGCGCCGTTGGCGACGGACGAGTTGTTTGCGGTCGTCGACGCCATGCCGATGTGCCGCGCGGAGATGCGTTTGCGGTCGGCCGAAAAACCCTGAGCCGCCGTCCTCGGGCCGACTCGGCCGCGAAATCAGGTCCGGCGCCAAATTGTGCTTGCTGGCATGCTCCGGAACCAACTTTAGTGTCCCTTCGCCGCTGATATCGGCGTCATCACCATCGGGGTGTAGCTTAGCCTGGTAGAGCGCTACGTTCGGGACGTAGAGGCCGAGAGTTCGAATCTCTCCACCCCGACCATTTTATCGCCAAAAGGCCGGTCCAAACGACCGGCCTTTTTCGTGCCCGCTGTTCTTATCGAAAATCTTCCGGGTGCAGGAACGGATTGTTCGCCAGCTCGTTGGCGAGCGTGGTCATCGGGCCGTGGCCGGGGGCGATCACCGTGTCGGCCGGCAGACGCTCGACCAAACGACGCACCTGGCGCTGCAACAGTTCGCCGTTCCAGTAGCCGCCGCCGACCGAGCCGGCGAAGATCAGGTCGCCCGCGATCAGCAGCGGCGACGCCGCGGGCGCGCGCGGGGTCGTGACCAGATAACAATTGTGCGCGGCCGCGTGGCCCGGCGTGGCCAGCACCTCGATCGACAACGCGCCCAGCGTGACCTTCGCCCCCTCGCCGAGCGTGGCGGCGCAGGTGCCGCGCAGGGCGGCCGGGGCGAAAACCGGCGCGGGGCCGAAGCGCCGCAGGCTCTCTGCGACGCCGCCGCAGTGCTCGCGCTCCTCGTGGGTGATGCAGATGCCGTCCAGCCGCCGCACGTTTTTCGGCCAGAGCGGCTCCAGTTTCTCAAAGCCGCAGCCGGCGTCAAAGAGCACGGCCGAGTCGGACGAACAGCCGCCGACCAGATAGGCGTTGGCCACGCCGATGCCGTGCTCGCAGCGCAGCGCGCGCACGCAGAACGGCAGGCCGTCGATGCACGGCAGCGGATACTCGCCCGCGAGCAGCGCGCGCAGTCCGCCGACGCGCAGGTCGAGCACGCCGGCCAGCCGGTCCAGCTCGTCGTCCCCGAACTCGTAGCGGTAGTCGATGGCGTCGCGCAGGCGGCTCTCCGGCAGGCGGGCGCGCGCGGCGGCCTCGGCCGCGGTCAGGCCGGTCAGGGCGAGGGCTTTCTCGAGCACATCCCCCAGCTCGTCTTCCATGGGCACGCGTTCGCACGTCATCGGGGGCATATTGCGGGGATTCCCCGATGGTCGGCAAAATTGATTTTGTTTTTTTCAAGCCGGCTTTGCAGCGTGGCCGGATGGATTCGCAGCAACAGGAAGTCCTCGACATTTTCATCCGCACCAAGGCGCTCCTCCACGGGCACTTTGTCCTCCGCTCCGGCCTGCACAGCGGCCACTATTTTCAGTGCGCCCGCGTGTGCGAGCGCATGGACGCCGTCACCCGGCTGGCCGAGCTGCTGCTGGGCAAGCTGAAGGGCCACAAATACACCACGGTGCTCGCCCCCGCGATGGGCGGCCTCGTGATCGGCCAGGAGGTGGCCCGTCAGGCCGGCGCGCGCTTCCTGTTCGCCGAGAAGGTCAACGACGTGCTGGCCATCCGCCGCGGCTTCAAGTTCGAGCCGGGCGAGAAGGTCCTCGTCGTCGAGGACGTGGTCACCCGCGGCGGCCGCGTGGTCGAATGCCTCAACCTGCTGCGCGAGGCCGGCGCCACCCCGGTGGCCGTCGCCATGCTGGTCGACCGCAGCTCGGGCACGATTCGCTTCGACGTGCCGGCCGTGTCGCTGCTCGAGCTGAGCTTCCCGACCTTCGAGGCCAACAAGCTGCCGCCCGAGCTGGCCAAGCTGCCGGTGGAGAAACCGGGAAGCTGAGTTTTCGGGAAAAATCCCAAAGGCCAAAATTCCAAATCACAAAAAAGCCTCCGGTCATACGCCGGAGGCTTTTTGCTATGGCTGTCTGATTTGGAGTTTGAACCTTTGGAGTTTGGGATTTTTCCGTCCCGTTACTTCACGGTCAGCGCGAGCGGACGGTAGTAGCCGCGGTAGAAGACCATGAGCAGGTTGCGGCCGGTCTTGATCTGCTTGGCGGCGTCGTCGACGGTCTTCACGGGCTCGCGGTTGATCTCGACGATCACCATGCCGGGCGCGAGGCGATCGGCGTAGGGCGAGTTGGGCGAGACCTCCGTGATGAGCAGGCCGGCGAGGTCGGACGGAGCCTGCAGGCGCTTGGCCTGGTCGGAGGTGAGCTGCTCGACGCGCACGCCTTCGAGCATGCCGCTGGAGGCGACCTCGTCGAGGGTGCCGAGTTTCACCTTCACGGTCTTCTCCTTGGCGTTGCGGAGGAATTTCACGCTGATCTCGGTGCCGGGCAGGCGCTGCGAGACGGCGTTGCGCAGGTCGTAGATGGTGCGGATGTCGACGCCGTCGACGGCGATGATGACGTCGTTGCGCTCGATGCCGGCCTTCTCGGCGGGGCTGTCGTCGCTGACGTTGGTCACGAGCACGCCCTTGGTCTCGCGCGGCAGGCCGAGGCTCTCGGCGAGTTCGGGGGTGAGACCGGGGTTGGCGGGATCGCTGCTGATGCCGAGGAACCCGCGCTGCACGGTGCCGGTCTCGATGAGGCTGCGCATGACCGCGACGGCCTGGTTCACGGGGATGGCGAAGCCGAGGCCGATGTTGCCGCGGCTGGAGGAAATGATCGCGGTGTTGATGCCGAGCAGACGGCCCTGCGCGTCGATGAGCGCGCCGCCGGAGTTGCCCTGATTGATGGCGGCGTCGGTCTGGATAAAGTTCTCGTAGCCGCCGGCGTCGGCAAGGATGCCGAGGTTGTTGCGGCCGGTGGCGGAGACGATGCCCATGGTGACGGTCTGGCCGATGCCGAGGGGATTGCCGACGGCGAAGACGACGTCGCCGACGCGGATCTGGTCGCTATCGCCGATGGTGACGTAGGGGAGCTTGCCGGCGTCGATCTTGATGACGGCGACGTCGGTCTTGGGGTCGGTGCCGATGACGGTGGCCTCGACCTCGCGGCCGTCGTTGAGGGAGACGTTGATCTTGTCGGCGCCCTCGACGACGTGGTTGTTGGTGAGGATGTAGCCGTCGGCGGTCACGAGCACGCCGGAGCCGAGCCCCTCGACCTTTTCCTCGCGGGGCTGCGGGTTGCGGCCGCCGAAAAAGAAGTCGCGCAGGAACGGGTCGATGGCGACCTGCTGGCGGATGATCTTCGAGGAGTAAACGGAGACGACGGCGTCCTGCACAGGCTCGACGACGTCGGCGTAGCTGGTGACGGCGCCGGCGCTGCGGTTCAGCGGCTTGGCGTCGATCTTGAACTCGGGCGCGGGGTGCTTGCCCTTGTCGGCATCACGACCGGGGGCGCAAAAGGCGAGCGCGCCCACACCCAGAAACGTTGTCGCAATCAGCAGGAGTGACGGAGTTTTCATGGATATTGAAGGTGTGCAATGACCCGTCCGATTTCCAACCGGTTCCCGAAAAATTTGCGGATGACGCAGGCGCGGCGCGGTTGGCCAAAGGAGGGCGGGCATTCCTGCCCGCCCCGGGAGACGTTATCTACAAATGGGCGCCACCACGCACGGGGCACAAAAAAGGGCGGGCAAGAATGCCCGCCCTCCTTTCCAAACGCGGTGAGGAGCTCAGAAGCCCTTCACCTTGAAAAGGCTCGTCACGCTCTCGTTGTTGTTGATGCGCACGATGGCCTCGGCCAGCAGGTCGGCGACGCTGAGGACCTTGATCGGCAGGCCGCGGCAGTCGAGGGGGATGGAGTTGGTGGTGATGAGCTCGTCGATGAGTCCGCCCTGCAGGCGCTCGTAGGCGACCTCGCCGAGGAGGGCGTGGCTGACGGCGGCGCGCACGCTGACGGCACCGTTGGCGCGGAGGAGCTTGGCGGCGTTGACGAGGGTGCCTGCGGTCTCGGTGATGTCGTCGATGATGAGCACGTCCTTGCCGGCGACGTCGCCGACGATGTTGACGGACTCGACGGTGGTGGCGCTGGTGCGCTTCTTCCAAACCATGCCGAGACCGGCGCCGAGGATGCCGGCGTAGGCGGCGGCCATCTTCATGCCGCCGACATCGGGCGAGACGACGACGAGGTTTTCACCGCGGAAGCTCTCGAGGTATTTGAAGAAGACGGGCGAGGCGAAGAGGTGGTCAACGGGGATGTCGAAGAAGCCCTGGATCTGCTGCGAGTGCAGGTCCATGGTGAGCACGCGGTTGGCGCCGGCGGAGGTGAGCAGGTTGGCCACGAGCTTGGCGGTGATGGGCACGCGGGGCTGGTCCTTGCGGTCCTGACGGGCGTAGCCGTAGAAGGGCAGCACGGCGGTGATGCGCTGGGCCGAGGCGCGCTTGGCCGCGTCGATCATGATCAGCAGCTCCATCAGGTGATGGTTGGTCGGCGTGCAGGTCGACTGGACGATGTAGACGTCGTGGCCGCGGATGTTCTCGTTGATCTTGACGAAGGACTCGCCGTCGGGGAACGCGGTGACGGTGGCCTCGCCGAGGGGGATTCCGATGTGTTTGCAGATTTCCTCGGCCAGGGGCCGGTTGGAATTACCCGAAAAGACTTTCAGCCGAGGTGTGCTCATGGAGGTGCGAAGCGTGAAGGTTTTGTTACGAGGCGGAAGACTTTTTTAGTTCCGCGAGCTCTCTTTGCAGGGTGTCTACTTGGCGGAACAAGCCCGGTATGCGCTCGCGCAGGACGGTGATGCGGCGCTCGAGCATGTAGGGCAGCGCGGGGCTGCCGTTGATGTAGCTGCCGGGCTGGGTGTCGGCGCCGATGCCGGTCTGGCCGCCGGCCTTGGTGCCCTTGGCGATGTGCAGGTGGCCGGCCACGCCGACCTGGCCGCCGAGCACGACGTAGTCGCCGAGCGTGGTGCTGCCGGAGATGCCGACTTGCGAGCAGAGCAGGCAGTGCTTGCCGACGAGGACGTTGTGGCCGATCTGGACGAGGTTATCGATCTTGGTCCCCTCCCCGATCACGGTGCGGCTGAAACGGGCGCGGTCGATGGTGGTGTTGGCGCCGATCTCGACGTCGGACTCGACGACGACGTTGCCGACCTGCGGGACCTTCTCGTGACGACCGGCGTTGAACTCATAGCCAAAGCCGTCGGAGCCGATGACCACTCCGGCATGCAGGCGCACGCGGTCGCGGACGACGCACTCGTTGTAAATTTTCACTCCGGGCAAGAACCAGCAGTCCTCGCCGACGACGACGTCGCGACCGAGGTAAGCCTGCGCCTGAACGTGGGTGCGCGCACCGACGGTGACGCCGGCCTCGATGACGCAGAGCGGCCCGACGGTGGCGTCGGCGGCGATCTTGGCCGTCGGGTCGACGATGGCGCTCGGGTGAATGCCGGCGGCGGGCCGCGGCCAGAGACGCTGCTCGAGACGCGCGCAGAGTTTGGCGAGGGCGGCCGAGGGGTTGTCGACCAGCAGAAGGCATTGGCCGGCGGCGGGCTCGGCGTCGTAATCGGCGGGCACGAGGATCAGCGAGGCCTTGGAGGCGGCGACGTCGGCCTTGTATTTCGGATTGCCCAGAAAGGAGATGTCGCCGGGGGCGGCATCCTTGAGCGCGGCGATGCCGGTGAGTGTGGCCTCGGTGCAGCCGCGCACGGAACGCGGGGTGACGAGGGTCTCGATCTCCTGGAGGGAAAAGAGGGCGTGCATGGGCGAAGATGGAAGGGGTGGACCTTTCGGCAAAATCCGGCGGGCGTCGAAAACAAAAAACCCCGCCGGTGATCGGCGGGGTTGTGAAAGGGAGCGTAACGGTGATTGCGCGCTTACTTGGGCATCACGAAGAGCGGCTTGTCCTCGCTCTTGGTCTCGGTGGCGGCGGCGGACGACGCGGCGGGCTTGCTGCTGGAAGCGGCGGCGGAACCGGCGGGACGGCCCTTGTTGATCTCCTTGAGGACCTCGTCGGTGATGTCGTAGGAGGGGTCAAAGTAAACAAGGTTGGAGATGCCGATCAGCGAAGGACCGGACTTGTCGAGGAGGAGCGTGGCGCCCTTCTTCTTGGCGATCTCGGTGGCGGTCTTGCCGATCTCCTCGAGCATGAGGTCGCGGAAGCTCTTGATGCGTTGCTGGAAGGCGCGCTGGGTCTGCTGCTGGAAGCTCTGGACCTGGTTCTGCTTCTTCTGGATGTCCTCGAGCTTGGCCTTGGCCTCTTCCTCGGCCTTGCCCTTGGCGTCGTTGCTGAGGGCAGGGTTCTTGGCCTTCTCGACGGAGGCCTTGTATTCCTCGACGAGGGCGTTGCCTTCCTTGTTGAGCTGCTCGATCTGCTCGCGGGCCTTTTGCTCGTCGCCCTTCAGCTTGGCGTTCTGCTCCTCGGTCTTGTAGTGGCTGTCGAGGAGCTTTGCCATGTCGACCACGAGGATCTTGGGAGCGGGCTGGGCGGAGGCGGTGAGCGCGGTGACGCCGAACAGGGCGGCGGCGGCGAGGGAGAAGAGTTTGTTTTTCATGCGTGAGTTGTGAGCTGGAAGGATGAATGGACGGGGTTAGAAACGGGTGCCGAACGAGAAGTTGAACTGCAACCCGTCATCGTTGACGGCGTCGGACGTGATCGGGAAACCCAGATCAAGACTGAGGGGTGCGCCGGCGATGAGGATACGGAAGCCGATGCCAACGTTGTCGTTGTAATCGGTGGGATCGAAATCGTAGGCGTCCACGTTGACGAAGCCAGCATCATAGAACATCGCGAAGCGGATTGGTTCCACGATATCGAGGGTATATTCGGCGCTGAAGAAGCCGTAGGTGCCGCCGCCGAAGGGCTCGTTGGTGGCGCCGGTGGGGTCCTTGGGACCGACCTCGCGGTAACCGAAACCGCGCATGTTGTTGGGGCCGCCGAGGAAGAAGCGGTCGAAGTAAGGCACGCTGTTGCTGGAGCCGTAGGCGTCGATGACGCCGCCGCGGGCGATGAGCGAGAGCACCTGGTTCTGGACCTCGAAGGTGGGGATATACTGGGCGCCGCGCAGCTCGAAGCGGTAGTAGTCGGCGTCGAAGCCGAACGGACCGCCGGCGACCTCGGTGATGACCTCGACGCGGTTGCCGGTGCTGGTGTTGATCAGGCGGTCGCGGGTGTCGCGCAGGAGCTGCAGGCCGAGCTTGGAAACGGTCTGGTCGGACTCGAGCTGGCCGACGGGCGGCGGCTTGAGGTAGTTGGGCGCGGTGGCGTCGACGTCGTCGATCTGGACGTTCTCGATGGTGTAGGAGAGACGGCCCTCGATAAGCTCGATGAGGCGCTTGCGCAGGTAGACCTCCAGACCGGTGCGGACCTCGTCGTAGAGCTGGCTGTCGTAGTTGGTCGAGGTGCGGTAGATCGAGAAGCCGAGGGCGAGTTCGCGCTCGAAGAGCCAGGGTTCCTCGAAGGAGAGAATGGCCTCGCTGGAGCGGGCGCCGAGCTGGAGGCGCAGGCGGAACTTCTGGCCGTCGCCCTGGAAGAGCGACTTGCGGTTAAAGAGGTCGAAGTTGGACTGGGTGAGCTCGGTGAAGACAACGACGCTGTCGAGCGAGCTGAAGCCGGCGCCGAAGCTGATGTTACCCGTGCGGCCTTCCTTGACCGAGATCTTGAGGTTCTTGCGGCCGGGGATGTTGGTGGACTCGGGCGTGACGTTGACCGGGTTCTCGAAGAAGCGGGTGTTCTCGAGACGGGTCTTGGAGATGTTCATGCGGGTGACGTTGAACACGTCGCCGGGGCCGAGGTTGAGCTCGCGGAGGATGACGACGCTCTTGGTCTTGGTGTTGCCCTCGATGCGGATGGACTCGACGTAGAACTTCTCGCTCTCGGTGATGGAGTATTCGATGTCGATGGCGCCGGTCTCGAGGTTGGGCTTGCGGGTCAGGCGCACGCGGGCGTCGAGGTAGCCGTCCTTGCCGTAGTATTCCTCGAGCGCGGCGCGGTCCTTGTCGACGAGCGAGGGCGCGAAGATCTTGCCGGTGTCCTGGCGGACAAGGGCGCGCAGCTCCTCGGTGGTGTAGAGGGTGTTGCCGGTGATGGTGATGTCGCCGACGTTGTAGCGGCGGCCCTCGATCACGGGAATGGTGATGACGAGCTTGGTCTTGGACGGGTAGTCGAAGCGGATGGCGGCGGGGTCGATCTCGACGTCGAGGTAGCCCTGGTCGCGGTAGTAGTCGCGGAGCTTGTCGAGGTCGGCCTCGAAGTCGTCGTCCTTGAAGCGGCCGGTGGAGGTGAGCCAGGAGAACCAGCCCCACTTGCGGGTGCTCATCTCCTTGCGGAGCTTGCGGGTGGAGACGTGGTCGTTGCCGGTGAAGTTGATCTTTTTGATCTTCACCTTGAAGCCCTCCTCGATGGTGAAGGTCACGGTGCCGAAGCCGGTGGCGGCGTTGCGCTCGATGGAGTAATCGACGGCGGCCTGGTTGTAGCCGGACTTTTGGTAATAGCGCAGGATGCTCTCGGCGTCCTCCTTGATCTGGCGCTCGTCGATGGCGCCGTTGACCTTGGTCTTGCTCTCCTTCTCGAGGCGGCGGGTCTTGACCTTCTTGTTGCCGACGTAGTTGACGGCGCTGACGCGATACTTGGGCGTGACCTCCACGACGAGGTCGATCTTGCCCTCGCCGGCAGGCTGACGCTTGAACTCGATGAACTCAAAGAGCCCGGTGCGGTAGAGCGAGCGGATGTCGCGGTCGAGCTGCGCCTGGTCGAAGGGCGAGCCCTCCTGGGT
Source organism: Verrucomicrobiota bacterium (assembly GCA_030601755.1). Lineage (GTDB taxonomy): Bacteria > Verrucomicrobiota > Verrucomicrobiia > Opitutales > Opitutaceae > JAUWBF01. Next base: position 32,243 of record JAUWBF010000014.1, on the reverse strand, counting down.
CTGCATGTTGGCGCGCACGACCTGTTCGCTGACGTTGGCGGTGCCGTTGAAACGCACGCTCAGCGCCCCCACCCGGGCCGCGGATTCGTCGGCCGCGGCCGACTGGCCGGCCAGCCGCAGAAAGGGCGCGGCCAGCATGACAAAAACAACGAGGAGACGGGCTACCCTGAAAGCAGGGTTACTGGGTGTAGTTTTCAAAGCGTGTGATGTCCCGAAGGAAGGTTAGTCGCAGTTCTCCTACCGGTCCGTTTCGTTGCTTGGCAACGATTAACTCCGCCGAGTCGGCGGCGACCTGGAACTTCTCGTCCGCGTCCTTCGGACGGGCCAGCATGAGCACCACGTCGGCGTCCTGCTCGATCGATCCGGATTCACGGAGGTCGGAGAGCTTGGGCGTGCGGTTTTCCTTCTCGGCGGCGCGGTTGAGCTGCGACAACACGAGCACGGGCACGTCGAGCTCCTTGGCGAGGGCCTTGAGACCGCGGGAGATTTCCGCAACCTGCTGTTCGCGCGGCACGCGCGCGTCGGTCGGAGCAAGGAGCTGGAGGTAGTCGACGATGATGAAGCCGATCTTGCCGCGCGCCGCGAGACGGCGGGCCTTGGCGCGCAGCTCCATGATCGTGAGGTGGCTGGAGTCGTCGATATAGATGGGCGACTTGGAGAATTCGTCGGCCACGTGCAACAGGCGCTGCTGCTCCTCGCCGTTTTTCGACAGGAGGCCGTCACGCAAAAGTTTCATGTTCACCCGGGCGCGCGAGCAGAGCAGACGCAAGGCGAGCTGGGCGGCGCCCATTTCCAACGAGAACACAAGGGTGACGACCCCCTGCCCTTTCTTCGGCATCGCGGCGGCCTCGGCAAAGTTCAGCGCGAGCGAGGTCTTGCCCATGGAGGGACGGGCCGCGAGCACGATCATTTCCTGTCGCTGAAAGCCGAAGGTGAACTGGTCGAGGTCCTTGAAGCCCGAGCTGACGCCGGTGAGCTCGCCCTTCTTCATCATCATCTTTTGGATGACGGCCATGGCCTCGATGGTCGGGCCCTTCATCTGCTTGGCCGCGTCGGAGATGCGGTCCTGGGTGACCTTGAAGATGTCCTGCTCGACCTTGTCGATGAACTCCTCGAGGCCGCCGTCGTAGTTGTAGCAGCTCTCGACCGCTCCGGTGGCCACGCGGATGAGTTCGCGCAGCAGCGCGAGCTCGCGGACTTTTTCAATGAAGTAGCCGGCCTGCGCCGTCGTGGGAATGGCGCCGCTGATGCGGGTCAGGTAGGCGTAGCCGCCGATCTCCTCGAGCTGCCGGCTGGTCTTCAACTCCTCGGCGACGATCGCGAGGTCGATGGTGGTGCCGGCGTTGTAGAGATCGATCAGCTTTTGATAAACAATCCGGTTGGCCGCGGAGTAAAAGGCGGAGGCGGCGAGCTTGCCCTCGAGACAGCGCGCGACGACGTCGTTGCCGTCGAGCAGACAGCAGGAAAGCAGGTATTCCTCGGCCTCGAGCGAGTGCGGCGGCAGGCGGCCGATGAGCGCGGCGGCGTCCATCGGAGGCTCGTCGTTGTTGCGGGGGCGGCGGCGGGAGAACTTGGCGTCGTCGGACATGCGGGCGAGGTGTGATGCGAAGGCCGAGCGGCTTCGCTGGCAAGGTCCGCGTCGAAAAAGTTGATACAGTTGTTCACAGCCGCGGCGAACCGCGCGGGCGCTATGGACGTCGAGCGGGACAAGCGGGCGAAGGCGGCGTGGAAAACGCCAAAGAAAAAGCCGCGTCCGGTGTCGGACGCGGCTTTGCAAAGGACCAGGGTGATCCGGGAATCCGGATTACTTCGACTCCTCGGCGGCGCCGGTGTCGATCGGGTTCTCGGAGACGACCTCGAAGGCGAGCTCCACGCTGACGTCGTGGTGCAGCTTGATCTTCACCTCGTGCTTGCCGAGGGTCTTCACGGGGGTGAAGAGGTGGATCTTCTTGCGGTCGATCTCGATGCCGGCCTCGACGAGCTTGGCGTGGAGGTCGGAGGCGGTGATGGCGCCGAACATCTTGCCGCCCTCACCGGTGGTGACGGCGAAGACGATGGAGGCCTTCTCGAGCTTCTTGGCCAGTTCCTGGGCGCCGTTGAGCTCGGCGGCCTCGCGCTCGGCGCGACGCTTCTTGAGCGACTCGACCTGCTTGCGGTTGGACTGGGTCAGGGTGACGGCCAGCTTCTGGGGGAGGAGGTAGTTGCGGGCGTAGCCGGCGCGGACCTTGACTTGGTCGCCTTCGGAGCCGAGGCCCTCGACGGGCTTGATGAGGAGAATTTCGCTGTGAGCCATGATGGTTGGTTTTGTTGTGAGTTTTTTAAACGATGCGGGTGGTCGAACGGTGCGGCGCGGCCTTTAGAACGGCACGTCCTCGTCGTTGATGTCCTGCGCGGGAGCGGCGGGACGCGACGGGGTGCGCGGGGGGGGGGTGTGGCGCTCCACGGTCTGGTCGATGCCGTCGTCGGCCCCGTAGGAGGAGCCGCCGCCGGAGCCGGAGCCTTCGCCACGGCCGCCGACCAGTTGGAAGTTTTCCAGCACGACCTTGAGCTTGCTGCGCTTCTGGCCGGAGGTCTTGTCATCCCAGGTGTCGAGCTTCAGACGTCCCTCGACGAGGAGGGGGCTGCCCTTGGAGCAGAACTTGGAGATGTTTTCGCCCTGCTTGTCCCAGGCCTCGATGTCAACGAAGGTGGTCTCCTCGCGGGTGGACCCGGAGGCGTCGCGGAACTTGCGGTTGACGGCCAGACCGAACTGACAAATCGCGGTGCCCTTGGGCGTGACGCGCAACTCGGGGTCGCGGGTCAGGTTGCCGAGAAGGATGACTTTGTTGTAGGAGGCCATGGCGGTGAGGCGTGGTGCGCGCTGCGTTCGACCGGTCCCGGATCAGAGGGACTGGATGAAGGTGCGGTAAACGCTGTTGTTGAGCTTCAGGCGGTCCTTGAGGTCGGCCGGGCCGGAGGCGGGGGCGGAGAAGTCGATCTGCACGTAGCTGGCGGCGGTGAACTTCGGGTTGGTGACGCGAATGAAGTCGCGGCGGCCGAGGTTCTCGACCTGGGTGACCTCGCCCTGGGCTTCGGCGATGACGGCTTTGACGCCGTCGATGATTTGGTCGACGGAGTCTTCCTGACCGCGGTTGTCGAGGATGAAGGTCGCGCGGTAGTTGCGTTTGGTGGAGTTCATTGGGTGTCTCTGCGGTTAAGTTGGTTCATTGCACGGTCCGGGCCCTCGGCGAGGAGGAGCCGGAGTCCGGCGGTGTAGTGATCGAGCGATTGGTCGATGAGGAGTTGTTGTTCGGAAGTGAATTTGCCGAGGACGAAGTCCTTGAGGTCCATCTGGGGCGGAGTCTTCGGGCCGATGCCGATGCGGTAGCGGGCGAACCCGCCGCCGAGCGCGGCGATCAGACTGGCGACTCCGTTGTGTCCGCCGGCGCTGCCGGTGACGCTGACCTTGAGGCGGGCGACATCCATGGTGAGGTCGTCATAGACGGCGACCACGGCGGTGGCGGGTATCTTGTAATACCCGGTCATCGCCTGCACGGAGCGTCCGCTCTCGTTCATGTAGGTGAGCGGCTTCGCCAGCAGCACGGTCCGGCCGGGGGCGGCGTCCCAGCGGGCGGTTTCCGCCAGAAAGGAGCGCTGCTTTTGCCAGGTCAGGCCGAGCTGACGGGCCAGGGCGTCGACGACGACGAACCCGACGTTGTGGCGGGTGCCTTCGTATTCGCGGCCCGGGTTGCCGAGGCCGGCAACAAGGGAGATGGACATGACTCAAAGAACAGTCGTCCGGATCAACGTGTTCAAGGACGTCGACCCGGGCGGCGGGGAATTTACTTCTTGGCGGCGGCGGCCGGAGCGGCGGCACCGGCGGCGGGAGTGGCCGCGGCGGGTTCCTCCTCGGGCTCGATGCAGGAGACGACCGGCTGGCCGGGGGCGTCGCGGAACTCGACGCCGGGGATGGCCTTGAGGTTGGCGACCTTGATGGAATCGCCGGCGCGCAGCTCGGTGACGTCCACCTCGACGACGGCGGGCAGATCTTTGGGCAGGCAGCGCACGCGCACGGTGTGAATGGCGGTCTCGAGGACGCCGCCCTCGGTCTTCACGCCATAGCACTCGCCGACCACGAGGACGGCGACGTTGACCTCGACCTTCTCGTCGGACTTGACCTCTTGGAAGTCGACATGGAGGAAGCGGTCGGTGATCGGGTCGCGCTGGACCTCCTGGAGGAAACCGAGGGCGTGGCCGTCCTGGCCGACGCCTTTCAGCTCGATGATGAGGGCGCGACCGGCGACCGCCTTCAGCAGGCGGGTGAACTCGGGGGCGTCGACGGCGAGGGTCTGCGGATCGCTGTGCTTTCCGTAGAGGATGGCCGGGATTTGGTTGGCCTTGCGCACGCGACGGGAAGCGGAGCGACCGGTTTGCGGGCGGGGCGAGACATTAAGGATCAGTTGTTCGTTCATGATTATCGTTCCCCCTGGTCCCCCAGAATTGAGGGCAGGCGTAATAGAAAAGAGGATCAGTGCATACGTGCGGCCCGGTTGAAGGCAATCAAAACTTTGAACGGGCAAAAACCGCGATTTTCCCAAAACAAGCGTTGACAACCCCGGCGCGAGAAACGTTTTTCATCCCTCCTTTTTCATTGCCTGGTAGCTCAGTGGCAGAGCAGGTGACTGTTAATCACTTGGTCGTTGGTTCGATCCCAACCCGGGCAGCCATTTTTGCCCCAAAGACTTGCAAAAGTTTTTGGGGCTTTTTTTTAGCTCCCTGTTTTACCGCTGTCCCGTTACTGTCCCGTTTTTTAGATGCTGCCGACAACGCCCACCCGCTGCGGCCTCCCCAAGCAGCTGATCGGAGGAGCGCGACTGTTACTTGGCGTCGGCCCCTGTCAGCATCGACTCGGCGACCTCACGCAAGATCGGCTCCCTCCAAGACCGTTCAATGTCTGTCAGTGGGCGCATCGGCGCAACCGGCCCTGACTCCGTCTTGCCGGGCCAGAATCGGACCGAATTGCCGTCAAACTCTGCGACCAATACATCGTTCTCTCGGTTGAGCGCCCACCGGGCGTTAACCGGGACATCGGAGAATTTCATCCCCCTTGATACGCCCACCACAGCGGAAAATCAACCGGGTGATGCCGTGTCAGCCTGGCCATCTCTCCAACCTCGACATCAAGCGCCCCATCCCGGGCCAGTGCTACCGAGACGACAAATGACGCGTGCGCTTTGCCTAAAACCGCTGGGTCGAATCCCCCACCCATCGCCACCGAAAAACGATAGCGTGGGCCACGCCGCCTACGAGATCATGCGTGAGTTGGACATCCTGCGCGACCAAGGCATCCGAAAGCATCACTAAGCCCCTTCGTTGACGAAGTGGTCTCTGCTTCGTCTGGAATGGGGTGTCCAACCATTCACCCGTCCTAAATTCTCCACCGCTCACGCTCATCAGTGGCGGCCAGACCGGGGCGGACCGCGCCGCCCTCGATTTCGCCCTCGCCACCGGCCTGCCACACGACGGCTGGTGTCCACGCGGGCGACTCGCAGAGGACGGTCCTTTAGCTGCACGGTATCTCCTGCGCGAAACACCATCGACCAACTACCTCCAACGCACCGAATGGAACGTCCGCGATAGCGACGCCACACTCGTTTTCTCCGCCAACGCTCGCCCGACCGGCGGCACCAGGCGCACCGTCCGCTTCGCCGCCGCCCATTGGAAACCTTGCCTCGTCCTTCACCTCGACCTACCCGTGGCCGCCGCGGCGGATTTACTATCCGCATGGATCCGCAAAAACCGCATCGGCCGTCTCAACGTCGCCGGTTCTCGGGCGAGCAAAGCCCCCACCATTGGAGACTACACCACTCGCGTTCTATCTCTCGCGTTCGATGAGCTCAATTCCACTTCTGCCACAACCCTCGCCACCACGATAGCACCTTTGCCCACCAAACAAATCGAGACGACGTGACGGGCGACTCTGCCAGACTCGTTCGTTCTTTGTTGGTCTCATGCTTGGTCTCATGCGTAGCCGAAACTGCAGTAGCAAAATCGACCTCCGGATCCACCTCCAGACCTCTAATCGGTGAACTGAGTAATGCTCCTGAGTAACGGGCCTGCGACTCATAAACGTCAGCCGTAGCAGGCTCAAAACCCTGAACTCCCAATGCATACAGTTCGATCTTCATCTGGACTAGCGCCCGGCGATAAGTGTTGTGCACCGCCTGCTTACTTACGCGACGTTCTTCTGCGATTTCGACGAACGAACGCCCAGCCAACACGGCTTCGACAATCAGCCGTTGGTTTGGCATCAATTTGGTGATCGCTTGATGCAACAATCCCGAACTTTCGTTCGCCGCCGCCGCCAGCGACGCGATCTCCGCTTCAACATCTGCCCAGTTATCTTTCCACGTCGCACCCTCACCGCTCACTTCGCCAGAACCGGTCCCCACTGCTTGAGCATCGAGCGAGAATGCCTCCCTCGCGTCGATCCTCCGCGTCTTGCGGTAAAAGTCCGTCAACGCATTCCGCACTGCCTGGCCCGCATAGGGTGCGAACTCCCGCCCCTCGTCAGGTCGGAACGCCTCACTTGCCCGGTGCAGGGCGAGCAACGCTGCCTGCTCTATGTCATCGTGGTCCGCCGAGTTGCGCGTGGTTTTGAAACTCCGAGCGATCGTCCGGGCCAGTTCCATGTGCGCGTTAAACAGCTCCATCTGAGACGGCGGGGGGGGCGGTGCAGGCACCGGGCCGTCACCGCCCAAGCCCAATTCAAATTGTTCCGCTGTTTTTTCCATGTCGCAGGCCTGAGCACACCCCAGCATCCACTGAATACGCCCCACCCTGTCTTCGTAAACAATCTGTTTTCCAGTTCTAAACTTTTCCCGATATAGCCGCACCCTGTCCCCACCAATGTCCCACCCCATCTGCTAAGCTATCGCCCAATCACGATAATCTTCTGATATTTGTAAATTTAGATGCTAGCCACCAGCGCCCCTTCTCCGACATAGTTACACAACATTGTGTCCATGCTGCTCTCCGACCTAAAACCCGGCCTTTCACTCGTTGGTTTAGAACCCAGCGTGATCGTGTCCGTCATGGCCGCCGTCCCCATCGGCGAAGGCGCGGTTCAGGTCATCTACAAGCTCCCCTCCGGCACCATCCGCGAGCGTCTCGTCACCGCCGCCGACATCGGCACGCTGTCAGTCGCCACCGTGGAACGTCCGTGGTCCTTCGAGGGTGACGGCGAGGCCTTCAAGCTCACCGCCGAGGCCAAACGTATCGACCTCGCGTTCCTCTTCGACCCGATGATGGCGGTCCACACGTCCAACGTGGACCCGCTCCCGCACCAGATCACGGCGGTTTATGAATCTATGCTCCCGCGTCAGCCGCTCCGCTTCGTCCTCGCCGACGACCCCGGCGCGGGCAAGACGATCATGGCGGGCCTCTACATCCGCGAACTCATCATGCGGGCCGACGCGCGGCGCATCCTGATCATTTCGCCCGGCAGTCTGGTCGAACAGTGGCGCGATGAACTCTACGAGAAGTTCGGCCTCGAATTTCGTGTCTATTCGTCCGATCTCGACGCGGCATCCCCCAGCGGCAATCCCTTCGAGGAACACGCTCAGCTCGTCGTCCGTCTTGACCAGATCGCCCGTGACGAGGAATCCGACGATGCCGGCAACCGCCGCCCCGGCCCGACCCAGTCCAAGCTTCTCGAAGCCGGTTGGGATCTCGTCGTCTTCGACGAGGCGCACAAACTCTCGGCCCATTTCTTCGGCAACAAGCTGGAGAAAACCAGTCGTTACCGACTCGCCGAGCGCATCGGTGCTCGCACCCGTCACCTGCTTCTCATGACGGCCACGCCGCACAACGGCAAAACCGAGGACTTCCAGCTCTTCCTTGCCCTGCTCGATTCCGACCGCTTTTACGGCCGCAATCGCGATAAGGACGCGTCCCACAAGATCGACGCTTCCGACCTCATGCGCCGCATGGTGAAAGAGGAGCTGGTCAAGTTCGACAACACCCCTCTTTTCCCCGAGCGCAGGGCCTACACCGTCAACTACAAGCTCTCCGACCTCGAAGCCGCCCTATATCACGCCGTCACCCACTACGTGGAGACGGAGATGGGCAAGGCCGACGCCCTCGATGGCGCGCGCAAGGGCTCCGTCGGCTTCGCGCTCACCGCGCTCCAGCGCCGTCTCGCCTCCTCCCCCGAGGCCATTTTCCAGTCGCTCAAACGCCGCCGCGAACGCCTCGAACGCCGCCTCCGTGAGGAAAAGGTCAACGCGCGCGGCCAGCAGGCACTCGGCGAATTGCCGCCGTCCCTCATTCCACCCGAGGACGACGATGATCAAACCGCCGAGGAGCAGGAGAACATGGAAGAAACGCTGGTCGATCAGGCCACCGCCGCCCGCACCATCTCCGAGTTGGAGGCGGAAATCCACATCCTCGAAGGCCTCCAATCACAGGCAGCCGCCGTCGTCGCCTCCGGTGTGGACCGCAAGTGGGAGGAGCTTTCCAAAATCCTCCAGCACGACGACCGCATGCACGACCCGCAGACCAAGCGTCTGCGCAAGCTCATCATCTTCTCCGAGCACCGCGACACCCTGAACTACCTTCAGGCCAAGATCGCCGGCGTGCTTGGCACCCCCGAAGCCATCGTCACCATCCACGGCGGCACCCATCGCGACGAACGTCGCAAGGTGCAGTCGCTCTTCCGCTCCGATCCACAGGTCCGCGTGCTCATCGCCACCGATGCCGCCGGCGAAGGCGTGAACCTCCAAAACGCCAACCTGATGGTGAACTACGATCTCCCGTGGAACCCCAACCGGTTGGAGCAGCGTTTCGGCCGCATTCACCGTATCGGTCAACAGGAGGTCTGCCACCTCTGGAACCTTGTCGCCAAGGAGACCCGCGAGGGCGACGTTTACCACCGTCTGCTCCAAAAGCTCGAAACCGAGTCCGACGCGCTCCAAGGACGCGTCTTCGACATCCTCGGCGAAGTCTTCGAGGAGGAGAGCCTCAAGGACCTGCTCATCCGCGCCATTCGCTACGGGGACCAACCCGAGATTCGCGCGCGCCTGCTCCAGAAAGTGGACTCCGCCCTCGACCAGTCGCACCTGCGCTCTCTCCTCAATCGCAACGCGCTCGCCCAAGAGAGCATGAGCGCCGAGCGCCTTTTCGCCGTGAAAGAGGAGATGGAGAAAGCCGAGGCCCGCCGACTCCAACCCTTCTTCGTCCGCTCGTTTTTTCAGAAGGCCTTCGCCGCCCTCGGTGGCTCCATTCACCCGCGCGAGGCCGAGCGCTTCGAGATCACCCACGTTCCCGCTACCATCCGCGAGCGCGACCGCCTCATCTCCGGCCGCAACCGTCGCGACCTCGCCCCGGTGCTCAAGCGCTACGAGCGCGTATGCTTTACCAAGGAGGCCGTGCGCCCGCTCGACCGCCCCGGCGCGGCCTTCGCCCAGCTGATCCACCCCGGTCACCCGCTGCTACTCTCGATCAGCGACTTGATTCTCGAACAACACGGCAACCTCCTCCGCCAAGGCGCACTGCTCGTGGACCCGGCCGACGAGGGCACCGAGCCACACCTCCTCTTCTTGCTCACGCACGAAATCGCATCCGGAGACGGGCAAGTCCTATCAAAGCGCCTTCAGTTCGTGCGCGTAGCGCCTGACGGCTCCGCCACATTTGCCGGATGGGCGCCCCACCTCGACCTCGAACCGCTCGCGCCCGCCGACCGGCCCTTGCTGCAAGGCACCTTGACCGCACCGTGGATATGCGCCGACCAAGAGCAACGCGCCCTCGGTCTCGCCGCGTCCTCCCTCGTCCCCACCCACTACGACGAGGTCGCGAGCCGCCGCATCTCCCACGTGGACAAGACGCTCGCCGCCGTCCACGAACGCCTCTCCAAGGAAATCGCCTTCTGGTCCGACCGTTGGCTCAAGCTCAGGGAGGACCAAGAGGCAGGCAAAGACGTGCGCCTCAATCTGGAGAACGCCCGCCGCACCGTCGCCGATCTCGAAGGCCGTTTGGAGAATCGCCGCAAGGAACTCCAAGCCATGCGCCACGTCGTCAACGGCACGCCCGTTGCCCTCGGTGGCGCACTCGTCATCCCCGCCGGCCTGCTCCGCCAGCTCAGGGGTGAACCCGCAGCCGACCCGGTCGCAGCCGCCTTCGCCGCCGATGCCGCCGCTCGCAAGCGCATCGAAGACCTCGCCATGAAAGCAGTCCGCCAGGCCGAGGAGGCGCGCGGTTGCCGCGTGGACGATGTCTCCGCCCAGAAATGCGGCTGGGACCTCACGTCCTACCCGCCCGCCGGTCCCGATGGCCGCCAGCCCGAGCCCCGCCACATTGAGGTCAAAGGCCGCGTTAAAGGTGCGACCACCGTCACCATCACCCGCAACGAAATCCTCTACGCCCTGAATCAGGCCGATAAATTCCTGTTGGCCATCGTCACCGTCGCTCCCGACGACGCCACCGAAGGCCCGTTTTATCTCTCAAAACCCTTCACTAAGGAGCCCGACTGGGGCGTTTCTTCCATCAACTACGACCTCACCGAACTTCTCGCCCGCGCCAAGCCATGCACCTAAAAACTGTCACTCTAAATAACTTCCGGTGCTTCGACTCTCTGACCGTCGATCTGCATCCGCGCCTGACCGTTTTTGTTGCCGAGAACGCGGGTGGTAAAACTTCCGTTTTGGACGGTATCGCTGTCGGCCTCACCAAGGTATTGCACGGCCTCACCTCGGCCAACCAGCGCCTCTCTGGTCCAGCCATCCGCGATGCCGACTTCCGTTTGGAGTCCTACCAAGACTCCAAGGGCACAACCAAATGGAGCGCCAGCGACTATGCCCAAGTCATTCTCGAAGCCCGAGACGGTATGAAATGGGATCACTGGCGGCCTTCCAGCAAGGGCAAGACACCTCCGGTCAAAATCGGCCAATCCGACCTGCAAAAGCTCAGCGCGATCTTGGACCGTTTTAAGACAGCTGAACCTCTGGACCTGCCCGTGTTTGCCTACTACGGCACTAGCCGTGGCGAGGTTGATGTGCCCAAACGGCTTCGAGCCTCAAAATCCAAATCCCTCAACTACGACTACCCCACCTACGCACTGTGGGGCTCTCTCGACGCCTTCACCGACTTTAAGGAGCTGCTCAAATGGTTTGATGCCGAGGAGGCCTCCGAACTTCGTGCCAATAAAGGTGCGGATGCAGACGATTATTACCCATTCCACACCCTCCGCCAGATTCGCGATACTGTGAATCTCATGCTGGGCGGTGAATACACCAATCCGCGCTTCACCAAAAAACACAAATTCGTCGTCACTGCCAAAAACGGCCCCGACGAAGTGCAAATCGATCAACTCAGCCAAGGCTACCAGAGCATGTTGGCCTTGGCCTTCGATTTCGCTCGGCGGCTGGCTATCGCCAACCCCCATCTAGAAATGGGGTATCAGGAAGACTCCCCCCTGCTGGAAGCGGCCTTCGCCTACGTTCGACAATGGCACCCCGGAGGTATGGACGACGGGCTGATGCACGGTCCTGCCCTCGCCCCCGCCATCATGCTTATCGACGAGGTGGACCTTCACCTCCACCCCTCATGGCAACAGCGCGTGCTCGGCGATCTCATGCGCGCCTTCCCGCATACCCAGTTCATCGTCACCACCCACAGCCCGCAGGTGCTGACCACGGTAAAGAGCGAAAACATCCGAGTGCTCGGTCGCGATGCTGATGGCAAATGGCAGGCTCGGCCTCCTGAGCACAGCCCCTTCGCCCGCGAGTCGAAAGATGCGCTCGCCTTCGTCATGGGCGTGGACCCGCTCCCGCTCAAAACGGACGAGCAAAGAGCCTTTCAAGACAAGCTGCGCGCCTACGAGCAACTCGTTCGCCAAGGCCATAAGGATTCCGACAATGCGCGACGCCTTCGCGGCGAGATCGACGCCGCTGGCTATGAAATCCCAGCGGCCGACCTCACCCTCTGGGAGTTCTTGGGCAACCGCAAACAGGGCTGAGCCATGGTCGAGTTTACCCGCCGCCATCCCGAACCTCCTGAACTGGCCGCCTACCGCGGGGCCAATCCGAGCGCCGGACCCGCAGACTTCAGCTCGGCTACGTTTCATCCCACCAAACAGGCGGTGAAACGTGCCCTGCACAGCGACCAAGGCGGCCTCTGCGCTTATTGCGAATCGCCCTTGGGGCCTGATGCTGGACAGATCGACCACGTAAAGCCCAAGGGCGGTCCTCACGCCCATCCGCACCTCACCTTCGTTTACGACAACTACGTCCACGGCTGCTGCCACGAGCCGCGGCATTGCGGGCAGAAGAAAGCCGATCGCCTGCTCCACATTGAGCCTGGCCCGGCCGGCTGCAACGATCGGTTCACCCTCAGCACCAACGGCGAGATCGACGCGCGAACCGATCTTTCGCGCCAAGAGAGGCATCTCGTTCGCACCACCCGCGACCAGCTCGGGCTAAACTATTCAGCTCTACGCGTAGAGCGGGAAAAGTGGATCAATTCCAGCCTGACTCTGCTGCAAACATCGGTGGCCGACTTTGAGGCCTTCATCGCCGACAAACCCTTCCGCTACATTCTTCGCCGCCTTACCGCCTAAATGTCCGCCCATCCCATCAAATCCCCCCGCAAACTCATCGAGGTCGCGTTGCCGCTCGATGCGATCAACGTCGCTTCCGCACGGGAGAAATCCATCCGCCACGGGCATCCGTCCACGCTTCATCTTTGGTGGGCGCGGCGACCGCTCGCCGCCGCCCGCGCCGTCATCTTCGCCCAGCTCGTCAACGACCCCGGCTACCAGCAGGGGCAGGGCTTTAAATACGGCGTCAACAAGCAGGAGGCCGCGAAAAAACGGCAGGAGCTGTTCAAAATCATCGAAGACCTCGTGCAGTGGGAAAACACCACCAACGAGGCCGTGCTGGAGCGCGCCCGCGCCGAGATTCGCCGCTCGTGGCGCGAGGTCTGCGAACTCAACAAGGACCACCCGCAGGCCGCCGAACTTTTTAACCCGGAAAAACTCCCCGCCCTGCACGATCCCTTCGCCGGCGGTGGCGCTATCCCGCTGGAGGCGCAGCGGCTCGGGCTGGAGGCCTACGCCTCCGACCTCAACCCCGTGCCGGTGCTCATCAACAAGGCCATGATCGAGATCCCGCCCAAGTTCGCCGGGCGGCCTCCGGTCAACCCCGCCACCCGCGCCAAGATCGGCGGCGGCTCCGGTTCTTACCCCGGCGCCACCGGCCTCGCCGAGGACGTTCGCCACTACGGCGCGTGGATGCGCGCCGAGGCGGAGAAACGCATCGGCCACCTCTACCCGCCGGTCGAGATCACCGCCGAGATGGCCCGCGAACGACCCGACCTCAAACCCCTCGTCGGCCAAAAACTCACCGTCATCGCCTGGCTCTGGGCGCGCACCGTCAAAAGCCCCAACCCGGCCTTTTCCCACGTGGACGTGCCACTCGCCTCGACCTTCATCCTGTCGAGCAAGGCGGGCAAAGAGAGCTACGTGCAGCCCGTCGTCGAGGGCGACCGCTACCGCTTCACCGTCAAGGTCGGCACGCCGCCGCCGGAGGCCAAGGCCGGCACCAAGCTCGCTCGCGGGGCCAATTTCCGTTGCGTGCTCTCAGACGCAGCCATCGAGCCCGCTTACATCAAAGCCGAGGGCATCGCCAAGCGCATCGGCGCACGGCTCATGGCCGTGGTCGCCGAGGGCACACGCGGTCGCGTGTATCTTTCGCCGTCCGACGTGATGGAGGCGGTCGCCGCCAAGGCACAGCCGACGTGGAAACCGGAACTCTCGCTGCCCGACGACCCGCGCAATTTTTGGACACTCAACTACGGCCTCACCACCTACGGCGACCTTTTCACGCCGCGGCAACTGGTGGCGCTAACGACGTTCAGCGATTTGGTGGGCGAGGCGCGGGAGCGCATCCGCCAAGACGCCCTTGCCGCCGGCTTATCTGATGACTCCCGCGGCTTCGAAGTCGGCGGCATCGGCCCCCAAGCCTACGCCGAAGCCGTCAGCGTGTATCTGGCGTTCTTAGTGTGCCAGGTAGCGAATCACTCCGCCACGATCTGCGGATGGAACCATCCCAACACTCAGATGCGTTCCGTTTTCGCGCGGCAGGCACTTCCGATGACTTGGGACTATGCCGAGGCAAACGTCTTCAGCGATTCGTCCGGTAGCTACAATAACCTGTTTGAGCGTCAGATTAAGGGCTTCGAGGCTCTGGGCTACGGCAATTTTCCCGGCGTAGTCGCGCAAGCCGATGCGCAATCTCAGACCATCTCAGCCAATAAGCTAATCTCCACCGATCCGCCGTATTACGACAACATCGGATACGCTGATCTCTCCGACTTCTTCTATTTGTGGCTTCGCCGGGCACTGCGGGAGTTCTTCCCGAGCCTTCTCTCAACCATGAGCGTTCCAAAGATGGAAGAGCTGGTCGCGACTCCTTACCGACATGGCAGCAAGGAGAAGGCCGAGCGGTTCTTTTTGAATGGGATGACTGATGCGATGCGGCGGTTAGCCGATCTTTCGCATCCCGGAGCGCCTGTCGCCATCTACTACGCGTTCAAGCAGAGTGAGCTGGATGGTGAAAATGCGACTTCCTCGACGGGCTGGGAAACATTTCTCAGTGCGGTTAATGCGTCCGGCTTTGCTTTGACCGGCACATGGCCGATACGCACGGAAAAGGAAGGCCGCGTTATCGGAAATGGCACCAACGCTCTCGCCTCCAGTGTTGTCCTCGTCTGCCGCAAACGCCCCGCTGACGCGCCGACCGTTTCTCGCCGCGAGTTCATCCGCGAACTAAACGCCGTCCTGCCCGAGGCGCTCGACGAAATGACCAAGGGCTCGGCCGACGGCCGCTCGCCCGTCGCGCCGGTGGACTTGTCCCAAGCCATCATTGGCCCCGGCATGGCGGTCTTCTCCAAATACGCCGCCGTGCTGGAGGCCGACGGCACGCCCATGAGCGTCCGCACCGCCTTGCAGCTCATCAACCGCTTCCTCGCCGAGGACGATTTCGATGCCGACACCCAGTGGTGCCTCGCGTGGTTCGAGCAGCACGAATGGCACGAAGGCCTTTACGGAGAAGCCGATGTGCTCGCCCGCTCCAAATCCATCA
The DNA here is from genome assembly GCA_030601755.1 of Verrucomicrobiota bacterium. GTDB lineage: Bacteria > Verrucomicrobiota > Verrucomicrobiia > Opitutales > Opitutaceae > JAUWBF01. The sequence continues at coordinate 17,127 of JAUWBF010000014.1, read as the reverse complement.
GCGTCGGCGGCCTCGCCGAGGCCGGCGTCGTCGCCAGCGGCGGCGGCAAAGTCAGCCTGCTCAAATGGGCTGACTACCCCGCCGATTGGGACCCGCGCAAAGATACTCGCAACCCCGTCTGGGAAACGCTCCACCACCTCATCCGCGCCCTCAAGCAGGACGGCGAAACGGCGGCGGGCAAACTCCTCGGTGGAGTGAAGGCGCAGAGCGAAGCCGTGCGCCAGCTCTCCTACCGCCTCTACACGTTGTGCGAACGCCAAGGCTGGGCCGAAGACGCCCGCGCCTACAACGAACTAATCACCTCCTGGACCGCCATCGAGGCCGCCGCCGGCGCCGTCCCCGAAGGCCAAGGGGAGTTGTTTCAATGACCCAAGCGGACACCGTGGTGCATGTTCGCGCCCTGCTCACCGCCGCGCAGCGCATCGGCCGAATCTACGAGCCGCTAAAGCGGGGCGCACAGGGAGAGCGGTTTAATCTGTTTCACCTCCTCGGCGTTGGGCATCTGGAAGTCTCCACCCACTCCAGCTTGCTCCGCGACCTACTCGACCCCGAGGGCAGCCACGGTCAGGGCGATGTGTTTTTGCAGCGCTTCGTATCGGTGATGGGGCTGCCGCCGTTGCCACCAGGCAAGGTGAAGGTGTCGGCCGAGGTCGGTATCGGCACCGTGACCGAGGATAGCGGAGGCAGATTGGATCTCGTGGTGAACTGCGGCGTCCAACCAGCGCTGTTGATCGAAAACAAAATCTACGCCGGGGAGCAGAATCGCTGGGTGACCCGTTATCTCAACTACGCCCCGGGGGCTTCGCTGATTTACCTGACCCTAGATGGGCGCAGCCCCGAAAACCTGACGGAGGGGGAGCGACCATCCAATCTGCTGTGCCGGTCCTACGCGGTGCACGTCATCGAATGGATCAAGCAGTGCCGCAAAGAAGCCGTGTCGGCCCCGACGGTGCGAGAATCGCTCAGCCAATACCTGCACCTGTTGCAGGAGCTAACCCAGCAAAGTCCCCAAACGCCCATGAACGCCGATCTCATCAAAGCCGCGACCGATAGCCGTGAAGCACTCGAAGCCTTCTTCGCACTCCGGCAGACCGAGAGTGAACTGCGCCGGACCCTCATCGGTCGCCTGCAAGCACGTCTGGAAGAAGAGGCCACGAAGCGGAATCTCAAGTTCAAGGGCACGACCAACAACGACTATGGCTGGAAAGGCGCGGGCTTTGAATTTCAACCCACCCAGCCCGGCGCGCTCCCGGTGCAAATCCGGTTCGAGTTCGACAAAGGCAATTACCAAGACTTCGCCTTTGGTTTTGCCGACGGCGGCAAACTCCCGGTGGAGATCCGCGACCGGTTGCGCGATGAGTTCGCCAAGCGGTTTCACAGCCCCAAGCAAAGCACGACGTGGCCGGCGTGGATTTACTGGGAAGCGTATCAAAATTGGGCGGCGGGCGGGCCCTTCGTCGCGATCCAATACGGTCAGTTTATCGAGGACGCCATGACCATCGTGGATCAGCTGGTGGAGGTGCTTCGAAGTGTCGGCCCAACCGCCGAAACCTCGACGCAGACGGTAGCGACCCCCTAGGTTTTTCGATCATGCCGCTCCCCATCAACATCCAGGACCTCTTCACCGGCCGCGTGGTCGAGTGGGAGCGCTTGGAATTTAAGGAGGGGTGGAACCCGGAAACCATCGTTCGGAGCATCTGCGCGTTCGCGAACGATTTTCACAACTGGGGCGGCGGATACCTCGTCATCGGCGTGGCCGAGGTGGACGGTAAGCCCGTGCTGCCTCCGAAGGGCTTGGAGCCCGAGCAGGTCGATGCGATTCAGAAAAAGCTCTTGGAGCTGTCCCACAAAATTCGCCCGGCTTACCATCCCATCGCCGTTCCCGCCACCGTGCAGGACAAGTTGATTCTCGTCATCTGGGTGCCGGGGGGCGACCTGCGACCCTACAAGGCTCCGGTCAGCCTGGCGAAGGACAACACCGAGTGGGCCTACTACATCCGCCGCCATGCCAACTCCGTCGAAGCGAAGGGTCAGGACGAGCAAGAGCTGATCGCGCTGGCCAACAAGGTGCCTTTCGACGACCGGGTGAACCAACGGGCCTCCGTCGGCGTCCTGCAACCCAGTCTGATCCAGAGCTTACTTTCCCGCGTGAAGAGCGACTTGGCGGAAACGGCGGGCCGTCGGCCCGTGGCCGAGGTCGCGCAGGACATGCGTCTGCTTGGAGGACCACCCGAGGCCCCGTTTCCCCTCAACGTCGGGTTGATGTTTTTCACCCCGCAACCGGCGACGTGGTTTCCCTGCACGCAAATCGACATTGTTCAATTCCCCAAGGGCGCGGGCGGCGGCGACATCATCGAGCGCACGTTCACCGGGCCGCTGGACGTGATGCTCCGGGACGCGCTGGCCTACTTCAAAAACAACTTGCTGGTGGAGTATATCCGCAAGCGCCCTGACCAGGCGGAGGCCGAGCGATATTGGAATCTGCCCTACGCCGCGTTTGAGGAGGTCTTGGTCAATGCGGTCTATCATCGCAGCTACGAGGAGCGGGAGCCCATCGAGGTGCGCGTCATGCCCGATGAAATCCTCGTCCAAAGTTTCCCCGGCCCTGACCGCTCGATCCCGATGGATGAGCTGCGCGCCGGTCGTCCGGTGGGGCGCCGCTATCGGAACCGCCGCATCGGCGAATTCCTAAAAGAACTCGAACTGAGCGAGGGGCGAAACACCGGCATCCCCACCATCCAAAAGGCCATGGCCGACAACGGCTCGCCAGCGGCTCGGTTCGAGACCGACGAAGACCGCACTGTTTTATTGGTCAGACTGCCGCTCCGCCCGGCCCCGGAATCAGAAGCCGCTCAGACGGCTTCGGCGATTGCCGCGACCAAGTCTGGGCACGGTCGAAATCCAGTCGGCGACCCAGTCGGCGACCCAGTCGGCGACCCACTCACGCGCATTTTGCGAGTGCTATCGGATGCGGCCCTGCCTCCGGCAATCATTCAGCAAAAACTGGGGATTAAGCATCGTCCGACCTTCCGCAAAAACTACCTGCGTCCGGCCCTTGCCCAAGCGCTTGTCGAAATGACGCTGCCGGAGAAGCCAAGCAGCCGTCTGCAAAAATACCGGATCACCGACGCCGGACGCACTTGGCTGGCAAAGCATCCTTAACTTTAATTTTACCATGAAATCTTGGCGCGAAGTAGCCCATCCCCATCCCGACGTGCTCGAAGGCACGTTCCAGCAATCCGAGTTTGCGGCCGACATCACCGCCGTCCGCACGGGCAAGGCGACCAAGGAGTATCAGGACGCTGCGTCCTTCTTCCAGCGCACCTTCATCACGGAGGGCATGCGCTTGCTCCTCACTTCCGTCGCCAAGCGGCTCAACGGGCAGGGTGGCGATCCGGTCATCCAGCTTCAGACCGCTTTCGGCGGTGGCAAGACGCACACCATGCTGGCGGTTTACCACCTCGCCACCCGGTCGTGCCCGATCAAGGACCTCGTCGGTGTTCCGGCGCTGCTCGATCAGGCCGGACTCATGGATGTGCCCAAGTCGCGCATCGCCGTCCTCGACGGCACCAACCTCGCCCCCGGTCAGCCGTGGAAGCAGGGCAGCCAGACGATCAACACGCTCTGGGGTGAACTTGCGTGGCAGCTCGGCGGGGAAACCGGCTTCGCCTTGGTGAAGGATGCCGACGCCAACGGCACCTCACCCGGCAAAGACGTGCTCAAGACTCTGCTGGAGCGTCATGCGCCTTGCGTGGTGCTCATCGACGAGTTGGTGGCCTACATTCGCCAATTCCCCGACAGTCAGGCCCTCAGTGGCGGCACCTACGACAGCAACTTGTCGTTTGTCCAAGCCCTCACCGAGGCCGCGAAGTTGGTGCCCAACGCGCTCCTGCTCGCCTCGCTGCCCGAGTCCGAGGTCGAGGCTGGCAGCTCCAAGGGCCAGGCCGCGCTCGCCGCGTTGGAAAAGACCTTTGGCCGCGTGCAGGCGCTCTGGAAGCCGGTCGCCACCGAGGAGGCCTTCGAGATCGTGCGCCGCCGTCTCTTCGAGCCCGTCTCCGATGTTGCCACGCGCGAGGCCGTGTGCCGCGCCTTCGCCCAAGCCTACATCGCCGAGGGCGCCAAGCTGCCCGGCGAAACCCAGGAGGCCCGCTACTACGACCGTCTCGTGCAAGCCTACCCGATCCACCCCGAACTCTTCGACCGTCTCTACGAGGACTGGACGACCATCCAGGGCTTTCAGCGCACCCGTGGCGTGCTCAAGCTCATGGCCAAGGTCATCTACCGGCTGTGGAAGGACAACAACGCCGACCTGATGATCCTGCCCGGCAGCCTGCCGCTTTACGACGGCAGCACCCGCAACGAACTCACTTATTACCTCGCCGCCGGATGGGACGCCGTGCTCGACAAGGACATCGACGGCGACCGCGCCGAGACCACCGAACTCGAAAACAAAGAACCCCGTTTCGGTTCCCTCAACGCCGCCCGACGTGTTGCCCGCACCCTATTCCTAGGCAGTGCTCCGGCCGCTGCCGGAGCCAAGCCGGGCATCCGTGGCCTTGACCGTGCGCGCGTGCTCTTGGGTTGCTTCCAGCCGGGGCAAACCGCCTCAACCTACGTGGACGCGCTTGGTCGTCTCGCCGACCGCCTCCACTACCTCAACTCATCCGGTGACAAAGCCCAGGATGCGACCCGCTTCTGGTTCGATACCCGCGCCAACCTCCGGCGCGAGATGGAGGACCGGAAATCGCGCTTCAACGAGCAAAACGAAGTGCGCGGCAAACTCGCCGAAGTCCTGCGCAAGCTCGCCGGTGCCGGTGGTGGTTTCGACGGCGTCCACGTCTTCACCCCGCACGCCGACGTGCCCGACGACGGCGCGCTCCGTCTCTGTTTCCTCCCACCCGAAAAGTATTACCTGAAGAGTGAACCACGACTCGCTGCCGATGAGGTCACCGAGTTTATCCGCAACAACGGGACTAAGCCCCGCTACCGTGGCAACCGGCTCATTTTCGTCGCGCCGGATCAAGGCTCGCTAGCCCGGCTGCGCGACAGCATCCGCACCGCACTCGCATGGGCCTCAATCACGGACGATGTGAAGGACGGCCGCCTCAACATCGACCGCCTGCAAGAACAGCAGGCCAAGAAGGAGCAGGTGACCGCCGAGGAGGTGCTGCCTCGCGTCGCCCGCGAGTGCTACAAGTGGCTTCTTTGCCCGGTCATGTCCCAGCCGACCGACAAACAAATCACGGTCGAGGCCTTTCCGCTCAATCCGGCCGGCAACGCCTATGGCTCCGAGATCGAACGCGTCGCGAGTGAGAACGAACTCATCATCACGACTTGGTCACCGGTTCACCTTCGCAACAAACTGCGCGAGCTGTATTGGAAGCCGGAAAAGCCGGCGGTCGGTGCCATGGTCTTCTGGGAAGACACCCAGCGTTACCTCTACTTGCCGCGCCTGAAAAACCGCGAGGTGCTCGCCCAAGCCATCGTCAAAGGCGCGGCGTCGAAAGATTTCTTCGCCACCGCCTACGGCCAGACCGCTGACGGCTTCGAGGGCTTCAAATTTGGCGACGCCAACGTCCAGCTCGACGACACCCTTCTCTTAATTGAGCCCGAGGTCGCCAAGGCCCACGAGGCTGCCCTCGCCGCGAAAGCCGCAGCCTCGGCGACGGTGGCCCCCGCACCCTCGGCGACCACGGCGGCAACGCCTGGCACGCCCCTGGCCCTGCCAACGGGAGGCACCGCACCGGCGACCTCCGGTGCCGGTGCGACGCCCCAGCCCAAGGCCAAATCCTTTTACGGTTCGGCCGAGGTCAACGCCTCGACCGCCAAAATGCGCATGGTGCAGATCGCCGAGGAGATCATCGCGGTGCTCGCGTCCGATCCGAACGCCACACTGAAAGTCACGGTCGAAATCAACGCCGAGTATCCGGGCGGTGCATCCGATCAGATCAAGCGCGCCGTGTCGGAGAATGCGGGAAGCCTGAACTTCAAAACCAAAACTTGGGAGTAGGTGGTGCTACGCTTGTCGATCACGGAACCAACGCGTGCCACTCGCACCCTACCGCGCGTTGCAGCCGTATGGCCGTGGTGAGGAGGATGTTGGTCTGCCCGGCCTCGATCTTCTGGAGCGTGCGGATGTTGAGATCGGCCAGCTCCGCGAGCTTTTCCTGGGTCACGTCCCGTGCGGTCCGCTCACGACGCAAGTTCGCCCCGAAGGCTTTGAGCTGGCGGGCAATAGCGGGCGAATGTGACACGCCCCATTATGCCGTAATCGGTGCTTTGACATAACGGCACATCATGCCGTAAAAAAATACTGGTGACTAAACCTCCACAAGGTTGCGACGAGCAAGTAAGCGAGCCGACCACGGCCTACCGTGAGATGGACCCGATGGAACGGCTGCACCTACTCGAAACCGCGATTCGAGAAAACGGCGTCACGCCCGAAGATGTAATTATGGGCGTCGCGGTTCTCAGGCTGAGCGGCTCCGCGATTGTGAGTTGTGTTTTGGATGGCGATGCTCGGATTTTGCTCAGCAAGCGGGTCGCCTACTTGGTCGCGGTCGGCGTTTCGGCCGATGAGATCATGCGGAGGGCCGGGCTTACGGCGGAGGGACTGGGAGAACTGTTGGCGGAAATTCTGCCCGTGGAGCGTCGCCGACTGCGCGCTCTCGAAGTCACGCTCCGCGCTACTCGTAAAAGTGAGGCTGCCAGAGCATCGCCGTCCCGTGAGCAGACCAGCGAGTTAAACCTCACGCCTGCCCGGCAGGGCGACGCGTTGGCCTGATTATTTCAAAAAAGTGAGCGTCGGTCCGTTGATGAATGGAGGGCGCGACCGTATCCCCTCGTATGGAACATCCGCTCAATCCTCCCGCCACCTCCCAGCCTGTGGATGGTCCCGCCTCACCGCCCCCGGCAACTCCACCCGGAGGCTACGTCGTCAAGGTGGACGACAACTTCCACCATGGCGACTCCGACGAACGCTACACCCTCGGCGTTTACCCCACGCTCGACGAAGCCGTTGCCGCGTGCGCCCGCGTCGTCATCCGCAGCCTGCACGAGGCCTACAAGCCCGGCATGACCGCCGACCAACTCTACGAGGCTTACGTCGATTTCGGTGAAGACCCTTGGATCGCCGTCCCGTGCGGTCCGGACCAGCGTCCGATTTTCTCCGCGTGGGACTTCGCCCGCCAGATGGCCCCGGAAATAATCGCCAATCCCCCCCGTTGACTCTCGCCCGCCCGATTCGTCTTCCCCCTTGTGAACGCTTCCTCTCCCGCCTTTGCCAACCCGCCCGCGCCCGCTGTGCCCCTTGGTGATCCACTGCCCGGCTCCCGCCCGATCGATCCCCCATCGCTTTTGCACTTTTCGGCCAAACTTGAGAACGGTCGCCTCGTGCTCCCCGCCGATTTTCCCCTCGCCGCGCTCGGCCGGAACGCCGCCCTCACCGTCATCGTCGAGAGCGACCAACTCGCCCCCGTCGCCCGCCCCGCCTATCTGCGCCGCGAGTCATTGGAACTCTGCGCCGTCGGCGAAACGCTCTACACGCTGCGCAACGCACACCGCCCGGCCGGCACCGCGTCGGTCGATCCCGCCCTGCGGGCCTACTCGCGGGCCGTTCGCACCGGCCTTTCCCTGCGGGGTCTGACCTACCGGCAGATGGACGCGCTCTGGATGGAAATCGTCCTGCTCGATCCCCTTCGTGTTTCCTATCGCGCCCACGGTCGTCCCCGCCTTTGCGCCTGCCGTTGCCGGGTGCCGTGGCTGGAGGAGGAGTTTCTCACCCTCAACGCCGCCCTCTCCGCCATCGTTCGGCACTGCGAGCCCCACCGCCGCACAGCCACCGCCAACACGTTTCGGGAAATCGCCCTGCCGATCCTTGCCGCGCCCAAACCCACCAGTGCGCTCCTTACCCTCGGCGATCTGGCCAATTCAGTTTCACGCTACGCCACACCGTCTGCCGCCGGGCAACTCAGCCTCCCCCTCGCTTTCAACTGAACTCAAATCGCGCTATGAAAATCACCCACAAAATCCTCGAAGCCATTTCGTTTTCCGCCAGCGCCCACCTGGGCCAGATGCGCAAAGACGATGAGACGCCCTACCACGCCCACCCCATGCGCGTCGCCGCCCTGGCCGCCAGTTGGGGCGTCGAAGACGAGGCCGCCCTCATCGCCGCCCTGCTTCACGACACCATCGAAGACACCACGACCGACTACGACGACATCGCCAAGGCCTTTGGCTCCGACGCCGCCAACCTCGTCGCCGCGCTGACCAAGGACAGCCGCCTGCCGCACGACGACCGTGAGGAGGCCTACTACGCCACCCTCGCCGCCGCCGACTGGCGCGTCCGCGTCGCCAAGATGGCCGACGGCTACGACAACCTGCTCGACAGCGCTTACGCCAAGATTCCCACCACCGCTCTCGCCAAGGCTGAGAAGGCCATTGCCGTCCTGGCTTATGGGGATGAACCGCCCATCGCAGCCGGCCGCGCCGCCCTGGCCAAACTCGTCGCCGAGACCAAGGCCCGCGCCCGCCGTAAAGTGGATCGCACATGAGCGAAGCCCAGTCCGATTCTCCGCGCCTGCCCGATCCCCACGAAGCCGCCTTTCGCCGTCAGGTCGAGGCCGACTGGCCCGCCACGCTCGCCGCCTACGACCGGCTCCCGCTTGCGCACGGGGGCAAGGTCATCGAGATCGACATCGCCCGCTCCCTCTATCCGCCTTACGCCGCATCCCCGGAAGGCGCGCGCCGGCTTAGCCCGGTCACCGGGCGGGTCGCCGCCGCAGTCTATCGTAAAAGACTCGATGCGGCGATGGATGCTGCCCGCCCCGGGCAGCGGTTTGTCTGGTTCGCCGGCGGCCCGGCCTCCGGCAAGAGCACCCGCGCCCAACTCCACGCCCGCGATCCCGAGGTCGCCGTGGTGGTGGACGGCATTTTCGGCGGAGAGTTTTACCACCACCGAAATCGCCTGCTCAAAGCCCTCAAGCGCGGCCTCCAGGTCGAGTTCCACTACGTCTTCCGGCCGGTTTTCGAAGCCATGCCGTGGATGGTGAAACGCGCCGCCCGCATCGGACGCGAACTCCCGCCCGATGCCATGGCGCGGCTCCACTGGGAATCCCAGCAAAACGTCGCGCGCCTCCTCGCGGAACTTCCCTCCGTCAAGGTCTGCCTCATCGACACGTCCAACGCCGGCGGCGGGGCCATCGAGATGCTCGCTCACGCCTTGCCCGAGCGCATCCGCTACGCCTCTGCGCCGGACCCCGCCGCCCTTGCCGGTGGCCAAGCAGGCAGAGACTCGGAAGATCCAAACCCGCCCGAACCGCGCCTGCTCACCGCGTCATCGCCGGTCGCCGACCGAGCCTACGCCGTCGAGCGCGAGGTCCGCCGCCGCTTCGCGCTCGGCGCCCTCATCGCAGTGCCGTGAGTGACGCAAATAGTGGATGCCCACCCCCGTTGACGCACCGCGGCCTCGTGCGTCGGGAAGGCTGTGAATACTTCATCTCCTCATCCATCCGCCCCAGCCAGCGCGCCCGAACCCGGCGCGCCGCAACCCGAAGTCGCCCCCGCCGCCGACTCGCCGGACCGCTCCGACGAGTCGGCCATTTGCGAATCACCCGCCACCGCCGCTGTTTGGTTTCACCGCCCCTACGCCGACGACCCTCGCGTCTTGATCCCGTTGAAACCGAGCCTCGATCGGCCTTTGCAGCCTCCCACGGGTGCCTCCCCTGCGCAACGCGAAGTGGCCGCCGCCAGCGCGGAGTTTGTGCTCGGCCTCTACGCCCAGGCCCATGCCCGGCTGCTCTCCGTCGACTTCGCCGATTTGATGCCCGCAGACGCGTGGCAGACCACCGACCTTCTCGCCCGGCTGCACTGCGCGGTGGGCGACTGGCGCTACGCCGCCTCCATCCTCGCCCAGCAATGGCGTCGCCTCATGGTAGGACTCGAGAATCCCAATGAGTATCCACCAAGCCGTCGGAATAATTTTGCTGCGGTCATCCTCGGGGCCGAAGGAGATCACGCCACCGCCGCCCAAGTAACGGCTATGATGATCGCGTGGGGTGGTTGCTTCTGCGACCATTACCAGTTCGCCTGCGCTCTCAGTCGACTCGGCCTACCGGTCGATGCGCTTGAGGTCCTCCTCTGGAAGGCCGAGGAACGCCAATTTGCAGGGCTTGCCCTCTACGATCCCGACTTTGAGCCCATGTGGACGGCACTCGCCACTAGCAGCCAGTCGCGCAGCACCCGCCGCCTGCTCTCGGTGCTCTTTGGCCCGAACGGTGAGCGAGCCCCGGAGCCCCTCCCTGCCATGGGCACGGTCGATGTCGCGACCTTTCGCGCTATGCCGCGACACTTCGCCCCGCTCTTCAATTTCGACCCCATTCAAGTCCTTTATCAGACCGATGCAAACGCCGTCGCCCGCCACCCGCGCCTGACCTCTGCCTACCGGCAATATTACGAGAACGTGGTCCGCCACAACCGAGCTCGCCTTTCGGGGCTCTTTCAACAGCGCGAGCGCGACCATCGAGCCTCGCTCAGCCTCGCGTCGAAACCCAACCAGTTCACATCGACGAAACCGCTGTGTTGCTATCACCAACCCGAGCCAGACCCAAATCACTGTTTTTTGAGCGGACCCGACGAGGGCTAACGCATGCGCCTCATCACTATGAAAGATCAAACCAAAGGCTGTTCCGCTATCATTGCCGCTCTCCTCTTCACGTTATCTTCGCTCATCACCTTCAGCGCGGTCTGGTCCGGCCTGGTTCACGGGCGAGGGTGGAGTTTTCTGGGAGCCGGAGCCGCCACCTTCGTGTCGAGCATCGTGCCCGGTGTGTGGGCGTGGCTCGGTGCTACGGGTGCCCAATCCGCTTGGGGCTGGCCCGCACTCGTAGCATGGCTCGCCTGCCTACCCTCGCAAGGCGTATGGCTCATCTGGCTGATCGCCGGTCTCCGCGAACGAGCTACTACTAATCACCGCGGTTAATCGAAGTATGGAAATCGCCGGAATCAAAATCAGCCCAGAACACGAAGCACTCCTCGCCGAACTCCAAGCCGCCCTTGCCGCGCCCGGCCTCGACAGCGAGGACCGCAGTGCAATCAGCGAAGAGATCGGAGCCATCGGCGAAATCTACGTCGCCCGCGCCAGTGAGGATTGAGACCGCACCCGGCCCTTCCGCCCCTACGTCGCGACCGCCATCCGCAACCACCTCGTGGACCTCGTGCAAAAGGCCCAGGTGCGCTACCGCCGCGCCGGCGGCAGCCTCGACACCCCGCTCAACGCCGACGCCGACAACACCCGTCTCGACCTCACGCCCGACCTCGATGCAACCAACCCAGCCGAAGCCGCCGACCGCGCCGATACCGCCCGCCTGTTTGGCGAGCTGATGAAGGAGCTCCCCGACCGTCCGCGCGACATTATCCGCCGCCACCTCGACCGAGGCCAGACCTTCGCCCAGATCGGCGAGGCCTACGGATTCACCGCCCAGCGCGCCCAGTCCCTCTACCAGTCCGCCATCGGACTGACCCGCGCACGCCTCAAAGCCCGCCTGCGCAAGGGCGAGACACTCGACAGCCTGCGCGAAAACGGGCCCATGCCCCTCCTTTCATCGCGGCTCGACCCGCAGGCCATAGCCGAGGCCGACCGCGAGTTTGAGCAACAGGCCTCCGCCGACTGGCCTGCCACCCTCCGCGCCTACGACCGGCTCCCGCTCGCCCACGGCGGCAAGGTCATCGACACCGATGTTGCCCGCTCGCTTTACGCGCCCTACGCCACCAGCAAGGACGGCGCGCGCGACCACACTCCGAGCACAGGCCGCATCGCCGGCCAAGTCTGGCGCAAGCGCACGGACCTCGCCATCGCCTCCGCCAAACCCGGCGACGTGTTTGTCTTCATGGCGGGCGGTCCCGCCTCTGGCAAATCCACCACGGTTCAGAAACTCGTGGAAGAACCAGCAGTCACCCACATTATCGACGGCACATTCAGCGGTGAGTTCTTCAACCACCGAAACCGCATCAAGAAACTCATCAAGGCCGGCGCTATGGTCCAAGTGCGCTACGTCTTCAAACCCGCTGGCGACGCCGTTGCGTGGATGGTCAACCGCGCCAGCAAAATCGGCCGCTTCATCCCCAAGGACCAGATGGTTAAACTTCACTGGGAATCTCAGCAAAACATCGCTCGCTTACTCGCCGAGCACCCCGAGGTTGCCATTTCCCTGATCGACGCAGAAAAAGGCACCAGCACCCCGTTGACGAATGAAGCCCTCAACCGTATCCAATACCGTGAACTCCATGAACTCGAAACCTCAGTCACCCAAGCTCTCGCCCGCTATGGAAGCGGCGCTGGAGATGGACCGTCGGGCACTGGCGAAACTGGCGGCGGACAAGGCCAAAGGCCTACCCCTCCCCAAAGTCCCGTAAGCCCCGGCGGCGCAGCTCGCCCGCTCCTATCCCAACCCCTCGACCCCGAGGCCGACGGCGAGCGCACCGTCGGCAATCCCAACCTCGCCAACCCCGCCGGCCCCGACCGCGCCACCCGCGCCGTCCTCGACTCCGTTGACGAGCAGCGCAAGAACGACCGCGAGCGCGGAACCAACTCACATCCGCTCCGTCGCCGCCGCCCGATCCGCCTCGTCCAGCATCCGCCGCAACGCCTCCCGCGTAGCCTGCGACTTGAGCGCCTCGGTCAAGTCCATCACTTGCTCTCCGCCGTCCATCACGAGGCCTCCAGCCTTACCCTCCAAGCCGAGGAGTTTGGCCTTTTGCTCCAACGCTCGTAGCACGATTGCCGCGGCACGGTCGGCGCCCTCGGCAGCGGGGCAGTCAGCCAGCTTCCGCCACTTGCTGATAATGCTTTCGAGTTGGCTGAGGATGATCTGGATGTGATCCATCGCCGCCGACGTGTAATGGTCGCGGGCGGCTTCCATGCCGCACCTGAGATACTTATTTGCCGAAACCACACTGACTCCAAGGGCATCGGCTATCTCAGAGGTGGTTTTGCCTTCGGCTTTTAAGGCCCAAGCCCTCAATGCGTTGTCCGCGAAGACGTATGCCCTATTTGTATTGATGGCAGCAAGTTGCCCAGGAAGCCGTTTGCGTCGGGGTGATTTCATAAATGCGGTTGTGGGCCTCCGGCCATGGCAGTTGGCGGTGGGAGTGGCACGACAGGGGTGAAGGTGGCGGCGAGGTAATCACTCAGGCGCTTGAAAGCGAGCGGGTCCTGCTCGCGGGTGTCGATCAGCACCACCGGCCGCAGGTCGGCCAGGCGCTGGAGGCCACGCAAAGCAGGGAGGTTTTCAAAACCACATCCTGCCCCCGCGGGGGCAAACGTCTTATCAGGGTTATTCATAAAAAAGGTTCTTCCTACAAAGGTTACTCTTTATCTTGCGGGGAGGGTTGCGGGGGCAGTTGCGGGCCACCTTGCGGAGAGGTTGCGGGGGACTTGCGGGGTGGTTGCGGGGTGGGTCTCAAGCCATCCCATGCGGCGCGCTCGGCTACCTTGGCCGCTTCCACACGGGCACTTGCCCGCGCCTTCGTCGCCGACACCGCCTTCACAAGATCGGCCACCGGCAGCCGGTTCGAAAACCAGCGTTCACCGCCGCCGCGATGCCCTTTCCTACGGTAGTTGGCCACTACCCATAGCCCCCGCCCTCGTAGCACTTCCAGCGCTGCATCAACCTGCCAACGAGAAAGCGCCCTGTCCCCTTTCGACGGGTCGCGCAAATAGCCCCCGCTCCGAGTCGCAATCGTCTGCCATGTTACGCGTCGATACTCCGCCGCACCAACGATGCTCAACAGCGACACGTGCGCACGGAAATCCCTCGGGCTGAGTTCACCGTCGCGCAGCTCCATCAGTAGCGAGGCGGGCAGGCGCACGAATGGCAACGCTTCGTCTTCCCTCACAAGGCCAGATAACACTCTTCGATATTCCGCGCTTTCGAGACAAAAGTAATCGAGTCCGCCCCCGGCAAATCCGAGGTATTCTCGCGCCCACTCCATAATGTCGGCCTCAGTGTGTCCGCCCAGTATGGCAGCGCCATAACACCCTTTCTTATGACTCCAGCGCCGTTGCACCCGCCCGGTGCTTTCGAGGAGGTGCAACACACCGTCAGCCATAGCGCCGGCGGCCAGTCTCGCCTCAAGGGTCTCGTCTGTTGCCCGAAGTGCGCCGAGCGTCATCATGATATAGCCCTTGGATGCATCAGCCATGGTCGCGAGGGCCGCGCGCTTCCTCGCCCCGCAGGGCGAGTTCAGCGTCGAGGCGGGCAAGGTTGCGTTTGCGGACTTCGAGGGCCTGGCGCAGCCGCGCCAGCTTCGCCTCTCCGTCCCTGATTTCGGCGGCCAGCCGCTCCCGCTTGGCCTGTTGCTCGGCGGTCTTCATGCGGCGGACTTCGTTCCTGTTCGGACGGCTGCCGACTCGATGAAGCTGATCACCTCGGCATCGTCGAAGAGAACGACACGCTCGTTGATCTTGCGCCGGGTGATGTGCCCTGCGTCGGCCCAACGGAACAAAGTCCGTTTGGAAATGCCGACGCGCTCGGCAAGCTGACGGGGTTTGCTGAATCTACGCGCACCGCCTGCTTCGGCGGTCGCGGACTTCGTTTGGCTCGTGGACGTATTCACGGCCACGATACATGCACGCTTTTGCCGACAAGTGAGAACTCACAAGCCTATTCCCGAGGGGGGGACTTTGCCGCGTTTTTCCCCCTTGCTGGCCAGCCAGTGCCGCTCCGCGTAGTCCGTGTATTCCTTGAGCGCGGCCGTCAGCATGGCGCGATTTACGTCTTTCAGCTCCTCAATTGCCTCATCGTATTCAGGCCAATTATTCGGGTGCGTGAGTCCATTTGCGGCTTTTTTTTCTGCCACCTGCATCAGCGTGATGGCGCTTTGTTTTCTCTTCGGGAGCTTTCGTTTGAACCCGGCTAAGCCTGCCTTTTTTGCGGCCGCCCACGGCACCGCCTCACGATTCTTGCCGTCCTTGCAGGCTTGCCTAATTAGCGCCCGGCCCTCGTCGATCCACGCTTTCAGCGTGTCCGTCCCAAGCGGTCCAAGCTCACGGATTCGCGCATCAGCCGCCGCGTCACCGCTGGTCGATTCGCCAGCCTTTATCATCATCAGACGGATTTGAGCCCAGTCCGCCAGCTTGCCCGCCGATGGACGGTCCAACGAGTCAATGAGCCGATCAAGCCGCGCCCGCATATCCTCCAGCCTAGCCCGAGCTTTGCCCGCAGCCGCACCCGTTCCTGATGCCTGAATGTAGATGGGCGAGACAAGGCGGTCGAAGTCATCCACGCGGCGAACTGGAGAATCCTCGTTGCTCATCGTCCCGCTCCTCCTTTCAGCGCCTTTAGCTCTCCGTCTCTGAGCGCCAGGCCAACCTCGACCCGCTTTCGCTTGGCGACGTAGTGCGCCGACGTGGTGCGAATATCCCGGTGGCCAAGGTGGTGCCGCGCGGCCTCGATGCCGTAGTCCGACGCGATCAGCGACCCGGACTCTTTCCGCAGCCCGTGCACCGCCTTTGCCTGCTTTACGCCCTTTTTCTTGAGCCACGCCACCAGCTTTCGCCAGGTGCAGTCGCATCGATAGTAATCGTAGGACGCCGTCGGATTCGGCTCCCCGCCGGTCATGACGAACTCCCCGCGTGCCCCATTTTTGAAGCCCTTGAGAACTTCCACCGCCGCCGGCGCCAGATCGACCACGCGCACGCTCTCCTCCGTCTTGGGCTCAAACCACTCCGTCCGCCGGATGTGGATTTTCCCCTCGCGCAAATCAACCTGCTTCCAGGTCAATAAGTCCGCCTCCTTACGCCGCAGGCCACCCCACAGCGCCAGCGTCAGCCCGAGGAACGCCTGCGGTTCGCCTTGGCGCAGCTCGCTTTCCGCGCAAGCCAGCAACCACTCCGCCGAAATGTCGCTGTAATACCGCTGCGGCCCGGGGTCCTTGAGCTTCACACCCGCAAATGGATTCGCAGGCAGCTTCACCTGCAGAACGCTCAGCACGTCCGGCGAGAACAACGCCCTCACGCAACGCATATACGATGCCGCCGAGCGTTCCGCCGACTTCCTCGCCACCGGATCGGCACCAGCCTTGGCGACGTAGCCGTTCCGCCAGGCCGTCACCGCCTCCGGGGTCAGTATCGACAGGGGCTGGCCGTCCACCTTTGCCAGCCAGGCCGCCCGGCCACCGTTGACGTAATCGTATTTCGCGCGGCGGGCCTTCTTTTTCAGACCATCCTCGAGCTTGGCCACGTCCGCGACCATCTTGCGCAGCTTTACCGCGTAGCGGCGCAGGGTCATCGACTTGAGGTGGGCCCGCCGCCCAATGTCGGCCAGAAACTCACCGACCGTGCAAACCTCCGCCTTGGCCTCCGGCCTCGGCTTGAATCTTTCCAGAGTCGGCTCCCAGCCGGCGGCGACCAATGACAAATGAATGTCCCGCGCCTTCACCGCCGCGGCCGCCGCGTTGGCGGTTTCCAAGTTGAACCACACGTCACGGCCAAGATACCGCATCCGCACCGAGAACTCCGGCGGCACACAACGCTTGCCGTCCGCATCAACGTAGGGGCGCCGGACAACCCGCTCTTTCCAGTAGTCCTGATGCGTTTTTGCCGCCCGTGAAAACGGGACAGTAGGTTTCCTCTGTCCCGTTACTGTCCCGTTTTTTATGTCCTCAGTTTTTTCAACCTGCCCGCTTTTGTCTTCAACTTCCGTTTCCATTTACGAATGAAAACATCGGTATAAATGATAACACAAGCAGACAATTCAAGACAGCGAAACACAGCCAAAGCAAATAACTGTTAATCACTTGGTCGTTGGTTCGATCCCAACCCGGGCAGCCATTTTTGCCCCAAAGACTTGCAAAAGTTTTTGGGGCTTTTTTGTGACAACTTTTAATATGTCTTGGCCATTTCTTGGCCACTTTTCATCTCATGCCGCCCCCAATCAAATGCCACAAGGCATTATAAAAAAAGAGATTACCATCTATTTCCCTAAGAAACTAGTGTAGTGCCCGATAAATAGCGTTACTTATTTTGGGCGGCGCGAGCGCGTTGGACTTTGGCGAGGATGTCGGAGGCGCGTTTGGTCCAGATGAAGGGCTTGGGGGAGCGGTTATGGGCGGCGAGGTAGGCGTCGATGG
>JAUWBF010000145.1 GCA_030601755.1 Verrucomicrobiota bacterium | reverse complement strand
CGACGCGCGCGGCGACTGGGACGAGGCGCACACGCTTTGCCAGCGCGCGAGGAACCGCGACGGCGACTGGGTGCACGCCTACCTGCACCGCAAGGAGGGCGACGAGGGCAACGCGTGGTATTGGTATTCGCAGGCGGAGCGCCCGATGCCGGGCCGCGAGGTAAGCCTCGACGCCGAGTGGGCGCAGATCGCGGCCGAGCTGCTGGAGTGAGACAAGGCGGGAGCCGGCAGGCGCGCTCCCGCCCGTGCGATCAGAACGGACGGCTGCTCACGTAGGCGGAGTTGCGCAGTTCGCGCAGTTGGTCGGCTTCGGCGCTGTTGTCCGCGGCGATCAACGTGATCTGTTCGTCCAGCGCGCGCAGGTCGGCGAGGCGCTCGTCCTCCTGCAGGCGTTCCAAGGCGATGGTTTGGCGGTCGCGGCCGAACAGTGGCAGCGTGTAGCGGTTGAGCGTGTCGGTGGCGCCGGTGAAGTAACGCCGCTCGGCCATCTCGGCGCGGCTGAGGGCGGTGTCGGTTTCGCCCGCGGGGACCGTGCCGAGTGGAGGCACGTTGACGACGACCGGGGGCAGGGTGGTGACAGGCGCGTCGGAGTCGTCGGAGGCGGTGGTTTCGGCGGTCGCATCATCATTTGAACCAGACAGGTAGTCCGAGGCCAGAGGTGTCATGCGGCTGGGGGTGAGCAGGTCGGCCTGAAGCAGGGCAGGGAGCATGAGCAGAGCTCCCGCGACGGGCAGCGTGGCGAGGGTTTGCAGGGCGGTTTTCATGACGGGGGAAACCAAACCCGTGTTTGCGGTTTTTGCCGCCAGCGCGGCGGTTTTGGGAGTTTTTTTACCTGTAGGGTTCCGCGCTGTTCAGGGGATGCGAAGGTCGACTTCCCCTTCATCGGCTGGCTGGTCCGCCGAGGCGACGGTGTATTCGCCTTTTCGCCCAAGCGACCAGATGGCGCGAAACTCAGGTGAATAGCGGATGGGCTCACGGTCGTAGTAATCGAGCGGAACCGCCGGGAGGTAGCGAGGGACGAGGATGTCGAGGGTCTCGGGCAATGCTCCGTCGTGATCGTGTTGATACGCACGGACGGCGAGCAGTGCCTGGGTTGCGGAGATGGTGGACTCGCTGTTGTAGCGAGTTGTGATAAGCGCCTGATAAGTCGGGATCGTGATGGTTGAAAAAATGCGGCCGATTATGTTTTCAGGGTTGTAAAGCTTGCCCTTTACCTCGGCGAAGAAGCGGCCGGACTCGTTGCTCTGAATCATCGTTTTGATGTCCCGGTCGGCATTGTATGCCATCATCTTGCGCAAGTAATCGGCATGAAGACGCCGTGTCTTGTTCAGTTTGAACGTCAGGGGGAGCCAAGATCCGTAGCGGAAACCGGGAGGGACATTGAGCGACTTTAATGCCGATAAACGGTCCTTGTGAGTTTGCTCATGAAGGCGCTGCCACTCGTTGGAAAATACGCGAAACTCGTTCTTGAACGCATCATCCAAGCCGGATGGGGCGGGCCTTGCTGAATCTAGAAGTGCGATCAGCCTCAGCCGAGTTGAGTTATCAAAGCCCTTATTCTGTTCGATATCCTTTATTGCTTGGTAGCCGAAAGAGCGGCCCGCGCATCCGGTCAACCAGGTGATCAAACAGCCTCGGCTGTTTTCCACGCGTTGGCCAAGCAGCATGATGTCCCCGATCAACGCGGCACTTTCGGAACTGTTTCCGTTTACTCCCAACTGGGTCGCCTTGAGCGAGGCGAGTCGGAACACGTTTCGCATGGGAGAGACTTCAGGCAACAAATCGGAGTAGGCATTGATTGTCGGAGACTGGCTTTCGGGAGCTTCTAAAATCCGTCGGATCGCCGGCCACAAGTCGTCAGTGTTGGCCAAGATTTCACTGACCAGAACATCATCCCACTCCGTCTCGCCCGAGGACATGGACTGAAGCTTCGCATAGATTTCCGTATCAATTGCCGCGTAGGGATCGGAGGTCTCTGCCGCCAGAAGTGTCAGCTGCGCATAGGCGTTTTCTTCGGTGGGAATGTCACGATGTTCGAGAAGTAAATCACTGACATCAGGAGGAGTCTCGTCGCCCGATAATACGACGTAGCAGACGCCGAGAAAAAGAGCGCACGCTGCCGCCAGTCCGATGATCAGCTTGAGCCAAATCGACATGCGTTTCGTTGGCATGTCTGGCGGAGGTTTTGGCATGGTGAGGAACGGGTTTCACCCCCGCACCTGGCCGTTGCCGGTGAGGAGGTATTTGTAGGTGCACAGCTCGGGCAGGCCCATGGGGCCGCGGGCGTGCAGGCGGTCGGTGCTGATGCCGATCTCGGCGCCGAAACCGAACTCGAATCCATCCGTGAAACGCGTGCTGGCGTTGTGGTAGACGGTCGCGCTGTCGACGCCGGCGAGGAAGGTCTTCGCGGCCTGTTCGTCGGCGGTGATGATGGCGTCGCTGTGGCCCGAACCGTCGCGGTTGATGGTGGCGATGGCGGTCTCGAGCGAGTCGACCACGCGCACGGCCATGATGAGGTCGAGGTATTCCGCCGTGTAATCGGCGGGGGCGGCGAGGGTGTGGGCGAGGCCGGCGCGGCTGAGGATGGCGGCGGCGGCGGAATCGACGCGCAACTGCACGCCGCGCGCGACCAGGGCGGAGGCGACCTTGGGCAACAGCTCGGGGGCGGCGTCGGCGTGCACGAGGAGTTGCTCGGCGGCGTTG
>JAUWBF010000124.1 GCA_030601755.1 Verrucomicrobiota bacterium | reverse complement strand
CGGCGAGCGCGGCGTCGTCGAAGATGCCGACGCGGGGCACGCGAAACTTTTGCGCGATGGCGGCGAGTTTTTCCCAGTTGCCGCGCGAGGCGATGCCGACGAGCTCGAGCTTGTCGGGGTGCGCGGCGATCACGCGCAGGGCGCTCTCACCGATGGAGCCGGTGGCTCCGAGCAGGACGACGCGTTTGCGGGCGGGGGCGGACACGGGCGGGTCAGAGCAGGCTGAAAATCAGGAAACCGGCGGGCGCGGTCAGCAGCAGGCTGTCGGAGAGGTCGAACATGCCGCCGATGCCGGGGATGGTGGCGCCGGAGTCCTTGGTGCCGGCGCGGCGCTTGATGACGGACTCGACGAGGTCGGAGATGATGCCGAGCACGGCGATGGGCGCGGCGACCGCGGCGGCGAGCAGCGGGCCGAAGTTCGTCGGGAAGTATTCGGAAAAGAAATACGCGATGCCGGCGCCGAGCGCGGCCGAGGTCAGCACGCCGCCGATGGCGCCCTCCCAGGTTTTTTTGGGGCTGATGACGGGCGACATCTTGTGTTTGCCGAAGGCCATGCCCGAGAGCAGCGCGCCGACGTCGCAGAACTTCGACACGGCGATGAGCCAGAGCGCGAGGGCGAGGCCGGTGTTGGCGTGCGGCGTATCGACCAGGAGGATACGCACGAGGAACTGCAGCAGGAAGGGCACGTAGACGAGGCCGAAGAGGGTCCAGCCGATGGACTCGACGCGGTTCTCGGAGGTGCGTTCGCCGACAATGCGCACGGCGAAGACGACGGCGGCGACGGCGAGGATGTTTTCCGGGGTGACGAGGGGCCAGCGCGACTCGACGACGGGTGCGAGCGCGATGGCGGCGCCGAAGAGCAGGCCGAGCCGGACGAAGGGGCGGTGGCCCATCATGCCGGCCATTTGGTAGAATTCGCGCAGGGTCAGCGTGGCGACGAGCACGAGCAGCACGATGCCGCCGCGGGCCTGGAAGAACCACATCGTGGCGAGGATGATGAGCCAGAGGAGGACGGTGCTGAAGATGCGTTTGGCCACGGTGCGGGGAGAGCGGAGGGTTGCGGTGGTCGGGCGGCGCGGCGGTCAGGCCTTGCCGGGAGCGGTGAGTTGTTCGCTGGTGCGGCCGAAGCGGCGTTCGCGACGTTGGAAATCGGCGACGGCGGCGGCGAGGTCGTCTTTGCCGAAGTCGGGCCAGAGCACGGGCGTGAAGACGAACTCGGCGTAGGCGGCCTGCATGAGCAGAAAATTGCTGACGCGGGTCTCGCCGGAGGTGCGGATCACGAGGTCGGGGTCGGGCAGGTCGGCGGTGTAAAGATAGCGGGCAAACGTCTCCCAGGTCGGCGGTGTGTCGGCGGGGAGTTTGCCGGAGGCGACGTCGGTGGCGTAGGCTTGGGCGGCCTCGGCGACCTCGGTGCGGGAGCCGTAGTTGAGCGCGAGCACGAGGGTGTGCTCGGTGAAGTGTTCGGTGGCCTGGAGGGCGGCGGCGAGCTGGTGGCGCACGGGCTCGGGCAGCTTGTCGGTGCGGCCGATGGTGCGCAGACGGACGCGGTCGCGCACGAGGGTGGCGGTCTCGCGCTTGAGGAAGAACTCGAGGAGGTTCATCAGGCCGCCCACCTCGTCGGCGGGGCGGTTCCAGTTCTCCGCGGAGAAGGCGTAGAGGGTGAGCACGCGGATGCCGAGGTCGCGGGCGGCGGCGACGGTGGCGCGCACGGTCTCGACGCCGCGACGATGGCCCTCGAGGCGGGGCAGGCCGCGTTGTTTCGCCCAGCGACCGTTGCCGTCCATGATGATGGCGACGTGGGCGGGAACGGGCGGCTGATCGGCGGGCGTCGGTGCGGGCATGCGTTGTAAAAAAGCTGAGTTAGGGCGGCGGTGCGGCGCGATACAACGTTAGAACGCGCGGCGGATTTGACCGCGGCGGCGAGGCGACGACAGTGCGGCATGAAAGCCACACCATTGTCACCGGAAGAGATCGAGGAGTCGCTGCGCGGGTTGCCCGGCTGGGCGTTGGCCGACGACTCGCTCGAGAAGACATTCGAGTTCGGGAGCTTTCGCGAGGCCATGAGCTTCATGGTGCGCGTGGCCTTCGAGGTGGAGGGCATGAACCACCACCCGGAGTGGACCAACGTCTACAACCGCGTGCGCGTGCGGCTGAACACGCACGACGCGGGCGGCCGGGTGACCGCAAAGGACGTGGAGCTGGCCGGCCGCATTCAACGGATCAGCTGGGTGGGCTGAGCCGATCCGTTCGCGGGCGACGGGGGCGATGGGTGACGCGGTGGCGGGAGCGGTGAACGCGATGGGGCCGCGGCGTTTTTTACCCGTCGCTTACAGGCCCATCATGAAGTTGAACGTGCGGTCGGTCTCGCCGGGCAGGCCCTCGTGGCCGAAGTCGGGGTAGATGACGACGTCCTTCTTGCAGGTCATCTTGTTGTAGGCGGCGAACTGCGTGCTGGGCGGGCAGATCGTGTCCATCAGGCCGGTATACATGAGCACCTCGGCCTGGATACGCGGGGCAAGGAACTGCAGGTCGATGTAGCCGAGCTTCGTGAAGACCTCCTGTTCGCGTTCGTGGCGCGGATCGAAGAGGCGGAAGTAGGCCTTGAGCTCGTCGTAGGCGTCCTTGGCCTGGTCCATTTCCCAGACGCGTTGGTAATCGCAGAGAAACGGGAACACCGGCGCGGCGCGTTTGATGCGCGGCTCGAGCGCGGCGCAGGCGATGGTGAGCGCACCGCCTTGGGAACCACCCATCGCGCCGACGCGCGCGGCGTCGACCTCGGGCAGGCTCATGACCGCGCGGGCGAGCTGGGCCGTGTCGAGAAAGATGCTGCGGAAGAGCAGCTTTTGAGGGTCGGGATCGTCGAGGCCGCGGATGATGTGACCCTTGAGGGTGTTGCCCATCACGCTGCCGTTGTCCTGCGAGCGGCCGCCCTGGCCGCGCGCGTCCATCGAGGCGACGCAGAAGCCCTGGCCGGCGTAGGCGAGCTTGCCGGTCCAGTCGCCGCCGTTGCCGGAGTAACCGTGAAACTGGAGCACGGCGGGGGCGTTTTTTGCGCCGATGGGGCGCAGGTATTTGGCGTAGATGCGGGCGCCGCCGACGCCGGTGAACCAGAGGTCGAAGCACTCGACGCCCTTGGGCGCGATGGTGGTGCTGGGGATCAGCTCGGGATTGGGCGGAGTGGCGTCGAGCTCGGCCAACGCAGTCGCCCAATAGGCGTCGAAGTCGGCGGGGCGAGGGTTGCGGCCCTGATAGTTGCGGAGTTCCGGGAGGGGTTTGTCGACGAGTGGCATGGAGTTGAAAAAGCGCAGCCCACCACGCATCGCTCCGCGGAGCCCGGTCTGTCAACGAACCAGCTTTTCCGCGTGCAACCATCACCCGCATGAATCGCTGGCATGCAATCTGCGAACCTGTGGCTTGTGCCTGACACCATCGCCCTGTAGGCCAATCGCATGCGTCTTCTCCTCCCCCTTCTGTTGCTGGTCACCGCCCCGTTGTTCGCCGCCGAGGTCAGCCTCGTGCGCGTCTGGCCCGAATACCGCGAGGCCGCCTCCTTCAAGCGCATCGCCGAATACTTCGGCGGCACCGAGGCCCGCCGCGGCCAGACCATCCTGCGCACCCGCCCCGAGCAACGCGACGGCTACTACTTCCTCACCCGCATCAAGTCCGCCGCCGCCACGCCCGGCGCCATCCTTGTCGTGCAGGCCATCAGGCCCGGCGCCAGCGAGGCCGAGGTGCACTTCTTCCCGGCCGACTTGCCCAAGGGCAGCCATGCGTTCCTCGTCGGCCTTACCGGCGAGGACTGGCCCGCCGGTGAACAAAACCCGCTCGCCTGGCAGGTCCGCGTGCTGGGTGCCGACGGCACCGAGCTGGCCCGTGAACAAAGCTTCTTGTGGGAACAGCCCGCGGTCGCCGCAGCGGTCACGGCGCCGACGACCGAGTAGTCTTCCGCGCGCTCGGCACCGGACGCCCGCCGAGCCTCTCCGACGTCCTTTTCCCTCCTTCATCTTTATCCCCTCCCGACCGATGCCCGATCTTTTCTCCAGCTACGAACACGGACGCTTTTATGACGAGATGTTCGCGGCGCCTAACCAGCCCCGCCCTCACTACCAGCGCCTCTTTGAACGCTTCACGCAGATGGAGAACATCGGCGAGCTCATGCATCGCCAGAAGATCGCCGACCAGACCTTCATCAACCGCGGCGTCACCTTCACCGTCTACTCCGACGACGCGGGCACGGAGAAGATTTTCCCCTTCGACCTGATCCCGCGCATCATCCCCGCCCACGAGTGGGACGTGCTCGAGCGCGGCCTCACCCAGCGCATGCAGGCGCTCAACCTCTTCCTTGCCGACCTCTACGGCGAGCAACGCATCCTCAAGGAGGGCGTCGTCCCCCGCGAGATGATCGATTCCTGCAAACACTTCCGCCAGGAACTCATCGGCACCCGCCTCCCGCGCGACCTCTACGTGCACATCAACGGCACCGACCTCATCCGCGACGGCGAGGGCGCCTACCGTGTGCTCGAGGACAACCTTCGCACCCCCTCCGGTGTCAGTTACGTGCTCGAGAACCGCCAGGTCATGAAGCGCGTATTCCCCAATCTGATACGTGACTACCGTGTGCGCCCGGTCGAGACTTACGCCGCCGACCTGCTCGAGCTGCTCATGCACCTCGCGCCCGAGCACGTGCCCGAGCCCACCGTCGTCCTCCTCACCCCCGGCGTCTACAACTCCGCCTACTTCGAGCACAGCTTCCTCGCCCGCCAGATGGGCATCGAGATCGTCCAGGGCGACGACCTCGTGGTCGAGAACCACAAGGTCTACATGCGCCGCACCGACGGTCTCGCGCCCGTGCACGTCATCTACCGCCGCATCGACGACGACTTCCTCGACCCCACCGTCTTCCGCAAGGACTCGCTCCTCGGCGTGCCCGGCCTGTTCGAGGCCTGCCGCCGCGGCAACGTCGCCCTCTGCAACCCCATCGGCACCGGCGTCGCCGACGACAAGGCCGTCTACTACTACGTCCCGGCCATCATCAAGTTCTACCTCGGCGAGGATCCCATCCTCACCAACATCGACACCTACCTCTCGTCGGATCCCACCGACCAGAAATACATCCTCGAAAACCTGCCCAAGCTCGTCGTCAAGAGCGTCAACGAAGCCGGCGGCTACGGCATGCTCGTCGGCCCCCACAGCACGCAGGCCCAGATCGAGGAGTTCCGCGCCAAGATCATCGCCAACCC
>JAUWBF010000051.1 GCA_030601755.1 Verrucomicrobiota bacterium | reverse complement strand
CAAACGCCACGGCTACTCGCCCAACGTCACCGCCTCGCACACCTTCACGCCCGAGTTCTTCGAGAGCGCCGGCATCCCCGTGCAGGCCATCCACACCTTCGGCGTGGCCAAGGCCTACGACACCAAGGTCGGCACCCACGTCTTCCTGACCGAGATGGACCACGCCCATCCGCTGGCCAACCTCCTCAAAAAACTCGAGTTCGGCTCCACCACCGGTCGCCAGCGCATGGTCGGTTGGTATGACGCCGTGGAAAAGGGCGACGCCCTCCGCTACGGCGGCTTCCAGGACCTCATGATCAACAAGGTCGACGCCCTCACCCACCGCGGCGAGTGGAACGGCGACCTGCTCATCTGCGTCGCCTACGAGGACGCCGACGGCAAACGTTACCACCACGTCCCCCGCAACGACGCCCTGCGCAAGACCCTCAAGCCCGTCTACACCCGCCACCCCGGCTGGACCGAAGACGTGTCCGGCGTGCGCAGCTTCGCCGACCTGCCGGTCAACGCGCAACGCTACGTCGCCTCCATGGTCAAGGCCCTGGTCGACGTCGCCTACCATGGCGAGCCGCTCCCCGCCGCCGACAAGCTGCCCAACCTGCGCTACCTCGGCGTCGGCCCCGAGCCTTCCCAGATCATCAAGGACATCCCGGCCACCGCCGAGTTGATCCGGCTGGCCTGAGTCGTCCGTGGCACAGGCATTCCTGCCTGTGCGTTCCACCGCCGCCACACAGGCAGGAATGCCTGTGCCACTTCCGCCGGCCATCCCGCGCAAATAACCCGCCGCGCACCCTTGACTCCCCCCTGCGGGGACATAGCCTCCGCCGCTTCAAATCGGCATGGCTCAAGACCTGAAAAACACGCTCCAGCTTCCCAAGACAGATTTCCCCATGCGGGCCAATCTCCCCGCCCGGGAACCCGGTCGCCTCGCCCACTGGGAAAAGCTCGACCTGTATCAGGCCATTCAGCGCAAGAACGCCGCCGGCACTGTCTATACCCTCCACGACGGCCCGCCCTTCACCAACGGCGACGTGCACATCGGCACCGCGCTGAACAAGACGCTCAAGGACATCACCCTTCGCTACAAGTCCATGCGCGGCTTTCGCACGCCCTACGTGCCCGGCTGGGACTGCCACGGCCTGCCCATCGAGCAAAAGGTCACCGCGCAGGTCCGCGCCGAGGGTCTCACGCTTTCCACCGCCGAACTCCGCGCCCGTTGCGACGCCTTCTCCGAGTCCTGGATCAAGACCCAGCGCGAACAGTTCAAGCGCCTCGGCGTGTTGGCCGACTGGGCCAACGAATACAAGACCAAGGCCCCCGCCTACGAAGCCGACATCATCCGCACCTTCGCCGCGTTTGTGGAGAAGGGCCTCGTTTACCGGTCGAAAAAACCCGTCTACTGGTCGATTCCCTTCGAGACCGCCCTCGCCGAGGCCGAGATCGAGTATAAAGACCACACCTCCGTCGCGATCTGGGTGAAGTTTCCGATCCCCGCCGACGAAGCAACCAAGGCCGGCCTGCCCACCGACAAGCCCCTCTCCATCGTCATCTGGACGACCACTCCCTGGACCATCCCGGCCAACCTCGCGGTCGCAGTGCATCCGGAAGTTGAATACACCGCCGCCGACCTCGGTGCCGAGCGCATCATCGTCGCCAAGGCCCTGCTCCCGCAGGTGCTCTCCGCCGCCAAGATCGAGAACGCCGACAGCAGTTTCATCCTTAAGGGCCAAGCTCTCGAAAACCTTCAGCCGCGCCACCCGTTCATCGACCGCGCCTCGCCGATCGTGCTCGCCGACTACGTCACCACCGACAGCGGCACCGGCTGCGTGCACACCGCGCCCGGCCACGGCGCCGAGGACTATCTCACCGGCCTCAAATACGGCCTCGAGATCTACTGCCCCGTCGGCGACGACGGCCGCTACCTCGACGACGGCAAGGTTCCCGCCGACCTCGTCGGCGTTTCCTGCCTCGAGACCGTCGAGGACATCGCCGCGAAAAAGCCTTCTCCCGCCAACCTCGCCGTCCTGAAAAAACTCGCCGAGTCCGGCAACCTGCTCGCCA
This sequence comes from Verrucomicrobiota bacterium, assembly GCA_030601755.1. Classification (GTDB taxonomy): domain Bacteria; phylum Verrucomicrobiota; class Verrucomicrobiia; order Opitutales; family Opitutaceae; genus JAUWBF01. The sequence goes on along the minus strand of JAUWBF010000051.1, from coordinate 23,308 downwards.
AGGCCAAATACGGCCACAGCTATCCGCACTGCTGGCGTTCCAAGACCCCGATCATCTTCCGTGCGGTCGACCAGTGGTTCGTCTCGCTTGACCAAGCTGGCGTGCGCGACACCGCCATGCAGGCCATCAAGGGCGTCAACTGGATCCCCGCCTGGGGCCAGAACCGCATTGGCGGCGCCGTCGAGTCGCGGCCCGACTGGTGCATCAGTCGCCAGCGCTCGTGGGGAGTGCCGATCATCGCTTTCTACGGTCCGGACAAGACTCCGTTCCTCGACGCCGGTGTGATCCGCGCCGTTGCCGCCAAGATCGCCACCCGCGGCACCAACTTCTGGTATGACGCCACCGCCGCCGAGATCCTCGACGGTATCGAGCTGCCCGCCGGCTGGCCCGCCGCCGCCGAGCTCACCTGCGGCCGCGACACCCTCGACGTCTGGATCGACTCCGGCTCGTCGCACGCCGCCGTGCTTGCCAACGGACAGGGCAACACCAGCTGGCCCGCCGACCTCTACCTCGAAGGCTCCGACCAGCACCGCGGCTGGTTCCAGTCCTCGCTCTGGACCGCGATCATCGCCAAGGGCGGCGCGCCTTACAAGGCCGTGCTCACCCACGGCTTCATCGTCGGCGAGGACGGCAAAAAAATCTCCAAGTCCGGCCAATACGAGAAGCCCCCGACCTCGGACAACTTTGTCGCCCAATACGGCGCCGACGTCATCCGCCTCTGGATCGCCTCGCAGGACTTCACGCAGGACATCACCCTGTCCGAAAAAATCCTCAACAACGCGTCCGAGGCCTACCGCGCCTTCCGCAACACCTTCCGCTACCAGCTCTCCAACCTGTTCGACTTCGACGCCGTCGCCGACGCCGTGCCGCTCGCGCAGATGGACACGCTCGACCGCTGGGCGCTCCACCAGACCGACCTGCTGCTCAAGGGCTGCGCCGAGGCGTATGACAAATGTGAATACCACCGCGTCATCCAGCTCTGCAGCCAGTTCTGCGCGGTCACCCTCTCGGCCGTATATCACGACATCCTCAAGGACCGCCTCTACACCCTCGGCACCAACAACGCCCTGCGCCGCTCCTCGCAGACCGCGATCCACCACATCTTCCGCACGCTCGTCCGCATCCTCGCGCCGGTGATCACCTTCACCGCCGACGAAGCCTGGTCCTTCCACACCGAGAACCAGGAGTTCGCCAGCGACTGCATCCACCTGCAGGACTGGCCCGAGTCGCTCGAGGGCTGGGCCGACGCCACCGTCGACGCCGACATCGCCGCGCTGCTCAAGGTCCGCGCGCTGGTCAACGAGGCCATCGAGCCCGCCCGCCAGGCCGGCAAGATCGGCAAGTCCCTCGACGCCGCGGTCACCCTCTCCGCGCCCGCCGGCGACGCCACGCTGCTCCTCCTCGAGAAGCACCGCGATTTTCTGCCCGAACTTCTCATCGTGTCCCATGTCACCATCACGCCCGCCGACACCGGCTCCGGCCTGACGGTGGCGGTGCGGCACTGCGAGGAGCTCGGCTACGTCCGTTGTCCGCGTTGCTGGCGCTGGGTTCCGGTCCTTGAGGCCGGCCCGCACGGCGACCTTTGCACCCGCTGCACGGAGGCCTTGGACGCGTAACCGCTCACTTCCAGCTTTCTACCCAAAACATCATGGCCAAAAAATCCAAGAAACCTACCCCGGCGCCGAAGAAAAAAAACCCGTCCGCCCAGGCCAGATCAAAACCCAAACCGAAGGCCAAGCCTCCGGCCAAGAAAGCCGCCAAACCCGTCTCCAAGTCCAAAGTTTCCAAGCCCAAACCCGCTCCCAAGGCCGCCGCCAAAAAGACGCCTGCCCCCAAAGCCAAACCCTCTCAGGCAAAAGCCTCCACCAAGGCCAAGGCTCCCAAGCCGAAGCCCAAAGTCGTCAACAAAGCACCCGTGAAATCCTCTCCGAAAAAAGCCTCCGCTCCCGTCGCCAAGCCCGCCGCCGCCTCCAAGGCCCCGGCCGCCAAAGCCGCGCCCGCCAAGGCGACGCCCGCCCCCCAGCCCAAGCCCGCCGGCGGCGCCAAGGACAAGAGCCGCGCCAGCCAGCGCTCCAGCATCCTCGCCAAGCGCGGCGTCAAGGCCGCCAAGCCCGTCGCCTTCTCGCTCGACGAGGTCCGCGAGATCGCCAAGACCGCCAAGACCGAGACCGGCAACGCCGAGACGCACGCCGCCCAGGCTCGCGCCGCCGCCGTGAAGGCCAAGCTCGCCGAGGCCGCCGCCAAGCCCGCCGCGCCCAACCACGTCAAGACCGCCTCGCTGGCCGACATCCTCGGCTTCAATCCCACCGCCAAGAAGTCCGCCCCGCAGGACGAGTCCGCCGAGGTGCCGGAAAAATTCCGCCGCTACTACAAGCTCCTCCTCGAGCTGCGCGCCCACCTCACCGGCCAGCTCGACACCCACACCGAGGAGACCCTCAAGCGCTCCTCCAAGGACGACAGCGGCGACCTCTCCAGCTACGGCCAGCACATGGCCGACGCCGGCACCGACACCTTCGACCGCGACTTCGCCCTCTCGCTCGTGTCCTCCGAGCAGGAGGCGCTCTCCGAGGTCGAGGCCGCCATCAAGCGCATCAAGGCCGGCACCTACGGCATCTGCGAGGTCACCGGCAAACCCATCGCCCGCGAGCGCCTGCTCGCCGTGCCCTTCACCCGCCACTCGGCCGAGGCCCAGAAGGAAATTGAAAAGACCCGCTACCGCGCCCGCGCCCAGTCCGGCCTCTTCGGCGAGTTCGGCGAGGAGACCGCCTCGCTCGGCGGTGGCGGTGACGGCGACGACGAATAAGCCGGCCCGATTCCTGACGACGGGGCGCCATTCACGGCGCCCCTTTTCCTTCAGCGAGCATCCGCGCATGACCACCTCCGCCGCCACGGACTCTCCTCCGGCCACCCGGCCTTGGTGGCAACGCGTGCGCACCTACCGTCTGCTCTGGGCGATCGGGCTGGTGGTCTTCGTGCTCGACCAGATTACCAAGATCGCCATCGCCGCCAAGCTGCCCTACCCGACCTACGGCTGGCCCGGCGCCATCACCGTGATCGACGGCTTCTTTTATCTGGTGCACGTCGGCAACACCGGCGCCGCCTGGAGCCTGCTCGCCGGCAAGAGCCTGTTTCTCGCCGTGCTGGCCGGCCTCACCCTCGGCGCGATCTACGTCTGGCGACGTCACCTCGGGTTGAAGCAGCGCCCGGTGCAGATCGCCTTCGGTCTGCTCTGCGGCGGCATCGTCGGCAATCTCGTCGACCGCCTGATCCACGGCCACGTGATCGACTTCATCGACCTGCACTTCGGGTCGTATGTGTATCCAACTTTCAACGTCGCCGACTGCGGCATCTGCATCGGCGTGGGCATCTACGTGATCCACAGCCTGCGGGAACCGGCTCCGGAAAACGAAATCAATTAGCGCGGGCTTCCAGCCTGCCGTCGTCTTGGAAAAGACCATTCTTTGTAGGGGCTTTGCTCGCAAAGCCCGTTGAGCCTGGACTCGCCTGCAAAGTCGCTTTCCCTCCTGACGACAAACGGGCCGAGCGAGCTCGGCCCCTACGTTCAGCCCGCGCTAGTTCAATCGCCGCTCACTCCACGTTGGCGACCTGCTCGCGGATGCGCTCGAGCTCGTTCTTCATCTCGATGACGTGACGCGAGAGCTCGAGGTCGTTGGCCTTGCTGCCGATGGTGTGCACCTCGCGGCCGATCTCCTGCAGGATGAACTCGGACTTGCGGCCGATCTCGCCGTCGGACTTGAGCAACGTCGTGAACTGGCCGAGGTGGCTGCGCAGGCGGGTGATCTCCTCGGCGATGTCGCAGCGGTCGGCGAAGAGCGCGACTTCCTTGAGCACGCGCTCGTCGTTCAGGTCGAATTCGAGGCCGGCGTCGCGCAGGCGCTTGGTGAGTTGCTCGCGGTAGTTGGCGGGAACCTTGGGCGCGCGCTCGGCGACCGCATGCACGTGCCTGGACAACGTTTCGAGGCGGGTGAGAAAATCGATGAGCAGCGCCTCGCCCTCCTTCGCGCGCATGGCGACGAAGCCGCGCAACGCCTCCTCTACGACCGCCAGCACGTCGGCGCGCACGTCGTCCAGCGCCGGCGCGGAGACGGATTTGCGATGCGCGCTGGCCACCGCCCAGAGCAGCTCGGGCGTGGTCGTGAACACCTCGCTCCGGGACTCGCAGAGCGCCTTGAGCCGGTCGAGCGTCTGCTGCACGGCGTCCTCGTCCCACGCGATGCCGGTGCCGCCCGACTCGCCGGTGAGTTCCATTGCCACGTGGACCTTGCCGCGCGAGGCGACCTTGCGCACGAGGTCGGCGACATCGGTTTCCAAGTCCGCCCACTCGACGGGCAGCTTCTGGGTGAGGTCGAGTGTCTTGCGATTCACCGAACTCACCTGCACGGAGAGGGTATATGATCCGAGCGCCGCGGTCGCGCGCCCAAAGCCGGTCATGCTTTTCATTGCATGAAAAGAAATCCTAAAACCTAAGCAGCTAAATCCTAAAGTTTCCAAGTGGCACAGGCATTCCTGCCTGTGTGGTGTGAAACGCCGTTTCGGGGACCAACCGCACAGACAGGAATGTCTGTGCCACGAGTGTCAGCTTGTCCGCTGGCCCAACATGCGGGCGACTTGCTGGACATCCTTGTCACCGCGGCCGCTGAGGTTGATGACGAGGATCTCGTCCTTGCGCATTTCCTTGGCGCGCTTGATGCCGTGGACGAGGGCGTGCGACGACTCGAGCGCGGGGATGATGCCCTCGGTGCGGGAGAGCAGTTGAAAGGCTTCCAACACCTCGTCGTCGCAGGCGTAGGCGTAGCCGACGCGGCCGATGTCGCGGTAGTAGGCGTGCTCGGGACCGATGGCGGCGTAATCGAGACCGGCGCTGACCGAATGGGTCAACTCGATCTGGCCGTCGGGGTCTTGGAGGATGTAGGTCTTGCTGCCTTGGAGCACGCCGAGCTTGCCGCCCTCGAAACGCGCCGCGTGCTCGCCGCGCTTGATGCCGTGGCCGCCGGCCTCGACGCCGATCAGGCGAACCGAGGGCTCGTCGAGAAATTCGAAGAACGCGCCGATGGCGTTGGAGCCGCCGCCGACGCAGGCGATGATCTCGTCGGGCAGACGACCCTCGGCGGTCATAATCTGCTCGCGGATCTCCTTGCCGATGACGCGGTGAAAATCGCGGACCATCATCGGATACGGGTGCGCGCCGAGCGCGGAGCCGAGGATGTAGTGGGTGTCGCGGACGTTGGTCACCCAGTCGCGCATGGCCTCGTTGACGGCTTCCTTGAGGGTTTTTTGGCCGGCCTCGACACCGCGCACCTCGGCGCCCATCAGGCGCATGCGGAACACGTTCAACGCCTGACGCTCCATGTCGACGGCACCCATGTAGATGACGCACTTGAGGCCGAACTTCGCGCAGACCGCCGCGGTGGCCACGCCGTGCTGGCCGGCGCCGGTCTCGGCGATGATGCGCTGCTTGCCCATGCGGCGGGCGAGAATGGCCTGGCCGATGGCGTTGTTGATCTTGTGTGCGCCGGTGTGCAGCAGGTCCTCGCGCTTGAGGTAGATCTTGGCACCGCCGCAGTGCTCGGTGAGGCGCGCGGCGTGGTAGAGCCCGGTCGGGCGGCCGGCGAATTCCTTGAGCTCGCGGCGCAGCTCCTCGACGAAGGTCGGGTCCTTTTGCGCGGCTTCGTAGGCCTGGCCGAGTTCGGCGAGCGCGGTCATCAGCGTCTCGGGCACATAGACGCCGCCAAACTGGCCGAAGCGGCCCTTGGCGTCGGGCAGAGAGGTGGGGGCGGCGGTCTTGGCGGCGGAGGTGTCGGACATGGAGGGGACAATTCACACGCAGTCGGGCGCGCCTGCAAGGCGACAAGTGCGTTCCGCGGGCGGTCAAGAGGGGGCGCGCCACTTTTCGCAAAGTTTATTCCTCGCACGGCTTCGGCAAAAGCTCCTGTGCTGGACGCCATGGTGTCCTCGTTTTTCCGCGTCCCGATGTTCCTGTTTGCAACGCTGCTCGCCGTGCTGGCGAGCGCCCCCGCCCTGTCCGCCCAGGAGGGCCAGTGGAAGGGCTACATCGCCATCGACGCGGCCACCGGCGAGACGTTGCTCGAGGACAATCCCGACGTGGTCACGCCGCCGGCCAGCATGGCCAAGCTGATGACCTTCGCGGTGGTGTCCGACCAGATCAAGGCCGGCGCGATCGCCCTCGACACGGTCGTGCAGATCACCCGCGACGACGCCGGCATGGGCGGCACCCAGGTGTTTCTCGACCCGCGCGAGAGCTTCACCGTCGAGGAGCTGATCTACGCGCTGATGATCCAGTCGGCCAACGACGCCGCGCATGCGCTGGCCCGCGCCTCGGCCGGCTCGGTGGAGTCGTTCGTTCAATTGATGAACGCCAAGGCCGCCGCGCTCGGCATGGACCGCACCATGTTTCGCACACCCCACGGCCTGCCGCCCGCCAGCCGCAAGGAGGCCGACGGCGACCTGACCACGCCGCGCGACTTCGCCAAGCTCAGCCGTTACCTCGTGCAGAGCACCGACGTGCTCAAATACGCGTCGGTGCGCCAGCGGGCGTTCGGTCCGGCCCGCGCCAACGGCCCGATGCAGATGGTCAACCACAACAAGCTGCTCGTCTCCTATCAAGGCGCCGACGGCCTGAAGACCGGCTACACGAAGGGCGCCGGCTACTGCCTGAGCGCCACGGCCCAGCGCGGCGGCAAGCGCGTCATCGTGGTCATCATGGGCGCGTTCGGCCCGGGCGGCCATGTCGACCGCGGCGTCTCGCGCGACCGCAAGACCGTCGACATCCTCAACCGCGCCTTCGCCGCGTTGCCGGCCAACAGTCCGCGTTTCACCGGCGCGTATGATCCGTCCGCGCCCGCGTCCGCGTCGACGATCGTGCCGATAGCCGTCACGCCGCAGCCTGTGGGCGAAACCGGCGCGATCGTCCCCCAGCCCGTCGAGGCCGCGAAGCCGAGCGACGAGCCGATGGTGAAGTTCGTATTTCCCCCGAAGAAGTGAGCGCGGCCGTCCGGCGGCGTTGAAAATCAAAAAAACGCCCCCCGACGCGGCCCCGACGCCCTCGGCAGAGTGTCACTTAATAAGTTACATTCCGCCGGGCGGGGTCAGCCCAGCGGATACGGGTGACGGGCGGTGATCTCGTCGATCTTGGCGAGCACGTCGGCGGAAAGAACGAGGTCGGCCGCGAGGAGGTTTTCCTCAAGCTGCGCCATCGTCGTCGCGCCAAAGATGGTCGAGGCGACGAAGTCCTTTTGTTTGCTCCAGGCGAGGCACATGGGGACGAGTCCGAGACCGGACGCCTTCGCGAGTTCTCCCAGCTCGGCGACGGTGGCGAGGCTCTTCTCGTTGACGAAGCGGTGGCCCATCTTCTTTTGCCGCTCGCCCTCGCCTTTCAGGTATTCGGTGAAGCGGGCACCCTCGGGCAGCGCGCCGCCGTTGTATTTGCCGGAGCACACGCCGGCGCCGAGCGGCGAATACGGCAGGCAACTGATCTTCTCGCGACGGCAGATGTCGGCGAGCGCGTCCTCGAAGCGGCGGTTGATGATCGAGTAGTTGTTTTGAATCGTCTCGTAGCGGGCGAGTCCGCGGGCCTGGGCGGTGGCCTCCGCCTTCATGGTGCCCCAGGCGGTCTCGTTGCTGGAACCGACGATGCGCACGAGCCCCTCGTCCTTCAGCTCGGTGAGCGCGGCGAGCGTCTCTTCGTAGCCGAAATCGTGGTCGGGCCAGTGCGTCTGGTAGAGGTCGACGTAGTCGGTTTGCAGGCGACGCAGGCTGCCCTCGATGGCCTTGCGGATGTGGTGGCGGTCGAGCGCGGCGGTGCCGTTGCGCACGGGCGGCACGAACCAACCGTGCGCGGGGCCGACGACCTTGGTCGCGAGAATGATGGAGTCGCGCGGCTTGGTCTTGAGCCAGCGGCCGACGATCTCCTCGGTGCGGTTGACGTATTCGGCCTTGGGCGGGACGGGGTAGATCTCGGCCGTATCGTAAAAGTTGATACCGGCCGCATAAGCCCGGTCGAGCAGTTCAAAGGCCTCGGCCTCGGTGTTGCGGGAGCCGAAGGTCATCGTGCCGAAGCACAGGTCGGTGACCACGATGCCGCTGCGTCCAAGTCGTCGTTTTTCCATGGCGCTCAGGCAAACGGACGGCACCGCCGGCGCAACCCAAACGCGGGTTTTGTCTCAACCGGCGGCGACCTGGGCCGCGAGGCGCTCGCCGGCGGCGATGCAGGACGTGAGCGCGATGCCGTCGCGGACGTTGCCGCCGATGTGCACGTTGGCGTGGTGACGTTCGCAGTCCTCCATGGCCTGAAGGTGGCGCTCGTGGCCGAGATTGTATTGCGGGATCGCCGCGGGCCAGCGGTTGGTGCGCACGAAGACCGGCTCGCCCTCCACGCCGAGCAAGTCGGCTAGTTCAGCTTTGATGACGGACATGACTCGCTCGTCGTCGGCCAGGCCGAGGTCGGGCCGCAGCGCGCCGCCGACCATCACGGTCAGCCCGACATGCCCCTCGGGGGCCCGCCGCGGAAACAGCGTCGAGGAGAACAGCACGCCCATGACGGCGCGCCGCTCCACCGGCGGGGCCAGCAGACCGAAGCCGTCCAGCGGATGCCGCACCTGCTCGCGTCGATAACCGAGAAAGACCGAGGTGACCGCCGGATAGTCGATGTCCTTGAGTCCCGCCAACGGATGCTCGGCCGGACCGCCGATGGCCAACGCCGCCAGCGCCTTGGCGGGCAACGCGAGAATGACGGCCGCGTAGGTGCCCGTGCGGTGCGTGCCCTGGTGCTCCCAGTGCAGCGTGCACGGCGTGCCCGGGGTGACCGCGGTCACGCGCGCTCCGAGATGCACGGCGTCGGCCGGCAAGGCGGCGGCCAGCGCGGCCGGCAACACTCCGAGGCCGTCGTCGAAGGTAACGATGCGCGGCGGCCCCTTGCGTCCACCCGCGGCGCGTCGGGTCTTGGCGGCGGCCTTCAGCGCCCGGAGCAAGGAGCCGTGCTCGCCCTCCATTTTCCACAGGGACGGAAAGGCGTGGCGCGCGGAGAGTTTTTCGACGTTGCCCGCGTAGATGCCCGACACCATGGCGGCGACCGCGCGATCAACCACCTCGCGACCAAAGTGCCGGCGAAAAAACGCCCCGACGCTGACGTCGCGGTCATATTTGCGCGGACGCACGAACAGGTCGCCCAGCAGGCGCAGCTTGGCGCCGAGGCCCAGCAACGGCGTCGTCAACAACGCGGGCGGCGACGCGGGAGCGGCCAGCGGTCGGCCGTCGCGAACCAGGTAGCGGTTGCGGGCATCGGGGCCGGCCTCGTGCAGTCGGGTGCCGAGCTTCAGCTCGTCCAGCAGCCGGGTGAACTCGGGGCAATTGTCCTGGATGCTGTTGGGGCCGGCCTCGACCAGCCAGTCGCCCTCGCGCTCGCTGCGGATGCAGCCGCCAAGGCGGTCGGACGACTCGAACAACTCCACCTGAAAGCCCAGCCGCGACAAGCGATGCGCCGCGACCAGTCCGGTGATGCCGCCGCCGACGATCGCGATGGGGTGTGCGTAGTTGGCCATTGGTTACAAGGGAAGGCCGTCAGTCTAGCGCGGGTCGTCGCGGCCGGCTCTGCATTTTTTGCCAATTCGGCGCCGACGGGCTCAACGCCAGCCGGTGACGGTGTCGACCAGCGCCTGCATGTTCTCGATCTTGGCCTGCGGGGTGATGCCGTGGCCGAGGTTGAAGATGTGGCCGGCGGTGCCGCGCATCGACTCGAGCAGCCGCCCGGCCTCGCGGCTGACGATCTCCGGAGTGGTCTGCATGAGCACGGGATCGAGGTTGCCTTGCACGGCGACGTTGGCAGGCAGATTACGACGCACGACGGCGAGATCGTTGGTCCAGTCGACGCTGATCGCGCGCACGCCGGAAAACGCCTGGTCGGTCAGGTGCGGCGCGGTGCCCTTCGCGTAGAGGATGATCGGAAAATCCGCCGGCAGCGCCTGCACCACGCGGCGAATCCAGCGCAGCGAGGCGGCCTCGTAATCCTGCCCCGCGAGAATGCCGCCCCACGAGTCGAAGATCTGGATGGCGTCGGCGCCGGCCGCGATCTGCATCTTGAAGTAGGCGACCAGCGCGTCGCAGAGCTTTTCCATGAGCGCCTCGAACAACGCCGGCTGCGTGTAGAAGAGGAGCTTGCTGCGCTCGAAGTCGTCAGAGCTGCCGCCCTCGAGCATGTAGGTGGCGAGTGTCCACGGCGAGCCGCCGAAACCGAGCAGGCACTTGGTGTCGCCGATTTCCTTTTTGATCAGGCGCAGCGCGGCGGCGACGTAGTCGAGTTTCTCCGGCACGGCCGAGGCGGGGTTGAGCGCCTCGATCTGCGCGGCGGTTTCGATGCGGTAGTCCATGGCGATGCCGCCGGTGTCGCGGAAGGCGTAGCCCTGCCCGAGCGCCTCCGGGATGACGAGGATGTCGGAGAACAAAATCGCCGCGTCCAACGCGAAGCGGCGCAGCGGCTGCAGCGTGACCTCGGTGGCCAGCTCGGGTGTCTTGACCATGTGCAGGAAGGACGACTGGGACTTCAGCGCGCGATACTCCGGCAGATAACGGCCGGCCTGGCGCATGACCCAGATCGGGGGACGGTCGAGAGGCTGGCAGGCCAGCGCGGCGAGGAAGCGTTCGCGGGAAGTCATGTGCGGAAAATGGAGGTGAGCCGGTCGGGACTTGGCCACAAAAAGGCGCAAAGAGGCGCAAAAAACACGATGACGAAGATGCCTTGCCGGCACGATTGACGTGATAACGGCTGTTATTACAGTGACGCCATGACCGTTGAACTCAAACTTCGCAAAATCGGCAATTCCCTCGGCGTGGTTCTGCCCAAGGAGGCGCTCGCCCACCTCAAGGTCGGCGAAGGCGACATCATCACGCTGACCGAGGCGCCGGACGGCGTGCGCCTGACGACCGCCAATCCGGAGTTCGCCAAGTCGATGGCGGTGTTCGAGTCGTTGAACCGTCGCTATCGCAACACCCTGCGCGAGCTCGCCAAATGAAGGAGCCGTATTGGTTCTCTCGTGACGAGGTGCTGGCCCTGCACGACCTGATGCTCGCCGACTACGGCGGCCTTGGCGGAGTGCGGGACGACAACATGCTCGAGTCCGCCCTGGCCAAGCCGCGCCAGTTGTATCACTACGGCAAGCCGTCGCTGGCCGAGATGGCCGCGGCCTACGCTGCCGGCGTGGTGAAAAACCATCCCTTTCTGGACGGCAACAAACGCACCGGCTTCATGCTCGGCGCGGCTTTCCTGGAGCGCAATGGTCGCGAGTTCACCGCCACGGAGGTCGACGCCACGTTGAAGACGCTGGCGCTCGCCGCCGGCGCGATGACCGAGGCGGAATACGCGGATTGGCTCGCGGCCAATTCCCGCTGAGCTCGCGTCGCTCCGGCCTCACCGAGGTGAGGCCCTGCGGGCTCAGAGCCAGTCGCGCGGACGCAGGTAGTCGTTGAGCTCGGCCTCGGGCGAACCGGGCTTGGGCGTCCAGTTGTAGGTCCAGGACGCGAGCGGGGGCATGCTCATCAAAATCGACTCGGTGCGGCCGCCGCTTTGCAGGCCGAAGTGCGTGCCGCGATCAAAGACGAGGTTGAACTCGACGTATCGACCGCGTCGATACAACTGAAACGCGCGCTCGCGCTCGCCGTAGGGCTCGGCCTTGCGCCTTTCCACGATCGGCACGAAGGCGGGCACGTAGGCGTCGCCGACCGAGCGCATCAGGCCGAAGCTCTCCTCAAAGGAGCCGGTGTTGTGGTCGTCGAAGAACAGTCCGCCGACGCCGCGGGTCTCGTTGCGGTGCTTGAGGAAGAAGTAGTCGTCGCACCACGCCTTGAAGCGCGGATAGACGTCGTCGCCAAAGGGCGCGACGGCGGCGCGGGCGGTCTCGTGCCAGTGCACGACGTCCTCGCGGCGCGGATAAAACGGCGTGAGGTCGAAGCCGCCGCCGAACCACCAGACCGGGTTCGGTCCGTCGGGATCGGCGACGAAGAAGCGCACGTTGGCGTGGCTGGTGGGCACGTGCGGATTTTTCGGATGAATGACCAACGACACGCCGACCGCCTGCCAGGTCTTGCCCGCCAGCTCGGGACGGTGAGCGGTGGCGGACGGCGGTAGCTTGCTGCCGAAGACGTGGGAAAACCCGACGCCGCCTTTTTCGAAAACCGCGCCGTCGGCCAAGACGCGCGAGCGCCCTCCCCCGCCCTCCTCGCGGGTCCACTTGTCCTCGGTGAACTTCGCGGTGCCGTCGCACGCCTCCAGCGCGGCGCAGATGCGATCCTGCAGGTCGAGCAGGTAGGTTTTGACGACGTTCAGATCGGGCGCGGCGGACATGGGAGGAGTCGGAGTTTTAACGCAAAGACGCGGAGACGCAGAGGTCGCAAAGATTGGACAAAGAGTGGAGCTTTTGGCGTATCGATCCGACAAGTTTGCACGGATCGAACCTGACGGGCTTAGCGCCTTCGTGTCTTTGCGTTAAAATCCCCGCCGTTAAACTCTCAGCCCTGCTGGATGCGCTCCTTGAGGAAGGCGAGCACGTCCTGGAACTTGGCGCGGTTGGACTCGTCGGCGGCCACGAGGTTTTCGTGCGCGGCGAGAACCATGCGGGCGTTCTCGACCTCGTCGAGCTTGGCGGCACCGGGCAGGGCTTCGGCGGCGCCGGTGGAGGCGGGCAGGTCGCCGCCGGTGTCGATGTGCAGGATGCGCTCGAGGCCGAGGTTGCGGATGAGCTCGAGGTTGCGCGGTCCGACGCGAGCGAGCACGAGACTGCCGGCGGGCTGGAGCTTGAGCAGGTCGAGGGCGGCGCCGGCCAGCACGCCGAGGAAGGTGCTGTCCATGCTGGAGCAGTTCTCGAAATCGATCACGAAGCGGGTCTTTCCCCGCGCGATCATCGCGGCGATGAAATCGTTGAGGCTGGCGCTGTTTTGAAACGAGGCGCGGCCCTCGATGCGCACGATCACGGGATCGGAATCGGCGTCGACGAGGTAGGTGGGCTTGGCGGGTTCGGCCATGGCGGGGATGTTGAACCAAAACAAAACGGGACGGCGCGCAAGTCGCACGCGCCGTCCCGTGCGGGGAATCAGTTGCGGGCGACGATCTGGCGCAGCACGTAGGGCAGGATGCCGCCGTGCTGGTAGTAGTCGATCTCGATGGGCGTATCGATGCGGCAGCGCACGGTGACGTTCTCGACCGAGCCGTCCCGACGGGTGATCTTGAGCACGAGGTCCTGCTGGGGCTTGAGGGACTCGTCGAGGCCGACGATGTCGTAGGTCTCGGAGCCGTCGAGCTTGAGGCTGGCGGCGCTGACGCCGTCCTTGAACTGCAGGGGGAGCACGCCCATGCCGACGAGGTTGGAGCGGTGGATGCGCTCGAAGGACTGCGCGACCACGACCTTGACGCCGAGGAGGTTGGTGCCCTTGGCGGCCCAGTCGCGGGACGAGCCGGTGCCGTATTCCTGGCCGGCGAGGATGATGAGCGGGACGTTGTCGGCCTTGTAGGCCATGCAGGCGTCGTAGATGAAGGTCGGCTTGCCGGCGGAGACGGTGACGGACTTGTCCGGGGTCGGCACGTCTCGGTCGCCGAAGTAAACGGTGTAGCCGCCTTCGACGCCGGGGCACATGGTATTCTTGATGCGAACGTTGGCAAAGGTGCCGCGGGTCATGATGCGGTCGTTGCCGCGGCGGCTGCCGTAGGAGTTGTAGTCCTCGAAGGCGACGCCGTTCTCAGTGAGGAACTTGCCCGCGGGCGAGGTCTTCTTAATCGCGCCGGCGGGCGAGATGTGGTCGGTGGTGACGGAGTCGCCGAAGATGCCGAGCGGACGGGCGCCGGTGATCGGCTGGATCTTGCCGGGCTCAAGCGAGAAGTCGGTGAAGAACGGGGGCTCCTGAATGTAGGTCGAGGAGGCGTCGAACGAGTAGACGTTGCCGGTGGTCGAGGGGATCTCGTTCCACTTCGGGTTCTGCTCGGCGAAGTCGCTGTAGAGCTTGCGGAAGACCTCGGGCTTGAGGGCGGCGGCCATCTGGTCGCGGACTTCCTGGAGGGAGGGCCAGATGTCCTTGAGGTAGACGGGCGAGCCGTCCTTGCCGGTGCCGATGGGCTCGGAGGACATGTCGATGTCGACGCGGCCGGCGAGCGCGAACGCGACGACCAGCGGAGGCGACATGAGGAAGTTGGACTTGATGTTCTGATGAACGCGGGCCTCGAAGTTGCGGTTGCCCGAGAGCACGGAGGCGGCGACGAGGTCGTTCTTGACGACGGCTTCCTCGACGGGGGCGGCGAGCGGGCCGGAGTTGCCGATGCAGGTGGTGCAACCGTAGCCGACGGTCTGGAAACCGAGCTGGTCAAGGTAGGGCGTGAGACCGGTCTTCTCGAGGTAATCGGTGACGACGCGGGAGCCGGGGGCGAGCGAGGACTTGACGATCGGGTTGACGGTGAGGCCCTTCTCGACGGCCTTCTTGGCGACGAGACCGGCGGCCAGCATGACCGACGGATTGGAGGTGTTGGTGCAGCTGGTGATGGCGGCGATCAGCACGGAGCCGTGACCGATCTCGGTGGTGCAGGTGGAGGCGGCCGGTCGGTTGTTGGCCATCTCGGTCTCGGTGGTCGGGTTGATGTCCTTGGCGACGGCCTCGGCGGTGGAGACAGGCTCGCTGCTGCCGCCGGAGTGGCAACCGATGGAGACGCGCTGGGTGAAGTCCTCGGCCTTCTTGCCAAAGCCGGCCTCGGCGACGGGCTTGGAGAAGAGCGTGGTGAAGGACTCCTTGAGCTTGGGGAGGACGATACGGTCCTGCGGGCGCTTCGGGCCGGCGACGGACGGAACGACGGTCGAGAGGTCCAGCGACAAGTCGGTGGAATACTCGATCTCGCCCTTTTGCGGAATGCCCCAGAGACCTTGGGCCTTGTAGTAGGCCTCGTAGAGAGCGACGTCCTCGTCCTTGCGACCGGTGGCGCGCAGGTAGGTGGCGCACTCGGCGTCGATCGGGAAGAAGCCCATGGTGGCGCCGTATTCGGGGGCCATGTTGGCGATGGTGGCGCGGTCGACGACCGGCAGCGCGGCGGCGCCGGGGCCGTAGAACTCGACGAACTTGCCGACGACCTTGGCCTTGCGGAGCATCTCGGTGATGGTGAGCGCGAGGTCGGTGGCGGTGACGCCCTCGTTGAGGGAACCGGTCAGATAGACGCCGACGACGTCGGGGGTGAGGAAGTAGACGGGCTGGCCGAGCATGCCGGCCTCAGCCTCGATGCCGCCCACGCCCCAGCCAACGATGCCGATACCGTTGATCATCGTGGTGTGCGAGTCGGTGCCGACGAGCGTATCCGGATAATAAACACCGGAGCCGTCCTTGAGCACGCCCTTGGCGAGATACTCGAGGTTGACCTGGTGGACGATGCCGATGCCGGGGGGCACGACCTTGAAGGTGTCGAAGGCCTGCATGCCCCACTTGAGGAACTCGTAGCGCTCGCGGTTGCGGCTGAACTCGAGCTCGAGGTTCTTGGAGAGCGCCTCGGCGGAACCGGCGAAGTCAACCTGCACCGAGTGGTCGACGACGAGGTCGACGGGCACGAGCGGCTCGATGATCTTGGCGTTCTTGCCGATGCGGTCGACGGCGGCGCGCATGGCGGCGAGGTCCACGAGGAGCGGCACGCCGGTGAAGTCCTGCAACACGATACGCGCGACCACGAAGGGGATTTCCTCGGTGCGCTCGGCCTTGGCGCCCCAGGAAGCGAGCTGTTGCACGGCCTGCTCGCTGACGCGCTTGCCGTCGCAGTTGCGCAGGAGGGACTCAAGCACGAGACGGATCGAGACGGGCAGCTTCTTGATGTTGAAG
The DNA here is from genome assembly GCA_030601755.1 of Verrucomicrobiota bacterium. Classification (GTDB taxonomy): domain Bacteria; phylum Verrucomicrobiota; class Verrucomicrobiia; order Opitutales; family Opitutaceae; genus JAUWBF01. The sequence goes on along the minus strand of JAUWBF010000051.1, from coordinate 7,441 downwards.
CCGGCCTGCTCGAGCGCGGGCAGCGAGTAATAGGAGTGCTCGGCGCCGTTGGCGGAGAACTTCTGGAGCGTGTTGAACGGGTTGGGTTGGCTCATCGTGGTCGGTTAAAAAAAGGTCGGTGCGCTAAAACCGGCGATCCCGCCAAGGGGAGTCGCCGGGAAGGGTTGCGAAGGAATCAGCCGACGAGCGCGGCCTTGACGGCGGCGAAGTTCGGCAGGTCCTTGGGCGTCGGGGTTTGCTCGGCGTATTTGATGACGCCGTCCTTGCCGATGACGAAGGCGGCGCGGGCGGCGGTGTCACCGATGCCCGCGAGGCCGGGAAACACGACATCGTAGGCCTTGGTGGTCTCCTTGTTGAGATCGGAGGCGATCTTGATGCCGATCTTGTGCTGCTTGGCCCAGGCCTCCTGCGCGAAGGGGCTGTCGACGCTCACGGCGATGACGTCGGCGCCGAGGTCGGCGTAGGCGGAGAGGCCGGAGGTGATGTCGCACATCTCGTCGGTGCAGACGCTGGTGAAGGCCAGCGGGAAGAACAGCAGCACGGTCTGCTTTTGGCCGAAATTGTCGCTCAGCTTGATATCAACGAGACCGTCGGCGGTCTTCGACTTGAGGGTGAAATCAGGGGCTTTGGAACCAACGGCGAGAGGCATAGGATGGAGGAGGTGTTGTTAAGGAAACGTGCACACCGGCTTCAGGAGGCGTGCGGGAAACAGGGAGTTAGAGTCCGCGCCCGCGGGCTCGCAATCCGTTTTTCCCACCATAAGCGGCCTTTGCAGGCGTGCGGCGGCGTGCATTAGCGATGCTCACCGTGCAGGTGCCGGGAAATCGTCCTTGCGGGCGCTCCCCCACCCTCGTTTTGCTCCCGCTTTACGCCCATGAACCTGATCGAAGACCTCCAATGGCGCGGCCTGCTGGCCGACTGCACCGACCTTGATGCGCTCACCAAGCGCCTGAGCGAGGGACCGATCACGCTGTATTGCGGCTTCGACCCGACTGGCGACTCGCTTCACGTCGGCCACCTCATGGGGCAGCTCATGCTCCGCCGCTTTCAACTCGCGGGTAATCACGTGATCGCCCTCGCCGGCGGCGCCACCGGCATGGTCGGCGACCCGTCCGGCCGTTCCTCCGAGCGCAACCTGCTCACCCGCGAACAGCTGGACCACAACATCGCCTGCATCAAGGCCCAGCTCGCCAAGCTGCTCGACTTCGAGGTCACCGCCAACCCCGCCCGCCTCGTCGACAACGCCGAGTGGATCGCCCCGTTCAGCTTCCTCGAGTTCCTGCGCGACGTTGGAAAACATTTTTCGCTCAACGTCATGCTCGCCAAGGACTCGGTAAAATCCCGCATGGAGGGCGACAGCGGCATCAGCTACACCGAGTTCAGCTACCAGCTGCTGCAGGCCTACGACTTCTACCACCTGCGCAAGACCCACAACTGCGAGCTCCAGATCGGCGGCTCCGACCAGTGGGGCAACCTCACCGCGGGCACCGACCTCATCCGCAAAAAACTCGGCCACGAGACCAATGCGTGGGGTTGGACCTTCCCGCTCATCACCAAGTCCGACGGCACCAAGTTCGGCAAGACCGCCTCCGGCGCCGTCTGGCTCGATCCGCAGAAGACCAGTCCCTACAAGTTCTACCAGTTCTTTGTGAACACCGAGGACGGCAAGGTCTGCGAATACCTACGCAAGTTCACCTTCCTCCCCCGAGCCGAGATCGAGGCGCTCGAGGCCGCCCACGCCGCCAACCCGGGCGCCCGCGAGGCCCACCGCGCCCTCGCCCGCGAGGTCACCGCGCTGGTCCACGGCGAAGCCGCCCTCGAAGCCGCCATCAAGGCCAGCCAGATCCTCTTCGGTGCCGAAATCGGCGACACCTCCGAGGAGACGTTTAACGATGTCGTCGGCGAGGTGCCCACCGCGACCGTCACCGCCGAACAGCTCTCCGCCAACGACGGCGCCGGCACTATGTTGACCGAGCTGCTCGTGCACGCCGGGCTGGCCCCATCCAAGGGCGCCGCGCGCAAGGACATCGAGGCCGGCGGCGTCTACGTGAACAACGTGAAATGCGACCCGAAGTTCCCCACCCGCGCGCTGACTTCAGCCGACCTGCTCTTCGGCAAATACATTCTGCTCCGTAAGGGTAAGCGCAACTACGCGGTGCTCACGTTGGCGTCAGCCTGATGCCTTCAGCCTGCATTTATCGCGGAAACGCGGAAGGGCTGAAGCGCGGAAGTTTTTTTAATCACGGAAACACGGAAGCACGGAAGGAAAGGCAAAACAGGCCTGTTTCTTTTCCGTGCTTCCGTGATTAATTTTCTGCCTGATTCCGCGGCTTCCGTCCTTCCGCGTTTCCGCGATAAAAAAATCCGCGGCCGACTCACCCGCCGAGCGCCTCGCGCATGGCGCGGAACTTCAGGTCGGTCTCGGCGTATTCCTTGTCCGGATCGGAACCGGCCACGATGCCGGCCCCGGCGTAGAGGCGGGCCTGCGCGCCCTCGATCAAACCCGAGCGCAAACCGACCAAGAATTCGCCGCCGCCGCGGGCGTTGAGCCAGCCAATCGCGCCGGCGTAGAGACCACGGTCAAAACTCTCCAGCGAACGGATTCGCGCCACCGCCGCCGTGCGCGGAGAACCGCCGACGGCGGGCGTCGGATGCAAGGCGGCGAGCGCATCCAAAAAATGAATACCGTCCGGCAGGCGCGCGCGGACCGGCGTGTGCAGGTGTTGCACGTTGGCGAGTTTTTTCAGCACGGGCTCGTCGGCGAACTCGGGTGCGATTCCCAGCGGTTCCAGACGGCGGATGATCGAGTCGAGCACGTGGCGTTGCTCGCGGCGGTCCTTCTCGCTGGCGAGCAAGCCGGCGCCGAGCGCGGCGTCTTCGGCCGCGCCCTGCCCGCGTCGAGCCGAGCCCGCGAGCGCCTCGGTCTCAAGCACACCGCGACTGACGCGTAGCAGGCGCTCGGGACTCGCGCCGATGAAGCTGCGGCCATGCGCGTCGGCAAAGGAAAACGCGGTGCACTCGGGAAAGCGTTCGCGCAGGCCGTTGAGCACGCGCAGCGGGTGCAGCGGCTGGTTGGCGGTGAGGTCCAGTGCGCGGGCGAGCACGATTTTTTGGAAGTCGCCGCGGCTGATCTCGACGAGCGCCTGCGCGACGCACTCACGGTAGTCGCCGACCTCGCCGGCGGTGAACTCCAGCGGCTGAGGTTCGTCGGCGGCCGGCGTCTGGTAACGCACGTTGCCAAACTTCGCGTGGGCTCGCCACACGCGCTCAGCCAGAGCGGCGAGCTCGCCGTCAGGCGCGACGAGCAGGTTGGCGACGGCGGTCGTGGTGTCGCCGGCGCGGGCCACCTGCCAGCGCGGCACGAACAGACGCGCGGCGGGAAACGCCTCGCCGTCGGCGACGGCGTCTTGAAACGCGAAGCCGGCGAACACGTGCGGTCCACCGAACGGCGCGTCGACCTCGCCGACCGCCACCGTGCGACCAAAGACGTCGTCGACGAACGCCTTGGCCGACGCGAAACGATCCGCGCCGGAAACCTCGTGCGTGAGCACCGCCTCGGCGCCGGCGACGGCGGTCAGTTCGGCCGGTCGCTCGGCGTAAAAATGCAGTTCGCCGGCTTCGTAGATCGACTCGAGCACGGCGAGCGGATCGAGCGCGGGGACCTTGATCGAGATGCTGACCAACCGCGCGCGTCCGTCGGACCGCGCCATGTCGCGGCACTGCGACAAGAACGCCGCCAGCGCCTCGGGTGAGGCGTTCTCGGCGGGGTTGATCGGCAGGGTGAGCATCGGGGAAGTTAGAAGTAAGAAGGTTGAAGGAAGAAAATGGCCGGCCAATCGGTCCGCTCAAATCACAGCATCCACTTCTTACTTCATACTTCGCACTTCTTACTTTTTCTCGGCCGCTTGCGGACGAGGAAACAGGATCGCGGTCTCGGCGACCTTGTTTCCGGTGAGCTTGTCGCCCCAGACGAGGTCGGCCTGCCAGTCGGCGCCGGCGGTGTGGCCGAGCACGCCGTTGATCTTCACGACGGTCGACGGCATGACGGCGGCAAGCAGCGCGGTGCCGAGGCGCAGCGCTTCGGCCATGTAGGCGAGCGTGGTGCGCAGGCGGGCCTGGTCGGCGGCGTCGGTGGACTTGCCGAGCTTCCAGGGCGCGCGCTGTTCGGCGTAGCGGTTGATGCCCTGGATGAAGGCAAAGGTGCGCTCGAGCGCGACGTGGAACTGGAAGCCTTCGCACAGCGACAGGACCTCGGGCTTGGTCGACTCCCAGAGCGCTCGCAGGGCGGTCTCGGGCTCGTCGCCGGTGGTGGACTCGTCCGCCGCGGGAATGACGCCGCCGGCGAAGCGGTTGGTCATGTTGAGCGTGCGGTTGACGAGGTTGCCGAGATCGTTCGCGAGGTTGCTGTTGTAGCGGCTGAGGAACTGGTCGATGGAGAAGTCGCTGTCCTGGCCGACGCTCATCTCGCGGATCATGAAGAAGCGCAGGGCATCAACGCCGTATTGGTCGGCGAATGACACGGGGTCGACGAAGTTGCCGGTGGACTTGGACATCTTGGAGCCGTTGATCGACCACCAGCCGTGGGCCAGCAGGGACTTCGGCGGCTCGATGCCGGCGGCCTTGAGCATGATGGGCCAGTATACGGCGTGCGGGGGCACGAGGATGTCCTTGCCGATGACGTGGAAGTCGGCGGGCCAGATGCCGGGTTTTTCGGCGACGGCAGAGTAGTAGTTGAGCAGCGCGTCGAACCAGACATAGGTCACGTAGTCGCGGTCGAAGGGCAGCTCGATGCCCCACTCGAGACGCTCCTTGGGGCGCGAGATGCACAGGTCGTTGAGCGGCTCGGAGAGGAACTCGAGGACCTGCTTCTGGCGGTAGCGCGGGAAGACGAAGTTCTCGTTGGTTTTGAGGAAATCGACGAGCCAGTCCTGATACTGGCGCAGCTTGAAGAAGTAGTTGCTCTCGGTGATCTCGGTGACCTCGCCGAAGAGCTCGGGCCAGGTGCCGTCGGGGTTGCGGTCCTTTTCCTGGAGGAACTGTTCCTGGCGGGTGGAATAGAAGCCCTTGTATTCGGCCTTGTAGATCAGGCCCTGGTCGAAGAGCTGCTGGAGAATCTTGGCGACGACGTCCTTGTGGCGCTTCTCGGTGGTGCGGATGAAGTCGTCGTTGGAGATGTCGAGCTTGGCGCAGAGCGCGCGGAACTCCTGCGAGATTTCATCGCAAAACTGCTGCGGATCGACGCCGCGGGCGCGGGCGGTCTGCTGGACCTTCTGGCCGTGCTCGTCCACGCCGGTGAGGAAATAAACCTGGTCGCCCATGAGGCGGCGGAAGCGCGCGATGACGTCGGTCAGCACCTTTTCGTAGGCGTGACCGAGGTGCGGGGAACCGTTCACATAGTCGATGGCGGTGGTTATGTAGAAGGTCTTCATGGACGTAGCGGTTCAAAAGAACCGTGCGCCGCGAAAATGTCGAAAGGTTTTCCTAAGCGTGCGGCGAGCCGGAGCAGCGCGGCCGGGTTTGGCGTTGCCAGTGGCGCGGGCCGTCGCAGCGTTGCGCATCACGCCCATGAACAACGCTCTCAGGCCCCTGTTGCTCGCGCTGGCCCTGCTGATCCTGGGAGGGATGGCGGCGTTTTCGCAGCTCTGGGTTCACCAGCAAAGCCGCCCCGCCGCCATCGAGGAACAGGCCGAGTGGCAGGAGCGCTTCCGGCGGCTCGCCGACAGGTCGACCCCACCGGTCGTCGAGTGGGCGGAGTCGGATTGGCAGGAAGCCGGTCAACTGCTGGGGGGGCGACTGCGCCCGTTGGCCGAGGGCGAGGCCGCCGCCCCCGGCGAGATCATGTTTGTCGCTGGCGGCGAGCCGGTGTCGCGCGGTGCGTTCGTGCCTTCGGGCGGCCTCGCGCTCGAGGAACGCCACGCGCTCTTGCAGCAGAGTTTCCTGTGGCTGCTCGGCGCGGCGTTCGTGTCGCTGGTGCTCGTCGCGTTGGTGCCCGGGCGGCGCGTGGTGAACGACGACCGGCGCCGGCAGGAGCTGCGCAGCGAGATCGACAACGTCGAGCACCTTGCCAAGGCCAACATCACCCAGGCCGAGGCGCTCGCGCAGGAACGTCAGGCCCGCCACCACTCCGAGGAGACGCTCCACCTTCAGCAGGTGCTCCTTAATCGCAGCCTTGAGGAAAAAATCCGCCTCGGCCGCGATCTGCACGACGGCCTCATCCAAACGCTCTACGCGACAGGCCTCGCGCTCGAAGGCGCGCGCAAACAAGTCACGGCGGACCCAGCCAAGGCCTCGGCGTTGATCGAGCGCTGCATTGGCACCATCAACGCGGCCATCAAGGAAGTCCGCCACGAGATCGAAAGTCTCGGCCCCACGCGCGTGCGCCGCGGCAACTTCAAGTCTGCCATCGACGCCATCCTAGATCTGCTCGACGCGGGACGCTCGGCGGAACTTGACGTGCAGGTGCCCGAGGACATCTCCGTGCGCATACCGCCGGAGGCGCAGGCCGAGCTGCTGCAGATCGTGCGAGAGTCCGTCAGCAACGCCCTTCGCCATGGCGAGGCCACCGCGATCCGGATTCGGCTCGAGACCGACGGCGAGCGACTTTGCCTGGCGGTCACCGACAACGGACGCGGTTTTGTTCTCGAAAAACTCGCCCGCCGCGGTCACGGACTGAACAACCTGCTGGCCCGAGCCGAGGCCATCCGCGGCGAGCTGCGCGTCGACAGCGCGCCCGGCGCCGGCGCACGCATCATCATCACGTTTCCCACCGACCCATCTTCCGCGACATGAGCGATTCGCCCCGCATCCGCCTGATCATCGTCGACGACAGCGAACTCGTTCGCCTCGGCCTGCGCACCCTGCTCGAAGCCGCCGAGGGCATCGAGGTCGTCGGCGAGGCCGGCACCGTGGCGCAGGCCGTGGCGGTCGCCGAAAAACTCCAGCCCGACCTCGTCATGCTCGACCTGCGCCTGCCCGACGGCACCGGCTTCGACGCCTGTCGCGAGATTCTCCGGCGCCTGCCCGCGACGCGCGTGCTCACGCTCACCTCGGTCTCCGACGAGGATCATGTCGACGAGGCCATCCGCGCCGGCTCGCACGGCTATTTTCTCAAAGAGGTCCACGGCGACGCGCTCATCCAGGCGGTGCGCGATGTGGCCGGCGGCAAGTCCGTGCTCGACCCAGTCATCACCGCCCAGGTCCTCAGCCGCATGCGCGCTCAAGGTCAGCAGACCCGCTCCGCGCTCGACCACCTCAGCCTGCAGGACCGCAAGATGCTCGCCCTGCTCGCCGACGGAATGACCAACAAGGAAATCGGCAACGAACTCGGCCTCGCCGAGAAGACCATCAAGAACCAGCTCACCGTGCTCTTCGAGAAACTCGGCATCAACCGCCGCTCCCAGGCCGCCGCGTTCTACGTGCAGAACTTCGGCGACCAGATGCG
>JAUWBF010000099.1 GCA_030601755.1 Verrucomicrobiota bacterium | reverse complement strand
TCCGTCCTCCCGCTCATCGCCCATGCGCTCAACTCCGCCTTCTGCTCCTCATCCAGCTTCACCTCGGGTGATCTTCTCATGGCTCATTTGAACGTGCCCTCTCTTATTTGTCACATTAATTATCGGGCACTACACTAGCTCTTCGCGATCAGGCTCTCGCCGGTCATCTCGACGGGTTTCCCAAGACCCATCAGGTCGAGCACGGTGGGGGCGATGTCGGCAAGGCGGCCGCCGGAGCGCATCTTGGTGCCTGCCTTGGTGAAGCCTTCGCCGACCACGAACACCTCGACGAGGTTGAGCGTGTGGGCGGTGTGCGGGCCGTTGTTCACCGGGTCCCACATCTGCTCGGCGTTGCCGTGGTCGGCGCAGACGACGGCGCGACCGCCCATCTGCTTCACGGCGGCGAGGAGCTCGCCGACGCCGGCGTCGGTCGCCTCGCAGGCCTTGGTGGTCGCGGGGATCGAGCCGGTGTGGCCGACCATGTCGGGGTTGGCGTAGTTGACGATGACGAGGCCGTATTTGCCGGAGAGGATGGCTTCCTTGGAGAGGCGGGTGACCTCGGCGGCGTTCATCTCAGGCTGCAGGTCGTAGGTGGGAACCTTGGGGCTGGCCGGGCAGGCGCGGTCTTCGCCGGGGAAGGGTTCGCCGCGGTAGTTGTTGAAGAAGAAGGTGACGTGCGGGTTCTTCTCGGTCTCGGCGCAGCGGAACTGGGCGATGCCGGCGTTGGCCACGACCTCGCCGAGGATGTTCTTCAGCTTGGGCGGCTTGGGCGAGATGACGCGGACCGGCAGGCCGGCCTCGTATTCGGTCATGGTCGCGTAGAGCAGGTCGAGCTTGGGGCCGCGGTCGAAGCCGGCGAAGTCGTCGAGAACGAAGGCCTTGGTGATCTCGCGGGGGCGGTCGCCGCGGTAGTTGTAGAACACGACGGCGTCGCCGTTCTGGTAGGTCGCGAGGGGCTTGCCGTCGGCGCCGAGGATGGCGGTGGCGGGCACGAACTCGTCGCCCTTCTGGGTCTCGCTGGCGGGATTGTCGTAGTAGGCCTGCACGGCCTCGGCGGCGGACTTGGCGGTGGCGGCGATGTTGCGGCCGGTGAGGAGGTCGTAGGCCTTCTGCACGCGCTCCCAGCGGTTGTCGCGGTCCATGGCCCAGAAACGGCCGGTGACGGAGGCGATGCGGCCGTAGGAGAGTTCCTTGAGCTTGGCCTCGACCTGATTGATGAAGCCGAGGCCGCTGGTGGGGGCGGTGTCGCGGCCGTCGGTGAAGAGGTGCAGGAACACGCGGTCGCCGGGCAGGCCGTCTTCCTTGGCCTGGATGAGCAGGCCGAAGAGGTGCTCGATCATGCCGTGCACGCCGCCGTCGGAGACGATGCCCATGAGGTGGAGCTTGGCCGTAGGGGAATTCTTGATACGGGCGACGACGTCGGTCCAGACCGGGTTGCCGACGAGTTGTTTTTCGGAAAAGAGCTTGTTGAGGCGGACGAGTTCCTGGTCGACGACGCGGCCGGCGCCGATGTTCTCGTGACCGACCTCGGAGTTGCCCATCTGGCCGTCGGGCAGGCCGACGTCGAGACCGCTGGCGCTCACGTAGGCGACCGGAGCGGTGGCCTGCAGGGCGTCGTCGGCCGGCTTCTTGGCCAGGGCGACGGCGCTGGTCTGGTCGAGGGAGTGGTCGGGATTGCGACCCCAGCCATCGCGGATGATGAGGAGAACGGGTTTGCGCGGAGTGCTCATGTGAATGGTAAAGGCACTAGGATTGAGGCCCGCGCCGCGCGGACAAAAGACTAAACTCGCCGCGGATTTTGCCGATTTTCAACCCACGGCGTTGCGAGCCCACGGGGGTTGGCAAAGCTGATGCTGAAAGGGCCATCGAGATGACGCTGATTATTCGAGATCAGTTGGTAAACCCACCCACGTGGTTCGCCTCGTTCCGCGACCTGACGCTCTACTGCAACGTTTTCCTGCACGACGAGATCGTGATCGAGACCGACGACCCCGATCCCTACGTGCGGTTCATGCGCCCGCGCGGCGGCATGGATTTCGTGGAGGATTTTGTCCGGCCCGGCAGCGAGGACGGCCTGCACCTCGACATCGAGCACAACTACCCGCGGACCGTCGTCACCGACCGCATCGCCCCGGAAAACGTCCACCGCCTCATCGCGCTGATCCGCGGCTTGCGGGCGGCATGAGCGGGACTCGCCGCAACGATGAAAATTTGCCGGTGCGCGTGCGTTTGACAGAGGGGCGATCTTGTCCCCCCTTCGTCAGCATATGCCGAAACGCGCCGTTCTCCTCGTCAACCTAGGCTCGCCCGACTCGACCGACGTTCCCGACGTCCGCCGTTACCTCGAGGAGTTTCTCGGCGACGAACGCGTGATCGACAAACCCTCCTGGGGCCCCGCGCGTCGCTTTCTCGTCAACCAGATCATCTGCCGCTTCCGCGCGCCCAAGTCCGCCGAGGCCTACAAGGAGATCTGGACCGAAAACGGCTCCCCGCTGATCCTCACCTCCAAGGCCGTCGCCGACAAACTCGCCGCCGCCCTCGGCCCCGACACTCCTGTGTATCTGGCGATGCGCTACCGACAGCCCTCCATCGCCTCCGTGATCGAGCGCATGCGGGCCGACGGCGTGGAGGAGGTCCTGCTCTTTCCGCAATACCCGCACTACGCCATGTCCTCGTGGGAGACCGTCGTCGTGAAGGTCTACGAGGACGCCGCCCGCCTCGCCCCGTCGATGAAGATCGACTGCGTGCAACCCTTCTACGAGGACGCCGACTACATCGACGCCCTCCACGCCGTCTCCAAGCCCTACCTTGACCAGCATCCCGGCGATCACGTGCTCTTCAGCTACCACGGCATTCCCGTCCGCCACCTGCGCAAGGGCGACGCCTCCAAGGCCCACTGCACCCTCGTCAACGACTGCTGCAACACCTGCTCGGCCGCCCACGCCATGTGCTACAAGGCCCAGATCACCAAGACCACCCGGGCCTTCGCCCGCCGCGCCGGCCTGCGCGACGACCAGTGGTCCATCGCGTTCCAGTCCCGCCTCGTCGGCGAGCCGTGGCTCTCTCCCTACACCGACAAGACCCTCGAGGAAATGCCCGCCAAGGGCATCAAGCGCGTGCTCGTCATGACCCCCGCCTTCGTCGCCGACTGCCTCGAGACCCTCGAGGAGATCGCCGGCGAGGCCAAGGAGGAGTTCATGCACGCCGGCGGTGAGTTTTTTCAACACATCCCCTGCCTCAACGACCAGCCGCCCTACATCGACTTCCTCGCCGGCCGCGTGAAGGCCTGGCTCGGCGGCGCGACGCCCACCGCCACCGAGGCCGTCCAGTCCGCGCGCACGCTTGCCGGCGCGACCGCTTGACCCTAGACGTTGCCCCGGAGTCAGTTCTCCCGGCCGCCTTGAATACCAACCCACCCTCCGCGAACCCACCACGCGCGGTGCTCCTTTTGGACACCGGAGGGAAGGTTGTCTCCGCCAATCAGGACGCCTCCACGCTCACCGGCCTGACCGTCGCCGCGCTCGTCGGGCGCAGCCTCGTGTCGTTGCTCCGCGCCGAGATGACCTCCGACGACCCCGAGTGGGAACAGACCTACTGGGAAGTCCTGCTCGCCACCTCGCGCACCCAGGCCACGCGCGCCACCCTCGCCAATCCCTCCGGTGACATCGACACGCTCCTGAAGTTGGAAATCGCCGGCCAAGGGCAGATCGCACACTGGGCCTACCTCGATCCCGCGCCCGCCCCCGGCTCCGGTGCCGCCACCACCGCCCCCGCGTCCGGTGCGGCTGGCGCCCCGCCCACCACCGCAGCCGACGACTACGGTCTCGGCATCCTCGCCGGCCAAAGCCCGCTCGGCTTTTTCGACCTTAACTACAAGACCAACACCGTCCGCTACTCAGCCGGCTGGAAACGAATGCTCGGCTACAGCCGCTCCGAGCTCGTCGACAACTACGATACCTGGCTCGAGCTGCTCCATCCCGACGACAACGCCGCCGCCCCGGAAAAAGTCCGCGCCCGCCGCGGGGTCACCGGCACCATTCCCTTCTCCCGCGAGTTTCGCATGCGCCACCGCGAGGGCCACTACGTCTGGGTCGCCTGCACCGGCGTGCAGGTCATCACCCCCGAGGGCCTGCTCGAACGCGTCTGCGGCGTCCACCTCGACATCACCGAGCGCAAGGAACTCGAGGAACTCGGCGTCGAACAGGAGGAACGCCTGCGCATCCTCGGCGACGAGACCGGCCTCGCCGCCTTCGACCTCGACTTCACCGCCGGCCGGCACTGGTTCTCCCCCGCCTGGCACCGCCGGCTCGGCACCGGCGCCGACGAGACCTACGACCAACCCGATCCCCTCACCCAGCTCCTGCCGCCCGAGCAGGCCGTCGACGACCTCGGCCAACTCTTCCCCGCCGGACCGGACGCCGGCGAAGTCGTGCTCAACCTGCTCGGCCCCGAAGGCAAGACCCGCCCCGTCACCATCGTCTATCACCGCCAAAGCTCGCGCCGCCACGAGCTGCAACGCCTGACCGGCTTTGCGCTCACCGGTGACGACGCCACCACCTCGTCCGTCCCCGCCACCGCCCCCTGGACCGAGGATCTGCTCTCAACGCTCGCCGAGGGTGTCATCATCACCGACGCACACGGCCAGGTCACCACGCTCAGCCCCAAGGCCGCCAAGCTCCTGCACACCGCCCCCGAGCTCGCCGCCGGCCGCCCGCTCGGCGAGGTCTTTCCGCTGCTCCACCTCGTCAACTGTCAGCCCGCACCCGACGCCGTCGATCTCTCGCTCGTCAGCGGCGAGCCCACCCTCTGCTCCGAGCACGGCCTGCGCACCCCCGACGGCGACCTTCGCCCCGTGGTCTGGACCGCCCGCCAGTTCTGGAACACCACCGGTGCCATCGCCGGCATCGTCGTGGTCTTCAGAGATCCGCATGAGATGAGCCTCACCCCCGAGGAACTCATCCGCGCCAACCGCTTCGAGTCGCTCGGCCTGCTCGCCGGCGGCATCTCGCACGACTTCAACAACCTCCTCACCACCATTCTCGGCGGCATCTCCACCGCCAAGGAGAACCGCGACTACAACCAGCTCGACGACGCCGAGGCGGCCTGCCTCGCCGCCAAGACCCTCACCCGCCAGCTACTGCGCTTCGCCAAGGGCGGCGCCAACGCCACCCTCCAGACCGTGCCCACGGTCGACCTGCTGCAAAACGCCGTGCGCATGGCCGCCGCCGGCAGCACCTGCCGCGTCACCGTCGAGGCCCCGCCCGGCATCAACCCCATCCGCGTCGACCGCGGGCAGATCATGCAGGTTTTCCAAAACCTCATCATCAACGCCATCCAAGCCATGCCCGAGCCCAGCCTCGGCGTCATCCAGCTCAAGGCCGCCGACATCCGCCTCGACGACGGCGACGTCGCCCAGTTGCCCGCCGGCGAATACGTGCAGATCGACGTGCAGGACAACGGCACCGGCATTCCCCCCGAGATCGCCGAGCGCATCTTCGACCCGTTCTTCACCACCAAGAAAAACGGCACCGGCCTCGGCCTCGCCACCGTGCTCTCCATCGTGCGCCGCCACGGTGGCCAGCTCGGCATGCAGACCGAGGTCGGCCGCGGCACCACCTTCACCGTCTTCCTCCCCAAGGCCGAGGAGCCGGCCGAGACCCAGGTCCGCGCCGCGCCCTCGCTGCGCTTCGGCACCGGTCGCATCCTGCTGATGGACGACGACCCCAAGATCTGCGAGCTCACCGGCGGCATGATCGCCAGCCTCGACTACACCCACGACATCGCCCGCAACGGCGACGAGGCCATCCAGCTCTACCGCCGCTACCTCAACGTCAACCGTCCCTACGACGCCGTCATCCTCGATCTCACCATCATCGGCGGCATGGGCGGCGAGGAGTGTTTCCACCGTCTCAAGGAACTCGATCCCGAGGTGCGCGCCATCGTCTCCAGCGGCTACGACGACGAGGAACTCGCCCAGCGCCTCGTCGACCAGGGCTTCTGCGGCGTGCTCACCAAGCCCTACCGCGTCGGCGACCTCGGCAAGGTCCTGAAAAAAGTCCTCGGCCGCTGAGACGGAAAGTAGCGCAGGCTTCCAGCCTGCCGTTGTCTTTTAAATGCAGGCTGGAAGCCTGCGCTACATGAGGCCCCGTCACCTCACCCCAGCAGCTCGGCCGCGTGCGCCCGGGCGCTCTTCGCCTGCCGGTCGCCCAGCATGCGAGCCAGCTCGCCGACGCGCTCCTCGCGGTCCTCGTGTATCGGGGAAATGGTGACAACCGCGCGGTCCTTCGACTGGTCCTTCACCACCACGAGGTGACGGTCGCCCTGCGCCGCCACTTGCGGCAGGTGGGTGATGCAGAGCACTTGGTGGCCCTTGGCGATCTCGGCCATTTTCTCGCCCACCACGCGGCCGATCTCGCCGCCCACGTTGGCGTCGACCTCGTCGAACACCAGCACCGGCACGCCGTCGAGGTCGGCCAGCACGGTCTTCAGCGCCAGCATCACGCGCGCGAGTTCGCCGCTCGACGCGATGCGACTGAGCGGCAGCGCCGCCTCGCCCACGTTGGGCGAAAAGAGGAACTCCACGCCGCTGTCTCCCGTCGGCCCGGGCGCGGGCAACGAGGTGACCTTGACCTGAAAATCCGCCTTCTTGAACCCGAGCTGCGCGATGCCCTCGGCCGCGACCTTGGCCAGTTGCTTGGACGCCTTCTCGCGCGCGGCGCGCAGCTTGGTCGCCTCGGCCCGCACGCGCTTCTCGGCGGCGGCGATCTTGCCGTCGAGCTTGGCCAGCGCGCCCTCGATGTCGCCCTGCGACTCCAGCCGGCGGCGCAGCTCGTCACGTGCGGCGGCCACCTCCGCCGGTTCGGAACCGTGCTTCCGCTTGGCCTCGAGCCAGGCGTTCATGCGGTTTTGCAGGTCCTCGGCCTGCTCGGGGTCGAAATTCAACTCGCCGCCCAGCGCCTCGAACTCCGCGCCGAGGTCGGCCAGCTCGATGCTCGCCGACATCAACCGGTCCGCCAGCGGCTTGCTCGCCGGGTCCAGTTCCTCGAGCTGGCGCGCCACCCGCAGCAGACCCGCCACGCGCGGCGTCACGCCGTCGTCGCCGGTCAGGCCGCCCGCCAGCGCGCCGGACAACTCCAACAGCTCCTGCGCGCTGCTCATGCGCTGGTAATCGCGCTCCAGCGCCTCGATCGCGTCGGCGGTCAGGTCGAGCTTGTCCAGCTTGGCCAACTGGCCCTGCAAAAACGAAATCTGGTCCGGCTCCAGCCGCGCCTCGCCGGCCAGTTGCTCGCGCTCGTCCTGCAACGCGCGCCACGCGTCATACTCCTGCCGATACGCCGCCAGCGAGTCACCGGCCCGGCCAAACAGGTCGAGCAGCTCCAGTTGGCAGGAGTCCTTGAGCAGCCGGCGCGGTTCGCTCGGTCCGTGGAAATCGATCCAGTGCTCGCCCAGCCGTTGCAGTGCGGAAAGCGTGGCGAGACTGCCATTGACGGTGATTTTCGGCGCCTTGTCGCGCGGCAGGGTGCGCTTGAGGATGAGCACGCCGTCTTCGCAGGCGGGCAGCTCCAGCCCGGCCAGCACCGCGTCGATCTTTTGGGAGTCATGGAAGAACAGCGCCGCCTCGACCTCGCACGCGGCCTCGCCCTGGCGGATGATCGTCTTGTCGGCGCGTTCGCCGGCCAGCAGCGACAGCGCGCCGAGCAGGATGCTCTTGCCCGCGCCGGTCTCGCCGGTGACGACGGTGAAGCCGTCTTCGAACTCGAGGGCGACCTCGGCCAACAACGCCAGATTCTTGATGCGGAGCGATTGAAGCATGTGCGGAAAAACGAGTGAGCCACGCCCCCGTCCCTCCGCAAGCCTGCGCCGGCCCGCGGCGCGAAATCCGGGCACAAAAAAGCGGCGATTCGTTGAAGAATCGCCGCCTAAAATGGTGGACCCTACAGAACTCGAATCTGTGACCTCTTCCATGTCAAGGAAGCGCTCTAACCAACTGAGCTAAGGGTCCGTAAAGGAGAGTCGGGGAGTAAGCACGAGCACCCCGCCCGCGCGCAAGTCAAAATCTCAAAGAAATTCCGCAGATATCGGCGCACAGTCGTCACATGGCACGACATCGGGCTCGCCAAACAGCTGCCAGGCACAAACCTCCGGGCATGCGATTCCCCAAGCTGCTGTCATTGGTCGCCTTGCTGCTGGCGTCCGGTCTTTCGTTCCACGCTCAGCCCGAGATCAAGGCCCTCCAAAACAAGGACTATGCCCAGCTGGACAAACGCTACGCGCAGGCCGTTTCCGAGCATGTCGACATCCTGACCTCCCCGCGGCTGGCGGAGTTCTTCGAGGCACTCGCACTCCCCTACTCCGCCAGCGACGCGCAGTGGGAGGAACGACTGCAAGCCTTGGGTGATTGGTGCCAGGCGCAGCCAGAGTCGAAGCCCGCCCTGCTCGCCCATGCCCACGCCTTGGTGGCCTATGGTCAAAAAGCCCGCGGCACCAGTCTGGCCAGGGATGTCACCGAGGAGAATTGGAAACGGTTTCACGAACGCTCCGAGACCGCCCGCCGGCTGTTGCTTGAGCACGAATCGCTATTGTCCGGCGAAGTCCAGTTTCACTACCTGCTTGCGCGCATCGACGCCCCCGGCGGATCACCATTCGACACGACGCTGGCCCATGTCGCCAATCTCCGGCGGCTGTCGCCCGCCTATTGGCCGGCCTACAGCCTGCTGACCACCTACCTGCTCGAACGCTGGGGCGCGGAAGTCGGCCAGCTGGAACGCTACGCCAAGGCCGCGGCCGATGAGATGGGCGGCGAGGATGGCGACATCCTCTACGCCCGCATGATGGACGCCGCTTGTTACTTCGATGAAGACCGCTTCGTCGAGCTGCACCAGCCCGATGTCTCGCGGCTGTATAAAGGCTACGAACTCATGATCGGCCGCGTCGCCAACGACCGTCGCTGGCGCACTCATTTCCAATCCGGCTTCGCCTACGCCGCCGGCGTGCTCGGCGATTGGCCGAAGGCTCGCCAACTGCTCATCGACACGTATCCGGCTTCCTACCACACGCCTTGGAACGGCTACCCAAACTACGTCGACCACCTGCGCCGCAGCGGGGCCCTGCAGGAACAGGGAGCCATCGAGCTGCTGGAGTATCGGGGCGAACTGAATCAGGCCGAGGTCCGCCTGCTCGCGCTCGAGCCACGCCGTGAACTCAACTTCGCGCTGGCCGGATTCTATCTGCGCCACGCCCGGGCCGACGACTTTTTCGCAGCCGCGGGCGCGCCCGCACGCAACCGGCCGATCAACTCGCTCTCGATGGACGACACCGCCAATGCCTGCCGCGTGTTTTCCGCGCTGCGGCTCCACGACGAGGCCCGCGAGGCCGCGCTGCGCTTCGACCAAAAGCGCGGCCACAACCTGACCGGCAAGCTCGCCCTCTACCAGGCCGCCCTCGCCTCTGGCGACGCGGAAGCGGTCAACCGCGCCCGCAAGGCCATCGTGAACCTCAAGACCAACCGCCCCGCATATCGCGCAGCCCAGGAGTTCCTTCAATCCCGCGAGGCCGCCCTGCCCAAGCTGGACTGGAACGACCCGTTCTCTTTTCAGGCCGCCACGGCCGTGGCCCTCGGGTGCTACGAGCGCGGCGATGCCGCCAACGCTCGCACGCTGCTCGCCGAGGCCGCGGGCCGCTGCTTCGATTACGAACAGCGCGAGCTGCTGCGCTCCCTGTTTTACCACCCGCCGGTCGCGGTGGAAAATTAACGTCCGAACCACGCCGACGCGGCGTCGCGGTCGGCGGCGATGGCGGCGCGGAGTTCGTCGACTCCCGCAAACGTGCGCTCGGGGCGCAGGAAGTGCAGCCACTCGACCCGCAGGCGGTCGCCGGGGCCGAAGGGACAC
>JAUWBF010000129.1 GCA_030601755.1 Verrucomicrobiota bacterium | reverse complement strand
GCGGCTTGGTCGGCGGGCAGGCGTTGGCGGCTGGTCCACACGGCGTAGGACGTGGCGGTGGGGATGGACTCGGTGAGCACGAGGTAGCTGAGGTAGCCGAAGTCCTGGGTGACGTCGTCGGCGTCGAGCGCGCTGACCTCGAGCGTGAGGGTGCCGTCGGGCTGCGGCGCGAGGTCGGCGAGGGTGGCGGTGTGCTCGGTGTTGTCGGCAGCGTCGAGGTGGGCGGCGGGACCGCCGTCGGCGATGGCGTAGCGAGTGACGCGGGTGCTGCCGGTGCCGGCGCGGGAGCCGAAGAGGGTGAGCGTGTAGGCGCGGGTGGGGTCGAGGCCGAGCAGTTGCACGCGGCCGGTGGTGGGCGAGGAGCCGCCGGTGACGTAGAGGTTGTCGCGGCGGGCCTCGGCGGGGATGCCGGTCGTGGCGGTGTTGGTGCCGCTGCTGTTGGTGCCGCTGAAGGCGGCGGCGACGATGAGGCGGAGGCTCGGGTGGGTGGTGCCGTCGGCGAGCACGAGACTGTTGAGCGCGGTGCCGTTGGCGGAGCTGGTGAGGTTGTTCCAGTGGCGTCCGTCGGCGGCGGGCGATGGGCTGGGGTAGGTGGTGGTGCCGAAGTCGACGAGGGCGTCGCGGGTGATCGCGCCGGTGGCGAGGGTGAGGGTGGCCTCGCGGGTGGTGACGGGCGCGGTGTCGGGGACGGTGAGCACGGCTTGATAGACGCCGGCGTGGGCGGGGGCGACCGCGGGGATGGTCAGCGTGGTCTCGGTGGCGCCGGGGATGGGTTGGCCGTTGTGCAGCCATTGCAGGGAGCCGGCGGGGCCTTGGGTGATCACGCTGAAGCGGGCGGTGCGGTCCTCGGCGACGATGAGGTCGGCGGGCTGCGTGAGAAAGCCGGGCGGGAGGTGGGTGCCGGCGTAGGCGACGGGCGCGCCGATGGCGGCGAGCAGGTCCTCGGTCCAGGCGCGGGCGCCGGCGCCGTTGAGGTGCACGCCGTCGGAGGTGAGGTAGTCCTGGTGGTCGAGCGTGAGCTGGTAGGCGTCGAGCCGGGGAAGGTTGGTCGCGGGGTCGAAGGCGTGGGGCGCGAGGCGGGCGATGATGGGGTCGATGATGTGGACGTTGTAGGGCAGGGAGCCGTTCTCGGGATTGGCGCCGGCGTTGACGGCGGGGTCGGGCTTGTAGTCGCGAAAGGAGAGGCGGACCGGGATGGGCTGGCGGCCGCTGTCGATGATCTGCTGGAGGATCTGCTCGTATTGCACGGCGAGGGTGGCGCTGGCGGAGTCGCCCTCGACGTAGGGGCGGTTGGCGGTGACGTTGTTGCCGCCGAGGTGCACGAGCACGTGGCGGGCGCGGGGGTGGAGCGCGAGGGCCTGCTCGAGGCGCGAGGGAGAGCCGGTGAGCCAGGAGTTCGTAGTGGTTCCACTGATACCGAGGTTGAAGACGACGGGATCGCGGTCGGCGCCGAAGAGGGTGCGCACGCGGGCCTTGAAGCGTGAGTGCGAGGTGGCGGCGCTGGTGATGGAGGCGCCGATGGAGAGCCAGTAATCGTCGGGGCCGGCGGCGGCGAGGGCGTGCAGCTCGAGGTCGGTGAGCTTGGTGGCGACGGTGGCGGAGGGGTTGGTCAACGTGACGCGCAGCCAGGTCGGCGCGGCGGAGGGGGCGACGTCGATTTTCTGGAGACGCGCGGTGGTGTTTTCATCGGGCATCCAGAGGGTCGGCGCGAGGTCGGACCAGTCGCCGTCGACCCCGTCGGAGGAGTTGGCCGAGCCCTCGGCGAGGAGCGTGTAGCCGGAGCGGCCGAAGGTGAAGGTGAGCATGCCGCCGGTGGGGAGCGCCGGGATGCGCAGGGTGCCGGTCCAGGTGGCGCCGGCGGGCACGGTGATCTCGTCCGGCGTGCCGCCGGTGGTGAGGGCGTCGGCGAACGCGGCGGAGTCGTGGGTGGCGAAGGCGTCCAGCGCGACGGCGCGCCAGTCGGCCGGCGGGAGTTGGGCGGAGGCGGGCGCGGCGGCGATGACGCCGAACAGGGCGACCAGGCACAGCAAGGCCGGGCCGACCGCGAGGTGCGGGCGGAGGAAACGCATGGGATCGGGAAGGGGAGCGGGAGGGGAGTGGCGCGCGGGTCGTCGCGGGCGGGTGGTGGCGCGCGCAGGGGACGGCGCCAGAAGGGGACGGCGTGCGGAGAGAGGCGGCGGCGCGCGGCGCGGGGAACGTTATTGGGCGGGTTTGCTCTCGATTTTGAGCAGGCCGAGGTAGACGAATTTTTGCGGGGTGGCGTTGGCCTCGCCCGGGGTGAGCTTGAGGGTGAGCTTGCCGTCGGAGGAGGGCTGGATGGGGGCGCTCAGGGCGACGCGGTCGGTGTTGCTGGCGGCGTCGAGGGTGGCGACGGTGGTGTAGCCGCCGTTGTCGAGGGTGTAGTCGGTGGAGCGGTTGGGGCCGCCCTTGCGCGAGGCGAAGTAGGTGAAGGTGTAGAGCTTGGCGGGGTTGAGCCCGGTGAACTCGACCACGGGCAACAGGGGCTGGTCCTTGCTGATCCAGCCGCTGGACCACGGCAGGGCGTTGCCGTAGAGGCTGTCCTGCACGGCGGTGACGGGGAAGGGGAGGTCGGGCGCGGAGTCGGCGCCGGCGGCGTTGGTGCCGTTGAAGGGGCTGGGGAAGGCGACGCTGATGCCGGTGGGCTGGCCGGCGGAGTTTACGAGGGCGACGGCGCCCATGGTGTGCACGGCCTGTTGCGGGCCGAGGTTGTTCCAGCCGGCGGTGACGGCGTCCTCGGAGGACGGGCCGAAGTCGATGAACACGGTCTCGGCGTTGACGGAGGTGGCGGCCGCGATGGCCAGCAGCGCCAGGGGGAGGATGCGGAGGGTCATGTTGTCAACTGAACGAATAATGGGTGGGGATTCAATTGTTTTATTTAAATACATTTTGGGTTTGCGGCGCGGCAAAGCATGTGGCCATGTGGGGTGTCTGTTTGCCCAAAGCCTTTCCGCCCCGCCCCGCCATGCCCCGACTGTCGTTATGAAGATCCTCAAAACCCTGCATCGCCTGAAATTTGTCCGTCGCGTCGTGCTGGCGCTCGCGTTGTCCGCCTCGCCGGCGGTGGCGCAGAAAATCGTTTTCGTGGGCAACAGCTTCACCTTCTACCCGGGCGTCAAGGGCATCGGGCAGGTCGTCGACCTCAACCAAGGCAAGGGCGGCGGCGTGCCGGAGATATTCGATGCGCTGGCGCGCTCCGCAGGGCGCTCGCCCGAGGTGCACATGGAGACGGTCGGGGGCAAGAACCTGCGGTTTCACTACCTCGAAAAGGACTTTTTGCTGGATCGCGCCTGGGATGTGGTGGTGTTGCAGGACTACAGCACTGGTCCGCTCATCGAGGGCGGCGACCGCAAGAGTCACGACGCGTTTCGCTACTACCTCAGCCTGTTCAAGACGCTGTTCACCGCCAAAAATCCTGACGTGCGCATCTGGCTCTACGAGACGTGGGCGCGGCCCGACCTCGTCATGAAGGGGCGTTTCGCCTCGCTCGCCGAGATGCAGGCTGGGTTGCGCGAGGCCTACGCGGGCGCGGCGCGTGATTTCGGTTTCAGCGGTCGCGCGCCAGTGGGCAGCACATTTCTCGCCGCCGTCGAGTCCGGTATCGCCGACGACCCGTCGACGGACGTGGCGGAAGGCGCGCTGCAACTGTGGGGGCCGGATCACTACCACCAGGGCAGCGTCGGCACCTATCTGGCGGCGGTGGTGTTCTACGCCTGCGTCTATGGCGACGATCCGCGCGACCTCGATGCGAACAACACCGCCGCAGTCGCTAGCGGACTGACGCAGGAGCAGGCCCGCCGGTTGCATGCCCTAGCGCATAAGCAGGTTCAGTCGGTCAATATTGTATTAAAATAAAACATTTACTTTCGCCGCGCGCTGCGCATCCTCCGGTGGCGTAGATTCGCGCTCATTTGTCGCTTCCTCCTCATGATCACCGCCCTTAGCCCGCTCTCCGACTGGTCCGCCCCTGAGGTGGATCGCAGGCTATTGGCTGGCAAAAGGGCAAAGGTCTCGAATGGTGACATCATGTCCTCTTTCGACCTGAAGAACTGCGACGAGTCCAACCGCTACCTTGCGGCCAAGAACCTCATCAAGCGCATGGTGCTCAGCGGCGTGGTCGGCCACAACCAGCAGCTCAAGCCCGAGCTGGAGATTTGCCGCGAAACCAACCTCTCCCGGACCACCGTGCGCCGCGCCATCGCCGATCTCGTCGAGGAGGGCCTGCTGGTGCGCTTCCGCGGACGCGGCACCTTCGTCAACATCAGCCGCACCTCCTCGCAAAAGAAGCTGCTCGCGCTGCTCGTCTGCCAGCACACCCACGTGTCCGGGGCCTACGACCTGCTCATC
>JAUWBF010000105.1 GCA_030601755.1 Verrucomicrobiota bacterium | reverse complement strand
TACCTGCTCGAGGAACCGACCATCGGCCTGCACCTCAGCGACTGCGAAAAACTCATCCACGTGCTGCACGCGCTGGTCGAGCAAGGCCACACGGTGGTCGTGATCGAGCACCACCTCGACCTGCTGGCCGAGGCCGACTACATCATCGAACTCGGCCCCGACGGCGGCCCCGGAGGCGGCCAGTTGCTCTACCAAGGCGAGCTCGCCGGCCTGCTCAAACGCAAGACCAGCCCGACCGCCCCCTACCTGCGCGCCAAGCTGAAGGCATGAGTCCCAAGGAGCGCCGCTTTTCAAGCGGCGTGTGCGGCGTGGTGAAACAAATGGCGCGCCTTCCCTCTCGGCCCCAGACCGCCCCACGCTTGACGACGGACAAAATGCGCCGACCAGACACGCCGATTCCACGCTCGCCGCTTGGAAAGCGGCGCTCCTTGGGCGGGTGCCCCTTGGGTCACTCCGCCGCAGCGGGTAGGGTCTCGACGATCGTGCGCACTTGCAGGCGGGTGCCTTCGGGGCGGATGAGCAGCAGCGTGCGGCCGTTGGGCCAGGCCTCGGTCCAGCCGTTGAAGACGAGCTTGGCGTCGCCGGCTTCGTCGCGGCGGGCGATGCCCACGCGGAAACGGCCCGTCGTGCCCGCCGGCGCGTCGATGTCCGGATAAGTCACCGCCGGGCGCGGTCCAGGCGGGATGTCGCCCTCGAACGCACCGATGCGACCAAGCAACGTCTCGCCGCTGAAGTTGACCACGCGCAGCGTGCCGACGGGAAGCACCTTCAAGCTGTCGTCGATGGCCGTGGCGCGGATCGCGCCCGTTGCGTCGGTGGCGACGAAGACCAGCGCGCGGTCGGGCGCTCCGGCCGGCCAGGCGACCTCGGCGACGGGACGATACACCGTCGCGCCGGTGGCGGGGTCGGCTTGTTTCAACGCGAGCGTGATCGGCGCGCCCACGGAACGCGTGTCCACCGAGGCCGAGCGGCGCAAGACCGGCGCGGAGAGCGGCACGGCGTCGGTCGCCGAACGCAGGTAGTGCAATTGCGCGCGCGCCTCGAAGTCGCCGAGCGCGACGAGTTGAAACGAGGGTGCGGCGGCGATCGCGTCGCGCGCGAACAGCGCGGACAACAGGATGGTGGCGCCCGCGAGCAGCGTGGTCAGATGTCGTCGGAGGTCAGCCATCGGAAGGAGACGATTTTGAATTTGCGGCCAAAGGCACCGGTCGGGGCGAGCGGGTCGTCGGAGGGATCGAGCGTCTCGGGGACGCGTTGCACGGTGGCCTCGCACCAGGCGCGGCCCTGGATCTCACCGGTCACGGGATTGCGGGCGTCGCCGTAGGCGCGCACGAGGAAGGTGTCGGAGCGCACGGTCGCGAAGGGCGCGAGCAGCGCGGCGAGGTCGGCCTGGGTGACGGCCGCGGGCGAGCGGGCGAAGTCGGCGCCGATCTTGGCGGGGGCGTTGATGGCGGCGGTGTTGATCGCGCGGGCGAGCAGGCCGTCGGCCAGCAGGTCGCGAATCGAGGCGAAGGGGCGTCCGCGGGTCTTGAGCTCGGCGACGATGGCCGTGGCGAGCTCGTCGACCTCCTTGGAGGTGAGCTGGCGGCCGCCGGTGGCGACGGCATTCGCGTCGGCAATGGGGAGCGCGGGCGCGGCGGCGTTGGGCAGCGGGGCGTTGGGCAGTTGCTGCGCGCCGTGCGTGAGACGCAGCACGACGTTGTCGAGGGTCTGCGTGCCGGCGACGCTCTCGGACTCCCAGTTGTTGATGCGGGCGCCGAGCACGGCCTTCCACGCGGCGACCGAGGTGGAGTTGAGGTTGAAGGCACCGCGCAGGAGCAGATGGCGGGCGGCCTGCTCGTCGTCGCGCAGGTCGGCGAGCGCGGGCGTCGCGCCGTCATCGGGCGCGTAGTAGCGCACGTGGCGATTGGGCAACGCCTGACCGGCGGCGAAGTTCCACGCGTGGTTGCGCGGCACGGTGGAGAAGTAGTGCTGGTCGAACCAGGCGTTGACGGCCGCGTCGCCCCACGGGTTGCCGAGGCCGGCGGGCTGTTCGCCGACGAGATTGCGTAACGAGCCGATGGATACGAGTTCCTGGCGCGGCAGGTCGAAGAGCACGACGTTGGTCAGGCCGGCGAGCGCGCCGTCGGGCGAGGCGCCGGCGTTGACGTCGGCGGAGTTGTCCCAGGTGGAGTCGAAGAAGTCGCCGTCGAGCACAGGCGCGCGGGGATCGTCGCCGATGCCGGAGCCGTCGACGCCGGTCCAGCGGGCGAGTTCGTCGCGGAGGTTGAAGCCGTAGCCGTAGGAATAGGCGGACTCGTCGTTGGCCACGCCCGCGGCGGCCACGTGGACGATGTTGGGCTCGTAGGTCTGGATGAGGGCGCGCGGGGTCTGGTTGACGAAGAGCTCGACCTTGGGCTGCGGCGAGAGCGCGGGCAGGTCGACCGAGGCGACGGCGGTCGCGCCGGCCGCGGTGACGCCGGTCGGCAGCGTCCCCTGCCCTCCCCCGGCGGTCAGCGTGGTGGTGCCGGAGACGGTCTTGATCTCGCCGGCGGCCCAGACTTCGGCGGGGGCGATTGTGATGCCGGCGGTGGTGACGAGGTCGCCGACGTTGACGGGGTGCGAGCCGCCGCCGGTGGTGTTGACGGTCACGGTGAGGTCGCCGAGGTCGAGGCTGAGCGGCTGGCCGGCGACCATGGTGAAGCGGGCGGCGTAGGGGTTCCAGAGTTCGGCTTCGACGATGTAGTTGAGGATGATTTCGTTGCCGCCGGCGCCGCCGAGGGTGAACCAGAAGCGCAGGCCGAATTCGCTGAGCACGGGCGCGGCCGAGAACGCGGGGAACGTGGTGGCGGTGGCGGGCGTCAGGCCGACGGGCGTGTAGTCGGCCACGAAGCCGGTGGCCGGCGTGGTCACGCGATAATCGCGGTAGGCGCGCACGGCCGCGGAGAGGTTGTCGGCGCCGGCCGGATCGGAAAGATCGCGGCGCAGGCGGCCGTTGATGGTGTCGGCGAGCACGGCCTCGGAGAGCGCGGTCACGCCGTGGAAATTGGCGCGCACATCGGCCGCGGCGGGGGCGTTGGTGATGACGGCGAGCTGGCGGAGGCTTTGCAGCTTGGGCAGCTCGTTGACGGCGGCGGTGGAGTCGGGATTGAAGGAACCGAAGACCGACTCGAGGCGCGGGCGCGGCAGTTGCAGTTGGTTGAGGCGGGCGCGTTGGGCATTGGGCGAGCCGGTCCAGTCGTCGCCGGGATTGGTGCCGCTGTTGTCGTAGCCGATGGCGTCGGTCGTGAGCAGCGGGTCGATCAGGCTGGCGCTGACCTTGATGCCCTCGTCGCCCACCCAGTAGGCTTGGTGGCCGATGACGGCCGAGGTGGTGATGCCCGGAACCGAGCCAGCCGGAGCGGTGACGTTTTGCTTGGCCACGCGCACGCGCTGGGCGGGATCGTCGACGGAGTTGTCACCGAGCAGGAAGACCTGTCCGGCGGCGTCATCGACCGGATAGTTGCCAGCGGCGGGCGGCAGGGCGTTGGACGGGGTGATGGCGACGGGATCGGTCTCATTGCCGCTGACGAGCCAGGCATCGGGCGTGCCGGTGGTGTTGGTGGTGCGCCACACGCCGGTCAGGTAAGGCTGGGCCAACGAGCCGGTGGAGGTAATCTCGGCACGGGCGGTGACGCGGCGGTCGGCACCCGCGTGATTCTGGAGCTGACCGACCGCCAGGTTGAGCGCTGCGAGGGCGTTTTGGCGGGCTTGGTTGAGCTGCTGGCTGTTGTCGGCGACCCGGGTCTCGACGCGCGTGGTGCTGGAGAGCGCGATGACGATCAGCACCAGGAAAGCGATCAGCGAGATGGTGATGAGCAGCGCGAAGCCGGATTCTCGTTTTTGGGCTGTCAGGGGGTAATGAGCGTGAACGGACATGAACAAAAATCAGACAGTTTGATTCAGGGGCAAAAAAAGACCTGCCGGGAGGACAGGTCTTGGTGGCGTCGCAGGCAGGACGCCGAGGGACTCAGAGCGCTGTCGACTTGATATCGATGCGGCGGGTGTAGACTTGGGAGTTGGGAATTACGATATCGTCCCACCAGTCGCCGAGATTCGTCACACCATTTTCGTGAGCCTCAAGCAGGCGGATACCTTCGGGGGTCAGCACGCGAATCATCACTTCTGCGACTGTTGGAAAGCCGTAACTGGTATTGCCCGCGGCGATAGCCGGCGTAGCTCCGACCGCAGGTTGGGATTTATTGGTATCTGAGGTCGCGGCGAAAGCCGCTTTAGCGCCTCCACCGTTCAACCGATCTACAGGGAATACCTCAGTGGGAACACCTGAACTGTTATCGACATAGAAACGGACGCCAAAATCCACAACGCCGCTTGCAATGACCTGGTCGGGGTTGGGGCTGCGAATATTACCCGCATAACCAGAATGTGTCGGATCAGAATCAGCCTCCATGTAGCCAGGCGATGTCGTTGTATAGAGGTTATAGCCCACTGTAAACGTAGAGGCCGCAGCCTTGGTTAAATTATCACTGTGGGGTGCTACCTCTGCTCGGAAAAGCTGATAAGCATATTGCGCATCAGAACCGCTACCACCAACTCTGCGACGAACGATTTGATATGAAATAGCCCTTGGAGCTGAAATCGAGGCAGTTACATCGGTGCCCGTGGGGTCGCCCGATGGAATAGAAAACAAACGCAGCCACACCCCTGCCTGCCCGAAGCGATAGTCTTCCAGATTTTGTTCAGCCACAGCCGTAAATACTTCAAGACTGTCAGTAGCTGATTTCCCTCCCGTCCAATTTTCGTCAAGGGTGCCAGATTGGCCGGATGTGCCAACATCAGCCTGGATACTTGCCGCAAGCCACACGTTACCATCGGTTTTGAGAATGGCCCCTTGTAGATCCTGTGAAATTTGGTCAAGAATTAGCCGGGCTTGATTTCCAGAGGAAAGAGTTCCCGAAGTTCGGTTCCAATTAGTAAGGACAGTGGTGACAATATTGATCATCAACGCCACTAAGAGTGCTGTGACGCCGACAGCGACGAGAAGTTCGATGACTGTAAAACCTTTGCGCTTGGAGGGAGACATTCGTAAGAAAAATTAACGAGTGATTGCCGCTGGTATAATCATGACACTTTGCTGAGATGAATCCGTCACCTCCTGACCATTAGGGAGATACGCTGGCCAGCGCAGTTCGATGGTAAACGCCAGATAGCCAGCAGACGAATCCGGATTACTGGCTGAGTTTGGTGAAAGCGCAGCATTTCGAGTTAAATTTACCGCAAAAAACTTATCAGCGTTTCCATTGGTCCAGATGGAGCTGCCAGTCACTCCGACTTTATCACCGCTACGACTGGCGTAGATAGTTTGGCCAAAGTAACCTACTACAGTAGTAAAGCCTGCGGTCTGAAGTCTGCCTTGAATGGCCGCGACGACGCGTGACGCGTCGTCGAAATCTCTAACATCTGCGACGCTTTTGTTAATAGGGCCGAGCAAGCCAATCACGCTGACAATCGCGATCGCAAAGATACCGACCGCGACGACCACTTCAATCAAGGAAAAGCCTCGGCGGCGAATGCGCGCTGAAAGCACTGAATTAGAAACCGGTTGCATCGTTGATGGGGGTTAGGACGCCGTAGCTGCTGATGATGGCGCCCCGAACCAAATTAGGCTGTTTGAAAACTATGGTTGTAGCGCTGTTACGTTCGGCAGGAGATAATACAAGGTCTGATGTATTAGCTCCCGATGGAAGTATTTTCGTCCCGCGTGATGACAGGCTGACTACCAAGGCATATCTCCCGCCATAGGGTCCTCCCGAATTCGGATATCGTAGGTTTGTATCAATAGTGCCATCAAACCCACTAGATCTAGGATAAGTGCCATCCGTTTCGATAAAAGATGCGCCGCCGAAGGTTCCTGTAGCATTAGGGACAAGGTAGATGCCCGATGGGAGGGTGATTTCATCTCCTGTTACTTCCCACTGCCCAGAGTCGTTTTTGACTGCGACCACAAAAGAGCGAAGATAACGCTCCGGGTCTACAGCAGGTGTATTAGTCACATTAACAAATAGCGCCGCATCTTTTCCGGCCAAAGCTGCCTGCCCGCGGACTGCGGAAACCATGCTTTGCAAAGTCCCTTGAGCTCCCTGAAGAGCATTGGCTTTGTCGCCACCGCTGAACGCAAGACCTATGCCGCCCGCAAGAACCGCAATAAGTCCAATTACAACAAGCAGTTCAATTAAGGTGAATGCCTTGTGCTGCCCAGTGGGAGTAAATCTGTTCTGAATCGCCATGGCGCCTATGTGCAAGGTTTATTTCCAGCTGTAGACGATGTCTTTTGATGAGGAGCCCTTACCTGCGGAGTAAAAAATCACCCCGCTGCGCACACCGTTGCTTACGCTGAAATCATTTGTAGTCGGTGTGACAGTAGGGCCATCAATGGACGTCACCGATTGCAATGACAATGCCGGTGTATCATTACCGTTAATGACGCCATCTTGATTGCTATCTACGAACACAACAAAATCGGTGTTGCCGAATGCATCCTTGAGCAAACCATTCTGCGCATCGCCATTGTCTGTCGACGTCACTTCGCCATCAGAAGCAGAATAGAAGGACAGTCGCTTCTTGTTTCCGTAGAAATTTGAAGGAGTTCCACCGCTGTAGGTTTTCCCTGTCAATGCGGGGAAAAATTTATCCGGGTCGACCTTGTTCCCGTTACGAATATCTGGGTAGTAGCCGTATTCCTGCTTAAAAAGCCCCATGGCCGTAGTCCACTGGCTGAGCTGAGCCTTAGTTTTAGCCTTATTGGCAGAGGTCTTTACCGCACCGACGGTTGGGATGAGAATACCCGCAAGAATGCCTATAATCGCGATGACCGTAAGGAGTTCGATCAGAGTAAAGCCGGATTGCTTGTATTTGGTGAGATGCATTTAGAAGAAATTTGGGATTAACGGTTGGCGTAAATATTATCAGCAGCACCGGGATCGGTATCAAGATTGGCCTTGGGGAGACCTGTGGCGGTATCAACCACTGAGGTGGTGTTGTTTGCGCTATTGCCAAACGATTTCCCGTCTGGCCCGACACTGTAGAGTGTATAAGACGGAGCCACCCATGTCGAAGGATTCGCCGGATTTGTGTTGGTGTTATAGAAATACAGATATGAGCGCCCCCAGGGATCGATCAAATACAACGTATCAACACTAAAAGGGTTACCGTTTGAGTCGTTCAGGCTGAATTGTGCGATATCGATAAACGATTTCTTTGATGTGGAAGACGACAGATCAGCCCCCAAGGGCCCCCTCAACCCGATCAATGACTGCAAGAGTCTCGCTGCAGATTGAGTGCGCGGATAGTCGCCATACTGCCGTTTGTAAGCCTCCAGAGCCTGAGATAGAGCCGCGAGTTCCGCTTTGGCTTGGCCGATGGCGGCGCGCTCATTGACACCTTTGACGACACCGAAGGTGATAGCCGAGAGAATGCCGATGATGGCGATGACCGTCAGCAGCTCAACCAAGGTGAAACCTCGGGAGGTCGGCGAAACGGACGCTCGCTGAAGGGGGGGAAGACTGCGGCTGGCGTCGAGACGACGCGGCCGCGGGGAATGGGCGGCGGACGAAAGCATAGGGGGATGGGGAGAAGAAATGCGTGTCCCCGGTTTGTGCAACGAGAAAAGCGGTATCGCGCCGCTGGGTTTTGCGAGTGGCGTGGTGATGGACAAACGCGAAGGCGGCCAAGGGACTGGCCGCCCTACCCGACCACCGACCAAGGAGCGCCGCTTGCCAAGCGGCGTCGTTCGACGTGATCGGGAAAGTGCGTCGTCTCGATGCGACACCGCGGGCGTCGGCGTGTCGATTTTCCACCGCGATGGAAGCGATCAAACGGACGCCGCTTGGAAAGCGGCGCTCCTTTGAGGTCCTCTCTGTTTTACCCTCTTTCGCGATTTCCGAGAGGCTTTGTTCGGCGTCGGCGTCCCTTCCAATTTGTCGGAGTTGCCAAAACAGCGACCGATAACTCAGTCTGTCGACATGGCCACCGTCAGCAAGTCTCACAAACCCGTGCGCAAGCCTGCTCACAAGGCCAGAAGACGAGCCGAGTCCGCCGTGGAGGTGAAGTTCCCTGCCGACCATCCCTTCGCCGGCCTCGAACACGTATTCGGTGCGGTTTCGCTCGACCTTCCGCCCGCCGGCCCCAAGCGCCGCGCCCACCTCCGTGCCCGCATCCTCGCCGACCATAATACTTGACGCCGGTCCGCTGATAGCGGCGGTGAACCGCAAGGACCGTGAGCACGCGTGGATCATGCGGCAGTTGGTGCAACGCCGCAGTCCGTTCATCGTCACGAGCGCCGCGGTGGCCGAGGCCACGCACGGTCTGAACAACGACCCCGTGGCCGTGGGACTGCTTCGCGAGTGGGTGCAACGGATGACGGTGAGCGACCCGTCCCCGGTGGACGTGCTGTAGGAAATGACCAAGTGGCAGACACGCATGGACTACGCCGACGCCTGCGCCGTGCTGCTGGCCCGCAGGCATCGAGGGGCGGTCGTTCTCACCACCGACCATCGGGATTTTTCCATCTACAAGGTGCCGTTCATTTCGCCGAAGGGTGAATTTCACGCCGGATAGCATCCAAAAAAACATTCAAGGAGCGCCGCTTTTCAAGCGGCGGGTTTGGGCGCGGTGGCCGGGCGCGGGTCCCACCTGCCGCACGCCGCTTGGCAAGCGGCGCTCCTTGCGGTGTGTAGGGGCCGAGCTTGCTCGGTCCGTCAACCGTGCGCCGATGGATGATCGTTGCTTCGCGTGATAACGCGCAACGGGCCGCGCGAGCGCGGCCCCTACAATATGAACTCCCTGCAACGCCGCTTGAAAAGCGGCGCTCCTTGGACACGCCGCCTTTTGGCGGCGTGTCGCGAACAGGAAGCCAAGCTCAGTCCTCGGACTGGAGCGCGGCGATGACGGAGAAGTCCTCGAGGGTGGTGGTGTCGCCCTTCACGGTGCCTCCGTTGGCGATCTCCTTGAGGATGCGGCGCATGATCTTGCCCGAGCGGGTCTTGGGCAGGCCGGCGGCGAAGCGCACCTGATCGGGGCGCGCGAGGGCGCCGATCTCGCGGGCGACGTGGGCGCGCAGTTCCTCCTTGAGCTGGTCGCTGGTCTCGAAGCCGTTCTTGAGGGTGACGAAGACGACGAGCGACTGGCCCTTGAGTTCGTCGGGCTTGCCGACGGCGGCGGCCTCGGCGACGGAGGGGTGCGACACGAGGGCGCTCTCGACCTCG
>JAUWBF010000092.1 GCA_030601755.1 Verrucomicrobiota bacterium | reverse complement strand
GAGGTGAGGGCTTTTTTGACGGATCTGGCGGTGCGTCAGAGGGTGGGGCAGAATACTCAGAAACAGGCGCTCAACGCGGTGGTGTATTTGTTGCGCGAAGCGCTGGGGTTGGCGCCCGGGGATTTTTCGGACTTTGTCCGTGCCGAGCCGAACCGGCGCATCCCGGTGGTATTGTCTCGCGACGAGGTGATGCGCCTGATGGAGGCGCTTGAGGGGACCGCGCGGTTGATGGCGCTGTTGGGCTATGGCGGAGGGGTGCGCCTGATGGAGTTGCTCCGGCTGCGGGTAAAGGATGTGGACTTGGAGCGTTGCCAGTTGATCGTGCGCTCCGGGAAGGGTGGCAAGGATCGGGTGACGGTGTTGCCGGAGCGATTGGTCGAGCCGCTGCGGGCGCATCGGGAGCGGTTGCGACTTTTGTGGGAAGAGGATCGGTCCAACGGGGTGCCGGGCGTGTGGCTGCCGGAGGGGTTGGAGCGCAAGCTGGGCCGGGCCGGCGAGGCTTGGGAGTGGCAGTGGCTTTTTCCTTCCCGTGAGTTGTCGGTCGATCCGCAGACGGGGATCAAACGGCGTCATCATTTGACGGACCGGTCGTTTCAGACGGCCATCAAGAAGGCGGCGGCCAAGGCGCGAATCGACAAGCGGGTGTCGCCGCATGTGCTGCGGCATTCGTTTGCCACGCATCTGCTGGAGTCGGGCACGGATATCCGGACGCTGCAGGACTTGCTGGGACATGCGAGCGTGGACGTAGCGCGTGAGCGCGAAGATGGCCGATCCTCGCATCGGCCCGCAGGCATGCGTGCCGAAGGGCGATTTGAGCCGGTTGCCTGCTTGCAGGCGGCGTAAAATCGCAAACCACCCAGATCTACACGCATGTGATGAAGAAGCCGGGGCTGGGGGTGCGCTCGCCGCTGGATGGGATGTGAAGGGCGGAGGGGCGGAGGGCGGAAGGGCGAGGGCGGAGCACAGACAAGAATGTCTGTGCCACGGGAGGGTGGCGACGGCGCTACGGTCGAAGGTCGGAAGGGTGAAGGTTGAAGGCGGGCCAGCGCCGTGACCGGCGCTGCCACGGGGTGGACGCGGGCCTCTGGACCGCGTTTTGGGGGGGCGCAAGTGGAGGTGGCGTCTCGACGCGTTTTGGAGTCGCGGGCGGGGAACGGTGCCTGCACAGGCAAAAATGCCTGTGCCACACGGGGAGCGGGGAAGACGCGGCCCGGAGGTTCGCATCCACCTGGGGTTTCTCGGTTGCCTCTGTTTTCTCCTGTTCAAACAAACCGGTCTTACAGGAGGGAACTGAGAGAACGGAGGGAGGCGCCGGCGCTACGGTCGAAGGTCAGAAGGTCAGAAGGTCGAAGGCGGGCCAGCGCCGTGACCGGCGCTGCTACGAGGTGGACGCGGGCCTCTGGACCGCGTTTGGGGACTGAAGGTGGAACGTGGCGTTTCGACGCGTTTTTGAGTCGCGGGTGGGGAGCGGGGAAGACGCGGCCCGGAGGTCCGCATCCACCTGGGGTTTCTCGGTTGCCTCTGTTTTCTCCTGTTCAAAACAAACCGGTCTTACAGGAGGGAACTGAGAGAACGGAGGAAGGACTGCTGTCAGCCTGACGCCGGTTGGAAACCGGCGCTCCTTGGGGCGGGGCACGGGTGGAGCGTGACGTTCCGGGGCGTTTTTGAGTCGCGGGCGGGGAGCGGGGCTGACGCGGCCCGGAGGTCCGCGTCCACCTGCAACTCAGGAGCGGCGGCGGCGGCTGGCGGCGAAGGCGAGGGTGAGCGTGCCGAGCAGGGCGCCGAAGGTCGCGGGTTCGGGCACGACCGATGAGGCGGTGACGCTGAGCACGCCGTCGGTGTAGAGGCCGGCGAGATTCCACTCGAGGCCGGCGTCGAGGGTGGGGAGCACAAACGCGGCAAAGGTGCCCGCGATGGTGCCGTCGATGAAGTCGAAGCTGGCTCCCTCGGCGGCGACAAAGCCGTCGAGGAACGTGATCTCGAGCACGCCGTCGGCGAAGAGCGTGCCGTCGACGACGAGGCGGTTGAACTCGGACTCGCCGAGCACGCCGAGCACGGTCTGCGTGGTGGCGGCGAGGGTGAGGTCGCCGGTGAACGTAAGCGCGTCGGCCGGGTCGGCGAAGGCGAGGGTGGCGTCGGCGAGGGTGCCGTCGCCGGTGAGGGTCGCGCCGGCGGACACGCGCACGTGGCTGGCGGAGATGATGCCGTCGACGTCGAGCGTGCCGGCGAGGATGTCGGTGTCGCCGGCGTGGTCGCTGACGCCGTCGAGGCGCAGGGTGCCGGCGCCGGTTTTTTGCAGGCCGCCGTCGCCGGTGAGGCCGGAGGTGAAGGCGGCGCCGAGGCCGTTGGTGTCCACGGTCGAGGTGGTGGCGTCGACGAGGTTGGCGCGGAGGGCGGTGACGAGGTCGGAGCCGATGACCGTGAGGGTGCCGCCGCCGAGGTTGAGGGCGTAGTCGCCGGAGGTGCTGACGAGGGTGTTGGCGCCGCCGATCTCGAGCACGCCGCCGGAGAGGTTGTATTCACCGTGTCCCGACGAGCCGATGTCGATCTTGCTGTTCACCGTGACGGTGCCGCCGGTCTGGTCGACGCGGCCTTCGCTGAGCGCGGCGGTCGAGCCGTAGTCGCCGCCGATGAGCAGCGGGGTGTTGGTGTTGAGCACAAGGTGGCCGGTGCCGCCGACGTTGAGCCGGCCGACGGAGGTGTTGACCTGCTGGCCGGTGCGGGAGCGGCCGAGGATGAAGGCGTTGCTGTCACCGGAAGCCGGATACTGGCCGACGTTGAGCGTGCCGCCGCCGAGGTTGAAGGCGTAGGTGCCGGGGCCGTTGCCATACTTGGCGCGCAGGCTGGAGCCGCCGATCTCGAGGGTGCCGCCGTTGAGGTTGTATTCGCCGTTGCCGACGGAGGAGAGGTAGAGCTGGGCGTGGTTGTCGATGTGGAGCACGCCGCCGTTCTGGGTGAGGGTGCCGTTGCCTTCGCCGTAGCTGGCGGCGCCGCGGTCGCGGTTGCCGAGGATGAGCGCGGTGGCGCCGTGGACGCCGGGGTTGCCGACGGGGTCGTATTCGTGGGCGAGGACGTTGACGGTGCCGCCGTTGATGACGAGTTCGCCGGAGGACGTGCCGGCGTCGGGGCCGGCGAGATTGAGGTTGAGGCCGAGGGTGGCGAGGGTGGTGTGGCCGGCGTCGTCGGCGTGGTCGATGGTCAGCGTGCCGCCGTCGATCACGTAGGTGCCCTGGCCGCCGTCGATGCCGAGGTTGAAGGAGCCGAGCACGGTGACGTAGCCGCCATTCTGGTCGACGTCGCCGGTGTTGCCCTCGCCTTCGCCGACCATGAAGTTGGCGTAGCGGCTGGACTGGCCGACCTGCAGGGTGGCGCCGCTCTCGATCACGAGATGGCCGGTGCCGGCGGAGGGATTGTCGGCGTTGTAGTAGCCGACGCGCAGGAACGTGGTGTTGTTGTCGTCGTTGGCGACGAGCAGTTGGGCGCCAGAGGCGAGGGTGAGCACCGCGTCGTTGACGACGGCGACGGCGTTGCGGTGGGCGGCGCTGCTGTTGGGCGTGGTGGCGACAAAGCCTTCGCCGCTATAGGCGAGGGGCGTGGAGAGCTCGGTGTCGCCGGTGATGGTGA
The DNA here is from genome assembly GCA_030601755.1 of Verrucomicrobiota bacterium. GTDB lineage: Bacteria > Verrucomicrobiota > Verrucomicrobiia > Opitutales > Opitutaceae > JAUWBF01. The sequence goes on along the minus strand of JAUWBF010000092.1, from coordinate 7,860 downwards.
GCTCGGCGATGTCCGCGGCATGGAGGGTCGTGAGACCGCACGAGACGGCGGCGAAGAGACGCGCCTTGAACAGGGTGGCGTAGAGCTGGCGGGTAGTCATGCCCGCGATCTAGAGGTTGTCCCCTTTTGTGAAACGACCGTAAATGAGAAAAATGGGCCTAAAATACTAGGCAATATTGGGTAGTATAGTAGGTTATAATGGGTATTTTGACTCATTTTTCGGCGGCGCGCGCGAGTTGGTAAGGGGGCGACCGTCAAAAAATCACCACGCGGCCCGCAGGGGTTCCCCGGGCGGTATTGTGGTGGTTTGGCCGAGGGAGTGTCGCAGCGTTGCGGCGCGGTCTGGGGATGCGGGGGGGAGCGGCTTTCGCGCGCTGGCGCGCGGGTGGCGCGGGTGGCGGTGGGCGGGGCGTGGGGCTGGGTATAGGGCGATGTGGTATTAATATGTTTCATTTTAACGCCGAGGCATGGGGGACTTGGCAGCCGATTTGCTTACGGGAGAAGGCCCAGATGTTTTCAACCCCCTCCAGCGCCGTCCCCGTGGCGCCGGCCATCCCGGCCGGCGGTGGTGTCCCGCGGGGTCGCGGTCGCGGCCTGCAATGCGAGGCCGAGGCGGGCGCGAAGCAGGAGGCGCTCGAACTGATGGAGCAGTTGCGCGGCGAGATGATGCGCACGCTGGAGATCCTGCACGCGGTGCAGGCGCTCTTCGAGGTGAAGCCGGAGGTCAGCCGGGCGGAGTTTCGTCGCTTCGTGCGGTCGGCGCTCAAGCGGTTGCCCGAGTTGCAGGCTCTGGAGTGGATCCCGTGCGTGTCGGGCGAGCAACGCGCGGCGTTTGAGGCGGCGGCCGCCGCTGACGGGTTGGTGGGATTCCATTTTACCGAGATCGCCCAGGACGGGCGTTTGCGGCTGGCCGGCCAGCGGCCGGAGTATCTGCCGGTTTTTTATGTCGAGCCGGTCACGGAAAACTTTCCCGTGCTCGGTCTGGACCTGTTGGCCGATGCCCGCCGCCGGGAGGCCTTGGAGCGAGCCGCCCGCACCGGGCTGCCCACGGCGACCAGCCCGTTGAAACTCGCGCAGGTGAACGACCACGGGCTGGGCTTTCTGGTCGTGATGGCGGTGCGCGATCCGGCGGACGAGCGCCTGCTGGGGTTTTGCCTGGCGGCGTTTCGGGTCGAGCGTTTGGTGCAAAAGATCTTCGCGCCGTTGGTCGGGCGCGGCGTGCGCATGGAGATCCGCGATGCCAACGAGGGCGGCGCGTTGCTCTACTCGGCCGGGTCCGGCGAGGTCGCCAACGACGCCTGGAGTTATGACCAAGACCTGCCGCTGGTCGGGCGCGTGTGGTGTTTCCGGTTCCTGCCCACGGTGGACTTTCACTCCGCCGATCCCGACTGGTTGCGCCGCGCCGCCGAGAGCTTGCAACGCACCAACGAGATCCTCGAGGAACGCGTGCGCGAACGCACCCATCAGCTCGGCGACCTCAACACCGCTCTGCAGGTCGAGATCGAGGAACGCAAACGCGCCGAGGCCTTTGCCGCCGCCGCCAATCGGGCCAAGTCCCTCTTCCTCGCCGAGATGAGCCACGAGATCCGCACTCCGCTCAACGCCATCCTCGGCTACACCCAGTTTCTCCAACGCGACCCGCGCCTCGCCGACACCCAGCTCGAGGCCGTGCGCGCCATCACCGAGGGTGGCAACCACCTGCTCTGCCTCGTCGACGGTGTGCTCGACCTCACCAAGATCGAATCGGGTCACATGGAGCTGCACCCCGTCGACTTCGACCTGACCGTGTTGGTCAACGGACTCGCCGCCATGTTCGGTCCGCGTTGCCAGCAAAAGGGCCTGCGCCTCCGCGTGGAGAGCCTCGGCCCGACCTCCGTCTGGGTGCGCGGCGACGAGCGCAAGCTCCGGCAGGTCGTGGTCAACCTCCTCGGCAACGCCGTCAAGTTCACCGAGCGCGGCGAGATCCGCCTGCGCGTCGTGCCCGTCGGCGCCACCGGCACCTATCGCTTCGAGGTCATCGACACCGGCCCCGGCATCCCGCAGGAGGCCCAGCGCGCGATCTTCGAACCCTTCCGCCAGGAGGAGGGCGGGCGGCGCGCAGGCGGCACCGGCCTCGGGCTCAGCCTCGCGCGCCGGTTGGTCGAACTCATGGGCGGCTCCCTCGAGGTCAACTCGCGGCCGGGGTGGGGGAGCAACTTCTTCTTCGCGCTCGCCCTGCCGCCAGCCGGCCAAGCCGAGGCCGCCGCCAATGCCCCGCGCCGCCTCCCGCCGCGGCTCGCGCCCGGCGTCGTCGTGCGCGCCCTCGTGGTCGACGACGTGCCCGTCAACCGCGAGCTGCTCGCCGAGGTCCTCGGCACGCTCGGCTGCGACGTGCGTGCGGTCGCCGGTGGCGCCGAGGCCATCAACACCCTGCGCGCCCAGCCCGCCGACATCGTCTTCATGGACGTGCGCATGCCCGGCATCGACGGCATCGAGACCGCCCGCATCCTCCGCCGCGCCGACGGCAAGCGCGCCCGGCTCGTGCGCTACGCCACCGGCGCCTTCGCCCACGACCGCGCCGAGGCCGCCGCCGCCGGCTTCGACGACCACCTGCCCAAGCCCTTTCGCTTTGAACAAGTCGCCGACTGCCTGCGCGCCTTGCCCGGCATCGCCTGGGCCGTGCCCGCCGCCGCGTCTCCCGCGCCGAACACGTCCGCCGCCGCCGGCCCCGCGACCGCCGGCGAGCAACCCGCCCCGCTCGACGCCTCCCTCGCCGAGGCCCTCCGCGCCGCCGCCGACATCGGCGATTTCTCCGAGCTGCGCCGCCTCATCGAACAAGTTTCCCAACCCCTGCAATCCCGCCTGCGACTCGCGGTCGAGCGCTTCGACACCACCGCGCTGCTCGTCGCGCTCGACGCCCCCTTCGTTCCCTGATCCATGCCCGCCCCCTGTCAACGTCCCGCCACCATCCTCGTCGTCGACGACGTCGCCGCCAACATCGGCGCGCTCAGCCGCGCCCTCGAGAGCGCCGGCCACCGCGTGCTCGCCGCCCTCTCCGGCGCCGCCGCGCTCAAGTCCGCCGCCAAGGCCCGGCCCGACCTCGTCCTGCTCGACTTGCTCATGCCCGAGATGGACGGCCTCGAGACCTGCCGTCGCCTCAAGGCCGATCCCGCCACCGCCGGCATTCCCGTCATCTTCATCACCGCCAACCACGAGACACCCTCGCTGGTCGGAGGGTTCCAGGCCGGCGCGGTCGACTACATCCCGAAGCCCTTTCGCGTCGACGAGGTGCTCGCCCGCGTCGACACCCACCTGCGTCTGCACCGCGTTACCTGCGAACTCGCCGCCCGCACCGGCGAACTCCAGTCCGCCAACGACATCCTGCGCGCCGAGATCCGCCGCCGCGAGCAGGCCGAGGAAAAACTCCGCCTCGCCGACGACAAGCTCACCCTCCTCTCCGAGGCCGAGACCCGCGACTGGGGCCTCGCCGGCTTCGTGGGCAACAGTCCCGCCTTCGGCCGCCTCCTGCGCACCATCCGCAGCGTGCAGGCGTATCCAAAAACCAATGTCCTGCTCACCGGCGAGAGCGGCACCGGCAAGGAACTCATCGCCCGCGCCATCCACTACGGCGGCCCGCACGGCAAGGCCCCCTTTGTCGCCATGAACTGCTCCGCGCTGCCCGCCGAGCTCGCCGAGTCGCACCTCTTCGGCCACGTGCGCGGCGCCTTCACCGGCGCCGTCGCCGACCGCCGCGGCTACTTCGAACTCGCCCACGGCGGCACGCTCTTCCTCGACGAGATCGGCGACATGCCGCTCGCCCTCCAGGCCAAGCTCCTGCGCGTGCTCGAGGACGGCGAGGTCGTGCCCGTCGGCTCCGGCGCCGGCCGCAAGGTCGAGGTGCGCGTCGTCGCCGCCACCAACGTCAACCTCCCCGCCAAGGTCGCCGACGGTGCCTTCCGCCAAGACCTCTACTACCGCCTCATGCACTACCACGTCGAGGTGCCCGCCCTGCGCGAGCGCATTGAGGACGTGCCCCTGCTCGCCGCGCACTTCATCCGCATGTTCGCCAACGAGCTCAAGCGCCGTCCGCCCGCGCTGCGCACCGACGCCGTCGATCGCTTGCTCGCGCACCGCTACCCCGGCAACATCCGCGAACTCAAGAACACCATCGAGCGCGCCATGATCCACGCCGGCGAGGGCGAGCTCCGCGGCGAGCACATCGTCTTCGCCCCCCGGGCCGTCGCCGGCGGCAACCTTCCCGCCGCCACCGCGACCGCCGCCGGCGCGTCCGCGGGCGGCGGCCTGCACGACCTGCCCTTCAATCTCGAGGAAGCCGAGGAACTGCTTATCGCCCGCGCCCTCGCCGTCAGCGGCGGCAACATTTCCGCCGCCGCGCGCCTGCTCGGCGTGCACCGCTCCCGCCTGCACCGCCGCCAGGTCAAGACCCTCGCTGAACCGATCAGCGTGTGATGCCCCGGCGCTTGCCGAAGCCGTAATAGGCAGTAACCAGCTCAAAAACGCTGACTTGCTCCTCTGTGGGGACAAAGTTTCACCACAATCTTTACTTAGGACATAAACTAACTAGATATTTCTCGAATGTCCTCGACCGCCGCTTCGACCGCCACCGCCGCTCCCGCTTCCTTGGAAACCGCCTCGGCGGAGGATCGTGTGCGTTGGGCGGTCGACACCTATGGCGACGGACTGATCCTTACGACCAGTTTTGGCATCCAGTCCTCGGCCATGCTGCACCTCGTCACGCAGGTCGCGCCGCGCATGCCGGTCGTGTTCATCGACACCGGCTACCTCTTTCCCGAGACCTACCGTTTTGCCGCCGAGTTGACCCAACGCCTCGGCCTCAACCTCAAGACCTACTCCGCCCGCCGCACCGCCGCCCAGCAGGAAGCCATCGACGGCAAACGTTGGGAAGCCGGCCTCGACGGACTCAAGGCCTACAACTTCGAAAACAAAGTCGAGCCCATGGACCGCGCCGTGCGCGAACTCGGCGCCACCGCCTGGCTCGCCGGCCTGCGCCGCACCCAGGCCTCCACCCGCGAGGCGCTGCCCGTCGTGCAGGTGCAGAACAAGATCACCAAGGTCCACCCCATCATCGACTGGGACAACCGCACCCTCCACCGCTACCTCGTCAAACACGACTTGCCCTACCACCCGCTCTGGGACCAAGGCTACGTCTCCGTCGGCGACTGGCACAGCAGCGCGCCGCTCCAACCCGGCCAGACCGAGGAGCAGACCCGCTTCGGCGGCCTCAAACGCGAGTGCGGCCTCCACGAGACCACCGGCGGCGACTTCCAGATCTGAACCAGGAGGGCGGGCATTCCTGCCCGCCCAAGGAGCGCCGCTTTTCAAGCGGCGTCAGCATCGTCCGTCTGCTTCCGGCTCTCCCGCGCACGCCGCGCCTCATACGCGCGCTTCACGCACAGCACCACCGCGATGCCCGGCGCCCAGATGAAGAAATAAAACCCGAGCATACGCATGCCCGTGAGGGCCAGCTCGCCCGCGCCGCGTTCAAGCCCGAAGACCAGCCCCCACAACGGGAACACCACCGCGCCGATCACCACGCCCAGCGCGACGATGCCGACGATCAACCCCAGCCCATACCACGCCCAGTGCAGTTGTTTGCCCTTCATGATGTGCTTCCTCGTTTGATCACCTCGTAGCGCAGCCGCACCGCGCCTTCGTCGCCCAGCGGCGCGCACTCCACCAGCCGCAACCGCGTGTCCTGCGCCACCTCGCCGGTCAGGGGGAGCCCTTGGCCGAACAACCGCGGCTCGACCGTCACGACCACCTCGTCGACCAGCCCCGCCGCCAGGAAAGCCCCGTAGACCTGCCCGCCGCCCAGCAACGCGCAGCGTTTACGGCCCGCCTTGGCCAACCCCGCCACGATCACCGCCGGCGACGCCGAGGTGAACTCCAGCACGCCCTCCACCGCCTCGGCGGCGTGGACCTCCGGCGTGCGCGTCCACACCACCCGGCGCAGACCCTCGCGCCACGGCTCGCCCGCGGCGCGCTGCGACGACATCCACCGAAAACTCTCCCCGCCCATGATCCACGCGTCGTGCGTGCGCATGGCTGCGCGAAACCACACCTTGTCCGCGTCCGACGAAAACCCGTCGCCCGGCTCGTCGTGCCGGGTGATGCGACCGTCCAGCGATTGCGCGGCGTAGAGGGTGACCCACATGCCGCACACCTTGCGCGGACTCTCCCCGCACGCAAGACCGGTGGTTCCCCCATGAAAAAAGAGGTTTCCCCCGCGCCCCGATGCCCCTTCGCTGGCACCTTACACGTCACATGAAACTCCACATCGCAGGACATCAAGGCATGGTCGGCTCCGCCCTCGTGCGCCGTTTCCAAAACGAACCCGGCGTGCAACTCGTGCTTCGCACCCGCCGCGAGCTCGACCTCATGGACCAGGCCGCCGTGCGCGCCTTCTACGCCGCCGAGAAACCCGACGCCGTCATCGTCGCCGCGGCGAAGGTCGGCGGTATCCACGCCAACAATACGTATCCCGCCGAGTTCCTCCTGGATAATCTCGCCATCGCCACCGCCGCCATCGACGGCGCCTGGCGCGCCCGCGTGCCGCGCCTGCTCTTCCTCGGCAGCTCCTGCATCTACCCCAAGCATGCCCCGCAGCCGATGCCCGAGGACTGCCTGCTCACCAGCGCGCTCGAGCCCACCAACGAGGCCTACGCCATCGCCAAGATCGCCGGCCTCAAGCTCGCCCAGTATTACCGCAAGCAATACGGCGTCTGCTACCACTCCGCCATGCCGACCAACCTCTACGGCCCCGGCGACAACTACCACCCGACTAACTCGCACGTCCTGCCCGCGCTCATCCGCCGCTTTCACGAGGCCCGGATCGCCGGCCAGCCGACCGTCACCGCGTGGGGCACCGGTTCGCCCAAGCGCGAGTTCCTGCACGTCGACGACCTTGCCGACGGCTGCGCCTTTCTCCTTGGTCTCGAAAACCCGCCCGATTGGGTGAACCTCGGCACCGGCACCGACGTCAGCATCAAGGAACTCACCGAGACCGTCGCGTCCGTCACCGGTTACGCCGGCAAGATCGAGTGGGACGCCACCAAGCCCGACGGCACCCCGCGCAAGCTCATGGACGTCTCCCGCCTCTCCGGCCTCGGCTGGACCGCCAAGACCCCCCTGCGCGAAGGCATCGAGAAGACCTACCAAAGCTTCCTCGCCGAGTCCGCCGCCGGCACCCTCCGCGGCTGACTCGCCCGCCTCCGCCCCAGACCGTTTGTCACTTATTAAGTGACAAACGGCCAGTGTGTGCGGACGGCGTTGGTGATCCGCTCAACTGATCAACAGCAACCGCGGCGGCCGGCCCGCCGCGGTCGCCGGCGCGCGGTGGATGCACGGCGACACCGGGCTGCCCGGGCACTGCGTGGCGATGCGCCACAGGTTGCCGAAGCCGAACGAAAACGGCCGCGCGTGCGGCAGCGCCGCGTAGTGCAGGTCGTAGCAACGCTCCGCGCACCACGTGACGAAGCCCGCGTCGTCCGCGCCGCCATACGACCGCAACAGCGCCGCGCGCGTATCCGGAATGTCGATACGGCGCACGGCCTCGGTGTTGGCCACGCCCTCGGACGCCGCCACCGTGTAGCTGCACAGGAACGTGTCGGCGAGCGTGTTGGCGCTGTCCGCGTGCCAGTCGTAGACGTCGATCGGCACGGGCCCGGGCGTCGCCTCGCGCGGGTAGGCCGGGATCAGGTCCAGCGACGGATCGAGCCCCGCGTCGCGCAGCAGCTTCTGGTCGGCCAGGAGCACCGCGCGCGCCGCGCGTCCGGCGGGCGAGAGCGTCAACTCCCGGAGCGACTCGTCGTCGACGGTGGTGATCTCGTCGAGCGGTCC
>JAUWBF010000103.1 GCA_030601755.1 Verrucomicrobiota bacterium | reverse complement strand
AACGCCAACACCGTCGGCTCGAACGTGACCGCCTTTCCGTTTGCGGATGGTCCGGGGCTGAATCCCACTGCGTCGTCGATCGGCAGCCCCTCCGCCAGCTCCTACTACGTGCACGGCAGCCAGATCAGCGAACCCATATCGCCCACGAGCGGGGAGTGGCTGGGGTTCACGATCAGCGCGACCTCGGGCAACGTGCTGAACTTGGAAAACCTGAGTTTCGCCTACGCGTTTTCCTACAACAGTGGCACCGCGCCGAGCACTCCGGGTGTCTTCGACGTGCGTTCCAGCATCGACGGCTTTGCGTCCTCGATCGCGGTGCTGAACGCCAGCGTGGGCACGCAGAGCGTCACCAACTGGTCCAACGCCAGCATCACGCTCACCGACGCGGCCTTTCAGCAGTTGGATACGATCGAGTTCCGCATCTTTCTGTTTGATGGCACGAACGACAACAGCTCGTCCTACATGCGCATCGACACGGTCACGCTCACGGGCGTGTCGACCAGCCCGATCCCCGAGCCCGCCAGCTTCGGCCTGCTCGCCGGCGCGGGCGGCCTGCTGCTCGCGGCCGGCGGTCGTCGCCGCGGCAGGATCTGAGGTCCGGGGTGGTTCGCGGCCTCCGGACGCGATCAGCGATGGAAGTGTCCGAACCAAGCGCGCCGGGGACGTCGCGCTCCACCTTGGGGATTCCAAGCAAAACGGCCGGACCCTTCACGGGTCCGGCCGTTGCTGTCTTCAAGGCGTCGCGCGGATCAGTTGTAGTCCTCGAGGATGCTCATCTGGGGCTTGTCCACGGTGAAGTTGGACGTGGGCTCGCAACTGAGCGGGTAGCTGCCCCACCAGGGGCCGCCGGCCCAGTAGGTGCCGGAGACGCCGTTGGCGTCGAGGTAGGCGAGGAAGTTGTCGAGCACGGTGAGCCAGCGGCTGTCGTTGCCGGGCACGCCGTATTCGCCAATAAAACCTTTGTTGCCGGTTTCCTGGAGCCACTCGACAAACTCCTTCACGCGGTCGACGCCGATCATGGGATAGGCGCCCTCGCCGTCGTAGCTCTGGTCGTAGGTGCCGGAGAGGTTGTTGTCGAAGTAGCAGTGGGCCTCGTAGATGAGGCGGCCGACGGGATCCTGGGTGTCGAGGTTGGGGTTCTTGGAGCGCCAGCCGGTGGCGTTGGCCCAGCCGTCGCCGCTGACGATCACGTAGCTGGTGAGATCGACGGTGCGGATGGCGTTGACGGCGGTCTGGGCCATTTGCGGCCAGGTGCCGTTGGTGGAGTAGGGCTCGTTCATGATGCCGTAGCCGTAGATGGCGGAGTTGCCCTTGTAGTGGTCGGCGAGGCGGCGCCAGACGTCGCCGAGGTGATCGATGGTGACGGGGCCGGTGCCGATGAGGTAGGTGGTGCCGCTGACCTTGCGCCGGGCGTAGTTGTGCATATCCAGGATGACCTTCATGCCGCGGGCGGAGGCGTAGCCGACGACGGTGTCGAGGCGGGCGAGCTCGGCGGCGTTGAGCGAGCCGCCCAGCGTGTGCTGGATGCGTTCCCACTTGAAGGGCAGGCGGATGAGCTTGAGGCCCTTGCTGTTGTAGTAGTCGAACTCGGCGGCGTTGGGGTAGATGTAGTCGGTGCCGTAAACGCCGGGCATCGGGGTGCCGAACTCGCCGCCGGCGAGGTTGACGCCGAACATGTGGGCGGGGCCGGTGGTGTCGGGCGTGTAAACGGCGATGAAGGCGTCGGAGTCGCCGTCGGTGATCTGCGACGGGTGGTTGGCGTGCAGGGTCGCGTAGTCGGTGTATCCGGCGGGCAATGACGTGCCGGCGATGGTGGCGGCGGTGAAAAAGGCGGGGTTGTCCAGGTGGATCTTGCCGGAGGAGTCGACGACGAGCGGGCCGCCCGTGCCGAGCTGTTGGCCGACGTGCAGGGTGCCGGCCTTGTGGTGCAGCGTGCCGGTGAAGCGGGAGGCGCCATGGATCGAGGCGTAGACGTTGAGGCCGGACTGGATGGTGAGCGTGCCGGTGCCGGAGAGGTGGTTCACGGCGAGGTCGAGCGCGTTGCCGCTGCCGAGGGTGATGCGGGTGTTGCCGGCATCGACCAGCCAGTCGCCGACCACGAGGTTTTGCGTGATGTTGTTGAAGCCGCTGGCGATGTCGGCGTTGCCGGCGCCGCCGGAGGTGACCAGGCCGGGGATGACGCTGGTCTTGCCGGCGGGGGCCTTGAGGCGGAGGATGCCGCCGTCGGCGATGACGAGCGCGCCGCCGCCGAAGGTGGCGTCCGCCTCGGGGGTGCGCAGGTTGAAGCCGGAGGTCTGATTGATGTAGTTGTCGAACGAGTTGATGGCGACGGGGCTGGAGCCGGTGCCGTCGGGGTTCGATTTCCAGTGGCTCAGGGTGTTCCAGGAGCCGCCGACGGGCTGGTTGACGGAGAGATACCAGTTGGCCGGGGCGCGCACGGTGATGAAGCCGGCGCTGGAGCCCGAGAGAAACACCGCGGGGTGCTGCGCGGCGAGGTAGGCGTAGCTGTAGTTGCCCACCGGATACTCGGTGCCGTCGACGGTGAGGCCGGTGAAGGTGACGCTCTGGTCGAGGTGGACCTTGGCGCCGGTGTTGACGGTGAACGTGCCGGCGGTGCCGAAGTCGTTCTGGAAGTCGATGGTGCCGGACTGGATGTAGATGTCGCCGTCGTAGGCCTCGGCGGCGCCGGCGTCGAGGTAGTGGGTGCCGCCGCCGTAGAGGCGGAACCGGCCGGAGCCGGTGAGGGTGCCGATGGCGAGGCTGATGCCGCGGCCGGTCGGCGCGTTGTAGGCGGTGGTGCCGGAGCGGTTTTCGTAGTGGCTGACCTGGAGGTATTGCGTGCCGGAGCCGACGTTCTGGATGAGTCCGGCGGTGGTGAGCAGGGAGGGGATGATGGAGACGCCCGCGCCGGTGGTCTTGAGCGAGAGGGTGTCGCCGGTGGCGTCGAGGACGAGCAGGCCACCGCCGAAGGTGTAGGTGGAGCCGCCTTCGGGGGTGCGTAGCGAGAAGCCGTTGAGCCGATAGGTGTCGGCGGGGGAGAGGGCGGTCGGGCTGGTGCCGGTGCCGTCGGCGTTGGGTTTCCAGTCGGCGAGGGTGTCCCAGCTGGCGTAGCGGGGTTGGGTTTTGTCGAGGAACCAGTCCGCGGCCGAGGCGGTGCTCGCGAAGGCGAGGCTGGCGGCGAGCAGGGTGGCGAACGGACGTCGGAGCGTCCGGCGGCGCGCGATGCGCTGGGGGTCTTGTATTGTCATGTTTCGCGTGTGGGTTGGACGCATAGGGGAAAGCAGTCGCTATCCGGGCCCGGGCGGGGCGCGGTTGGCGGAGAGGGGCTGGACAACGTCGGGGGGCGGCGGGGGGGTTACGGGCTGTCGGAGAACGTCAGCCAGAAGTTGCCGGGCGGCGGGTCGCCGAGTTCGGCGAGCTCACCGGCGGTGAAGGTGTGCCTCATGCCGGAGGGGGAGTGGACAAAAATACCAAAAACGCGTTTCCCGGGCAGGAGATACGTCGTCCGGCTGGTGATGATTTTCCAGCCAGAGGTGATCTGGGTGGCGACGCGGCTGGCGACGCGGTGGCGATTGTCAGGGATGGGGCGGACGACCTTGTCCTCGCCGGGTTGAACGGCGATGAGTTGGTCGCCGAATTGCCCGGCCATGGCGGCGTTGGCTCGGTTGATCACGCGGATGGAGCCGGCGGGGAACTTGGCGGGATCGCAGTCGATAAGCTCGACGCTATAGACGGGGGGGGCGTCGGCGCTGGCCGCTGGACGCGGAGAAATGATCGCCAAGATGGAACTGCTGTTGGCGGGTGGCGTAATGCTGGCGACCTTGACCGGGGCCAAGTCGCCGGATTCACCGGAAGGCAGGGTCTTGTAGAGATGGATCGGGCGCAGATCGCCGGGGGTAAATGGAGGGCTGATTTCGTAGGGGCCGTCACTGATGCGGCGATTGCCGGTGGCGGTGGGAGTGGTGTAGGCGCCGGCGCTTTCATCCAGAAAAAGAAAACGAATGCGCGGCGGCTGCGGGGCTGTTTGGGCCTGCAGTGCACCAGTGAGGACGGCCAGTAACAGTGGAAGGCGAAGGTGGCGGACGATGAAGATCATATTTCGTCGGGTGAGAGCCAGCGGAAGGAGACGACTTGGTATTTGCGACCGAAGGTGGCGTTGGTGGAGCCGACGGCGGGAGTGTCGGTGGCGGGCAGCGAGTCTTCGACGTAGTCGGGAACGCGTTGCACGATGGCCTCGCACCAGGCGCGGGCGGTGACCTCGCCGGTGGCGGGATTCTGGACGTCTCCGTAGGTGCGGATGACGAAGGTGTCGGATCGCGAGGCCAGTCCCGGAGCGAGCGGGGAGAGCAGGTCGGCCTGTAGTAGATAGCCGGCGGAGCCGGCGGTCATGTTGCGCGTCTGGTAGGCGGCCTCGGCGAAGTTATCACTGCGGGACTGGATCCGCATGACGCTGTCGACGTCGGTGTTTTGGTTGAGAAACGAGTCGATGGCCGCCTGCACGGCGCCGGACAGTCCGGTGTCGAGGGGATCGTCCGCGGTGGCGACGAGGCGGCGGTTGAGGAAGTCGGCAAAGGACAGGAACGGGCCCCGCTTGTGGACCTCGAGCACGATGGCGGAGGCGAGTTCGTCGATCTCGGCGTCGGAGAGATTGTGAAAGCCGGCCCAGGCGTCCTTGGAGTTTCCGTTGCGGCTGCCTGAGTATTCGCCTTCGGGATACAGTCCGCGCGGTGACGGTGTGCCTCCGGTGGCCGATCCCTTCACGGGGATGCCGCGCAGACTGGCCAGCAGGGCTTTCCAGGCCTCGACGGAGGTCGAGTTCACGTTAAAGGCCCCCTCGGCCATGAGGTTCACGGCCGCCTGCCGCGGTGAGCCGCGGAAGCGCGTTTCGTCGTCCCACGCAACGTCCGCGGGCGAGCGGAATGGACGGAGGTTGGCGTTGATGAGATTGTCGGCGAGGTCGACGTTGCCGGAGGCCGGATAGGACGAGAAGTAGTAGCGGTCGGCGAGGACCTCGTTGTTGAGCCAGGAGGCGTCGTAGGCGATGCCGATGTTGTCGCGGTTGCCGCTGGTTCCGTTGGTCTTGGCCAGGTAGGCGCGGTCGCGGGGCACGCGGGGATTCGGGTAGGAGTTGCCTGTCGGATAGTTGACCTGAAAGCTGTTGGCGTGGAGCGCGTAGTGGTCGCCAGTGGAGGTGATGCGGCCGTTGTTCACGAACCCCGAGGGACTGAAGTGCTGTAACTGTGGAATGGATACGACAGGACTTTCCGCACGGGGCAGTGTGTAGAGCACGTTCACGTAGCCGGTTTCGTCGGAGAGGCCGGCGGGCGGAGGGTCATAGGCCACGGTTCGGTTGGTCTCCATGTTGACGGGGCCCCAGCGCACACGATCACCGGAGGTGTCGAAGATCAGGTCCTTGCCGAACCAGGAGTCGTTTCCGGGGGCGCCGTCGCGGGGAAACGAAAAAGTGTTTTCCATCGGATGCGGGTCGCTGCCGGAGTTGCCCGACCAGAACAGCGAGAGGGCGCGGGGGTTGTATTGCAGAAAATTGGACTGCTGGGTGTTGGTCGAGCGGGAGTCGGTCATGACGGCCCAGCCGCCGCCTCCGTCGCGGGTCTCGCCGATGCCGGTGGCGTAGACGAGATAGAGGTTGATGTTGGCGGATCCGGAGAGGCCGCGGCCGTAGAAATACTGGAGAAGCTTGTCGGTCGTGGTGCCCGCGGGGTTCGCGCCGTAGAGAAAGGCGCTGGGGAAGTTGTTGACCGCGAACAGAGCGGCGTGGGTGTGGGTGCCGAGCTTGGCGGTGGTGGGGATGGTGACGACGGGGCCGGGGTCGAAACCTTCCGCCAAATTCATCTCGAGGAGCGCGCCCGATCCGGTGTCGTGGTAGTCTTGGTCGAGGCAATAAACGCGGGCCTCGCCCGGCGGAATCGACGAGCCGCGAATCACGAGATTAAGACGCGAGTTGAAGCTGGCGCTGCCCGATGTCACGAAGCCGGAGGGCTTGGCAACCGGATCGGTCGGCGTGCCCACGCGGACCTCGGGAAAGGGGCGCTCAAAGCGCACCCAGTAATCGCCGGTGAGTGTGATGTCGTAGGGATTGGCCAGCACGACCAGCGGGCGCAGCCGGAGCTTGATGGTGTCGGCGTCGTCGACCTGCAGGCCGAAGAACAGCTTTATCTGGGTCACGATGGGTCCGAGTCCCTGGCGGTCGCGGAGTTGGATGCGGGATTGGGCTGCGCCCGCGTTCATGACGCCGGGCATCGAGGCGGCGAGCGCGTCGTTGCCCATGTTGAAATAGGAGCGCAGCTGGCTCCAGGTGGGGGTGCGGGAAAGACCCAGGGCAAAGTTGGCGGCCGTGAATGAATTGGTGCCCGGTGCGGACACGTATGGGGTGACGGTGGAGGTGAGGATGTTGTCGGTCGCGACCAGCGTGGTGCTGCCGTAGATCTCGCGAAGGTCGTCGCGGAAATCCGTGTCACTGGCCTGCCCGAGCATCCAGGAGAGGTCTGCCTTGAGGCCGCCATGGCGGGTGTCGGAAAGCACGCCGCGGGAGTGCACGGTGAGATCGTGGTAACGCTCCGCCAGTTCGTTCTGCAGATCACCGCGGAGGGCGGGATCGTTCTCAAGCTGCGCGATTTGAGGACTGGTGATGATGTTGGCGAGCGAGGCGTTGTTGGCGGGATAAAGCGTGGCGAGTCCGGTCATCGCCTCCACGGCGTTGCGCTGGGCGGATTGGAGGCGGACGCGTTGCGCCACGGGATCGCTGTTGCCGGCGAGCGAGTCGACGATGTCGGCGCGGGCTTTCACGCCTTCATCCCCGACCCACCACGCGTAGCTGCCGACAGTCTTTTGTCCGGAATGCCCGGGGACGTGGTCGGAGGTGATGGCTACCAGCGGTGCGACGACGGCACGGTTGAGGTCGGTGCCGGTCACGATGCGCGTGGTGCCATTGCCGACGAGCAGACGGTAGGGTTGCGCGGTGGTGCCGAAGTTGGCGGTGGCCGCGGAGGCCGAGGTGACGCCGGAGACGGTGAAATTGTCCACCTGAGTCTCCGGTAGAAAGTCGTCGCCATGCTGTTCGTTGCCGCTGACCAACCAGGAGAGCAGCTCCGGACGCGGCTCGGTGGAGGCCGGAGTGTCGGGGTTGACCATCAAGGTCCGGTCCGGATCGGGATCCCGCCAGGCACCCACCCACCGACGGTTGCGGGCGTCGTTCCAGTAGTTGTTGATCGAGTCTAGGGCGGCGGAGGCCGCGCCTGCCGACAGACTGACGCCGGAGACAGGGTCGGTGGCGGACCCGAGGACGGGGCGACGCAGGTCTGCGGTAGCGGTGACGCGTTGGTCGGGGCCGGTGTGGCGCTGGAGCTGACCGATGGCGATGTTGAGCGCCATGAGGGCGTTTTGGCGGGCCTGGTCGAGGGACTGGCTGTTGGCGGCGACTTGTGTCTCGACGCGGGTGAGGGATGCCAGTGCGACGAGGATGAGCACGAGGAAGGCGACCAGCGTGATGGTGATCAGCAGGGCAAAGCCGCGAGGGGCGGTTTGCGAGCGGGCTCGCGATGCGGGGAGGGATACGGTTAACACGGAGAACGGGGTGTGGACGGAAGAGCGCGGGAGGGGTCGTGTCCGCGGCACCCTGTAAACGTAAAATGATCCGTTCCGTTTTCAAACGGGGCACGGTGGCAACCGTTGCACGGCGGGTCGCGCCGTCGCGCTTGAGAGGGAGTCCGGCAGCGAATCAGCGCAGGCGATGGAGCTCGAACTGTTTCCCGGCGAGGGCGTCCTTCACATATTGGCCCCAGTAGGGCGTGGGGGCGAAGGTCCAGTCCTCGATCATGCGCGGGGTGGCGCTGTGGTGGAAGCACCAGGCGGTCCAGTGTAGGCGGTGTTTTTGGATGAGGCCGAGCATGTCGGGCACCCAGGTTTCGGAGGGTTCGAGGTTGTCGCGCGGCGGGGGGAGGGGCTTTGGGTCGGAGCCGAGTTCACCGACGAGCACGGGGTGCAGGCGCGCGACTTCGAGGAATTTGCCCTGCCAGTCGCGCTTCCAGGGGTAGACGTGCGTGGAGTAGACGATGCCGCGGCCGGCGGGGTCTTCGAGCGCGTGCCCGTCTAGGATGCCGGATAGGTCGTAGGCCCAGTCGAGGCCGCCGACGATGACGATGTTTTCCGCGCCGGCGGCGCGCACGGTGTCGACGAGCCGTTGCATGCCGACGGATTCAAAGACGCGGAGGCGTTCATCGTTTTCGTCGGGGGCGTCGCTTGTCCTTTCAACGCCGGTGGGGCCGCCGTTTTGCCAGACTTGCCAGCTGATGTCGTGAGGTTCGTTGAAGAGGTCGAAGAGGATGGCGGGGTGGTTTTTGAAGCGGCTGGCGGCGTCGTGCCAGAAGTCGATGTCGCGTTGCTCGGGGGCGCGGAAGCGGTGGAGGTCGAGGATGAGGTAGGCGCCGCGGGAGGCGCAGAGGTTGGCGGCGTCCTCGACGAGCTGGCGATAGGCGGCGCCGCCGTCTTTTTGGTAGGGGCCTTTGCCGATCCAAAAGCGGTCGTTGACGGGGAGGCGGATGCAGTTGGCCCGCCAGTCGTCGAGGGCAACTTGGATGGACTCGAGCACGCGTTCGCCGTTGGAGACCCAGACGAGGCTGGGGACGGCCAGGCCTTGCAGCCAGACTTCGCGGCCATCGTCGGTTTGTATTTGGTTTTTGGTGACGCGTAGCGCGGGCGGCATTTGGTCGGCGGGGGGCGCGGGGACCCGGGGCTTGACCAGCGCGGCGCGGCGGGCGGTGTCGGCGGCGCGGGCGGCGGCGGTGGCCTCCTGCCGGGTGATGACGGGGGCGGCGGGGATGGGGACGAGGCTGAGGTCGTCGAGGTCGAGGGTGCCGGCGCGCACGTTGAAGAGCACGGGGGTGATCTCAAGGGTGGCGGCGTGGTCGGGCACGGTGAACTCGATGGTTTTATGAATCCAGCCGGAGGAGGTTTTTTTGAAGTAGGGCGGAGGAGGACTGGTGATGCGCCGACCTTCGGCATCCTTGAAGTCGAGGATGATGCGTCCGTCGTGCCATTGCTTGGTGCCTGCGATGATGCCGGCGAAGCGCGCGCGAAAGTCGAACCGGTAGGCTTCGTGACCGGGGGAGACGGGGATGGCGATCGGGGTGGCGATGTAGAGGTCGGGGGCGTCGGCTTGGAGGCGCAGGAAGTGGTTGTTCGTCTCGGCGACGATGGCGGCCCCCGGGGGCAGGGGCCAGGCGGTGTCCGTCGCCTCGAAGTCGCCGTCGGGGATGAGGGGCGGTTCGCCTGTCTGCGCGCAGAGGCGCAGTCCGAGCGCAAGGGCGAGGGCGAGGAGCTTTTTCATGCGTGCGCGGGAGGTTGGGCGCGGGAGCGGGGCGGCGCAACGGCGCGGTGGCGGGTTTATGGAGAGGGGGCGAGCTGCCAGTCGCGGAGGGTGACGAGGGCGGGGGATTGGTAGAGGGAGGAGACGTCGGAGGGGGGATTGAGCTCGGCGCGCACGATGCGGTCGTCCCAGACGAGAAACCAGAGCCAGGGGGCGCGGGGGGTGAG
>JAUWBF010000063.1 GCA_030601755.1 Verrucomicrobiota bacterium | reverse complement strand
CCGCGGTGCCGCTCGCGCCGAGATCGGCGTTGGCCAGCGCGGTCGGGATGTCCGCCATCAGCTCGATACCGGTGCGGGCCGGCGCACGGTAACGCAAGCGACGGTCGGCGTCGACGGTCTCGGCGATGGCGGCCTCGGACTCGACGAGATTGACGCGGGCCTTCACACCCTCGTCGCCCACCCACCAGGCGTAGCGGCCGACCGTGACCTGACTGCCGCCGGCGCCCAAACCCGGCACCATGGCCGAATCGACGGAGATGTCGGACAAGGGCGCGGCGACGTAGCCGGCCTCGCCGAGACCCGAGGTGGAGTCGCCGACCGTGCCGGCGCCGACCAGCAGACGCGCATCGGCGCCGTTGACGGTGATTCCCTCGGAGAGCGCGGTCGCGCCGGAGAGCCCGGCCACGGACTGCGAGGGAATGTGTGCTGGATTTCCGGATACGGACGAAATGCTGCCGGCGTCATCGGCGTTGATCGCCACGGACTCGTTACCGCTGACCAGCCAGTTGAGAAAAAGCGGCGACGAGGCGGCGGCGTCCGGCGCGGCGGAGTTGCCCCACACGCCGGTCCACTGGCGCGCCCCGTCGACGGCGACCGGCAGACCATTGGCGGAGGCGTCGCCCATGGCGGCGGTGGCGGTCGCACGCTGGTCGGGCCCCGCGAAACGCTGTAGTTGACCGATCGCTACATTGAGCGCGACAAGAGCGTTGTCACGCGCCGCGGAAACATGACGGCTGTTGCTCGCGACCGTGGTTTCCACCCGCGTGAGCGACGCCAGCGCCACGAGCACAAGCACAAGAAACGCGACCAGGACGATCGTGATCAGGAGGGCGAAACCGTGGCGACGGCGGCGGGTCCGCCATGGACGGACGAGGTGTTTTGGGGGAGTCATTTTCAGCCGAGGGGGTTGCAAGACGCCGCTTCACCGCGGGGCAAAGAGGGGCGTTCCTGTGCGGGAAGCCACTGATGGCATCCGCCGCGCGCCGGCCCAAGGTGGGCGAAATGCCATTATTAGCATTTTGGCGAAATTCACTGCCCCGAGGACCTCGCGCATGGTCCGCCGCGTTATGCAACCCTTACCCCACACCCTGCTTCCGGGGCGGAGCCTTGCCTGCTTCGCCCTGTTGTTCTCCCTGCTGTTTTCACACGTCGCGCACGCCGCGCGCGGCCGTCCCCAGATCAACGCCGCCGGCACCACCTTCGTGGCCGACAACGGCAACCTCCTGCGCGGCGCGATCATCAGCACCGAGACGGGCAACGTGCCCGCGCTCGCCGACGTGCAGGCGATCAAGACCCGCGGTCTCAACACCATCCACTGCTACGCCGAACGCTCCGACTACGGCTATGCGGCCGGTGCCAAGGCCGCCGCGCTCGACCAAGTCGTGCAGATGACCCGCGACAACAACCTCTATCTCGTCATCACCATCGGCGGCGGCGGCGTGAACGCGGACTTCATCGAAGACTTTTGGACGTTCTACGCGCCACGCTACAAAAACGAGACCCACGTGCTCTACGAGATCCAGAACGAGCCCGTCGTGCGCGCGCCCGTCTCCGCGTCGGTGATCACCATGGAGCAAAACGCCTACGCGATCATCCGCACCGCGGCGCCCGACACGCCCGTGCTGCTGATGAGCTACACGATCTTTCAAAACTCCGCCGGCGTGCTCGCCGACATGGCCGCGCTCGGCTCGCTCATCAACTGGAACAACGCCGCGATCGCCTTCCACGGCTATGGTGAAAACGGCGCCGCCGGCACGCGCGCCTGCCTCGAGGCCGTGCTCGCCGCGGGCTACCCGTGCGTGCAGACCGAGTTCTACCGCTGGGACTGGGGCACCGGTGATTTCAACCTCGTCGACCCCGAATCGCTCTATCAGGACGTCGACCAGACCGGCGATCTCGAGCGGCTCGGCATCTCGTGGCTGAGCTTCCTCTCGCTGGCCCGCGTGCAGGACGACACCCGCTTCAAAAACCGCCTCGACGCCGCCGGCATCGGCTGGTCGCCCGACTTCGGCTCCTGGCCGTCCAACGCCCGCAGCGTCTACGGCAACAGCGGCGAGCCACGCGCCATCACCTCGACCGCCACCCTGCGCGTCGAGGCCGAGGACTTCGATTTTGGCGGCACCGGCATCGCCTATTACGACTCCACCACCGGCAACTCCGGCGGACAGTATCGCACCGGCCAGGTCGACATCCAGGCGACCACCGACACCGGCGGCGGCAACAACATCGGCTGGATCACCGCCGGCGAATGGCTCGAATACACCGTGCGCGTCCGCAACCCCGGCCGCTACAACCTCAAGGTCCGCGTCGCCGCCAACAGCACCGCCGGCAGCCTGCGCCTGCGCCTCGGCGGCACCGACCTGACCGGCGCGTGGAGCGTGCCCAACACCGGCGGCTACCAGACCTGGACCACGCTCACCAAGACCGTCGACCTCACGCCCGGCCAGAAGATCCTGCGCTTCGAGGCCGTGACCTCGGGCTTCAACCTCAACTGGATCGAGTTCGAGCCGGTCGCCACCGGCGTGATCGCCAACGGCACCTACCGCCTGAACAACCGCAACAGCGGCAAGGCCATGGACGTCGTCGACAACTCCACCGCCAACGGCGCGCGCGTGCAGCAGTGGGGCTACTCCGGCACTGCCAACCAGAAGTGGGTCTTCACCCACCGCGGCGCCAACCAATACACGATCACCAGCGTCCAGACCGGCAAGGCCATCGACCAGGCCGCCGGCCAGATCCTCAGCGGCGATCACATCCAGATGTATTCGCTCAACTCCAACAGCGCCAACCAGCGCTGGATCGTGCAGCCGACCGACTCCGGCTACTACCGGCTCGTCTCGGCCAACAGCGGCCTCGTGCTCGAGATCAACGGCGCCTCCACCGCCAACGGAGCGCGCGTGTATCAAGGCGAGTATGACGGCGGCAACCACGAGCAGTGGTTCCCGACCAATCCCTGATTCCGCAGACCACGGCGGCCGTCCCGCGACGGCCGCCATTTCCCCTACCCGCCCCACACACACGATGATCGCCCGCCTGCTTGTGCTCGCCGCCAGCGTGCTCCTCGCCAGCCACGCCGAGGCCGCGCGCGGACGTCCTTATATCAACGCCGCCGGCACCACCTTCGTGGCCGACAACGGCAACCTCCTCCGCGGCGCCATCATCAGCACCGAGACCGGCGCGGTCCCGTCCACCGCCGACCTGCAGGCGATCAAGACCCGCGGCCTCAACACCGTGCATTGCTACGCCGAACGCTCCGACTACGGCTACTCGGCCGGCGCGCGCGTCGCCGCGCTCGACACCGTCGTGCAACGCACCCGCGACAACGATCTCTACCTGGTCATCACCATCGGCGGCGGCGGCGTGAACGCCTCCTTCGTCGCCGCCTTCTGGGATTTCTATGCCGGCCGCTACGCGAACGAGACACACGTGCTCTACGAAATCCAAAACGAGCCCGCCGCCGGCAACCCGCCCTACTCCGGATCGGCGGCGCTCATGCAGATGCAGCTCTCCGCCTACGCCACCATCCGCGCCAAGGCTCCCGCCACGCCCGTCCTGCTGATGAGCTACTCGAGCTTCCAAAACGGCGCCGGCGCCCTGCAGGACATCGCCGCGCTCGGCTCCGCGATCGACTGGACCAACGCCGCCGTGGCCTTTCACAGCTACGGCGAAAACGGCCGCGCCGGCACCCGCGCCTGCCTGGAGGCCGTGCTCAACGCGGGCTACCCGTGTTTCCAAACCGAGTTCTATCGCTGGCCCTGGGGCACCGGCGACTTCGGCCTCGCGACCGCCGCCTCGCTCCACGAGGACGTCGACCAGATGGGCGACCTCGAGCGCCTCGGCGTCTCATGGCTCTCGTTTCTCACCATCCGGCGCGTCACCGACGACACCCGCTTCAAGAACCGCATCACCAGAGCCGGCATCGGCTGGACGCCCGACTTCGGCAACTGGCCCGCCGGTCCCCGCGGCACTTATGGCAACAACGGCGAACCCTGGCCCGTCACCCGGTCCGCCGTCACCCGCATCCAGGCCGAGAACTTCGACACCGGCGGCGAAGGCGTCGGCTATCACGACAACACCCCGCTTAACTCCGGCGGCGCCTACCGTCCCTCCGAAGGCGTCGACATCCAGACGACCGGCGACTCCGGCGGCGGCCACAACCTCGGCTGGATGGTCGCCGGCGAGTGGCTCGAATACACCGTCTTCGTCACCGACCCCGGCCGCTATTCGCTAAAACTTCGCGTCGCCACGCCCAACGCCACCGGCGCATTACGCGTCTCCCTCGCGGGCGCGGACCTGACCGGCGACTGGAGCTTCCCCGGCACCGGCGGCTACCAGAGCTGGACGACCATCTCGAAAACCGTCGACCTGCCCCTCGGCCGGCAGGCGCTGCGGCTGCAGGTGCTCGTCTCCGACTTCAACCTCAACTGGATCGAGCTCGCCCCCGCCACCGCCGGCGTGGTGCCGGACGGAACGTATCAGATCTTCAATTACAACACGCTCAAGGCCGCCGATGTCGTCAACGCCTCGACCGCCAACGGCGCCAAGCTGCAGCAATGGGCCTATGGCGCGGGCGCCAACCAGAAGTGGGTGCTCGCCCACCAAGGCGCCAACCAATACACGATCCGCAGCGCCCACACCGGCAAGGCCGTCGACGTCGCCAGCGGCACCCTGCTCAGCGGCGACAACATCGGCATGTGGCCGTCGAAAACCACGCCCGCCCAACGCTGGCTGCTCAGCCCGACCGGCTCCGGCGCCTACAAGCTCATCGCCGCCAACAACGGTCTCGCGCTGGAAATCGCCGATGCCGCGACCGTCAACGGCGCGCGCATCGAGCAACGCGAATACAAGGGTGGCGCTCATCAGCAGTGGCTCGTCGTCCCCGATCATCCGGCGACCTACGCGGCGTGGGTCACTCAACAGTTTCCTTCGTCCGCCGAGCGCGACGACCCCGCCGTCGCCGGCGCGCACGCCGATCCCTCCGGACAGGGCGTCAGCAATCTCCTGCGCTACGCGCTCGGCCTCGGCCGGCACGATCCGCCCGCGCTCGCGCTGCCCGTGCTCACGCGCGGCACCGGCACGCTCGGGTTTCGTTTTCCGTTCGACCCCGGGCTGACCGACCTGACCTATCGCGTCGAGGCCTCGACCGATCTGGAGGATTGGAGCGAGACGCTGCTCGACTCGCGAACCGACCAATTGCCGCCATTGGTCGACGGCTGGCTGGAGTTCAACGACAGCGCCGATCTGAGCACGACACCGCGTCGTTTCCTGCGCCTGCGCATCTCGCAAGAGTAGCGGGTATCGGCAGGGCGGCCCGCAGGGGCTTCGCTCGCGAAGCCCGTTCAACGTCGTCTTCGAAACAGACGCCCTTTCCTGGCGTGCGCGCAACGGGCCTCGCGAGCGAGGCCCCTACCAGTAAGCGTAGCGCAGGCTTCCAGCCTGCCGTCGAAAACGGATGCAGGCTGGAAGCCTGCGCTACTTGTTCCGGGCTGCCGAGCGATGCGCTTAACCCTCAGGCCTCGGCCTCGGCGGGCGCGACCTTGGTCTTCTTCGTGAGATTGCGCGCGGTCTTGCCGAGTTGCCAGAAGCCGTCGAGCAACACGCGGCGCGGGACCTTGGGCACACCGTATTCGCCGCGGCTGAGCAGGCCCGCGAGGAAGTCGCCGGCGGCGCGGCCGACGTCGATTGACGTTTCAAAAACACCCGCGTGGTCGACGTTGGATTCCTGCAGACTGGGCGAGACGTAGGCGATGTCCTCGGGCACGCGGTAGCCGGCCTCGGTGAGCCAGTCGAGGATGTGGCGGTCGACCACGAGCACGGCGTCGGGACGGTGCGTCTTGACCCACTTGAGGAAGATCTCGCGGTTGGTCTCGGAAAAGGTGGTGGGCGTCTTGGCCAGCTGCAGAACCGGGATTTTCTTGGCCCACTTGCCCTCGAAGGGCGGCGTGCGAAAGGCGGCGATCCACTGGTCGTGCACGCGCTTGCTGATCTCGTCCCACGTCACGAAGCCGGGCCGCCGGTAACCGAGATGGTAGAGCTGCCGCAGGCAGATCTGCATGTTCTCGTAGTGCGAGGTGGTGACGCGGTGGATGGCCGGGCGCGCCATGGTGTAGCCGAAGGTGACGGCGGCGAAGTTGTCGAGCGGCAGGCCGAGCCGGCCGACCGCCGAGGGCAACGGGCAGATGAGCAGGCCACGGATGCCGCGGCTCTCGAGGATGTGCACGGCGCGGCGCTTGTTGAGCCCGGGCGCCCGCAGCCAGAAGTCCTCGATGAGGTAGCCGTGACGTCCCAGCGCCTCGGCCGCGCCGAGCCGGTAGTGTTGAAACGACTCGACCATCCAGCCGTCGCGGGTCGGGTAGTCGGTCACCCAGGCGACGGTGCCGTGGTAGAGCGTGGGGCGCGTGGCGATGCGGTAGGTGCTGAGCGCGGCGAGCATCGGGTCGGGCATGTAGCCCATCTCGCGGGCGATGCTTTGGATGCGCTCGAGGGTCTTGGGGTTGACGCGCGGGTCGTTCTTGATGGCGCGCGCGACCGTGGTCAGGTGAACCCCCGCCTTCTCCGCGATGTCGCGCAACACTACCCGCTTCTCGGCCATGCCCCGCAGGGTATCGCCTCCCCAGGGGCTCGTGGCAACATCGGGTGTGCGCGGAAAAGCCCCGCCGGTGTGGCGGGACTTTCCGTTGGCAGACTGTGCCGGACGCGAGCTCACGCCTGACGGCGGCGGCGGCTGGCGCCGAAACCAAGCACGGCCAGACCGGCGAGCAGGCCGGCCGCGGAGGGCTCGGGAATGACGTTGCCGATGGCCAGCTGGATGCTGCCGGCGTTGAAGATGAGCTCCTTAACGTCGTAGGCCTCCAGGCCGGTGCCGATGACGAGTTGACCCGAGTAGGCGTTGGCCGCGTCAAACGAGGCGAGCGTGTAGAGGCCGTCCGCGAGCAGTCCGCCGGTGAGCGAGAAGTTCAGCACGTTGTCGTTGAACTGGACCTGGCCGACGCCCGCGGTGAGGCCGACGAAGTCGAGGCTCTCGGCGACGAGGTCGGGCGTGTCGGCGGCGGCGTTGAGGTTGAACGACATGGTGACGCCGGTCTCGAAGACGACGCTGCCGGTGGTCTCGGAGAGGTCGAAGGTGAGCGACTCGCCGGCCGCGATGGCCGAGCCGGACGACGTGAGGTCGCCGGGGGCGACGACCGCGCCGCTGGCGAAGACAACACCGTTGGCGCCGGTGGGCTTGATGATGCCGTTGCCGCCGAAGATGGCTCCGGTCGATACCGAAACGGAGCCGGTGCCCGTGCCGGAGCCGGCGGTGTTGTTGATGAGCAGCGTGCCCTTCTGGTGCACGGTGGAGCCGGAGTAGGTGTTGTTGCCGGCGAGGCGCACGATGCCGGCGCTGTCGGTGGTGGTGTAGACGGAGAGGCCGCCGGTGGTGAGGGTGCCGTCGGAGATGTTGCCGTTGGCGTTGATGTAGGCGGCGGCGGTGGTGGTGCGGAACTGCAGGCGGGTCGGATCGGTATAGGTGCCGCTGGCCTGGCCGCCGGTGGCGGCGCCGGCGATGGCGCCGTTGAGGGTGAGGCTGCCGGTGCCGGTCTGGATGCCCATCGTGTGGATGACGTTGGCATTGGAAGCGGCGGAGCGGTTCAGGGTGATCGTGCCGTTCAGCGTGGTGTCGCCGCTGTCGTTGTAGATGAGGTTGCCGCCGACCGACGCGCCCGCGGTCAGGGTATACCAATGCATGTTGAGCGTGATATCCTCGGAGGTCGTCACGTTGTTGGCGAAGTGGAGCTGAGGATACTGCCCGCTCGACTGGCTCACGACGGTGCCGTTGCCCGCACCGGTCGCGCCGAGGGCGGAGTTGGAGCGAACGGTGAGGTTGCCGTTGGCCAGCGTGGTGACGCCGGTGTAGATGTTGTTGCCCGTGAGGGTGAGCGTGCGGTTGCCGCCGGGGCTCATGGTGAAGCCCTGGGTGCCGCCGATGGTGGCCGAGATGGTGCCGGTGCTGCTGATGTTGGGGGCCGTGCCGGTGGAGGTGGCCAGGGTGAGCACGCTGCCGTTGTTGGAGGCGATGGTGTAGGTGCCGTTGCTGAAGGCGATGGAGCCGACGGTGAAGTTGGTGTCGAGGTTGACCGTCTGGGTGCCCGTGGCCGACAGGGTGGCGACGGCGTCGGTGCCGCTGGCGACGGTGCCGCCGCTCCAGTTGGCGGTGTTGGACCAGTCGCCTCCGGTGGTGCTGGTCCAGGTGCCGCTGGCGGCGACAGCGGAGAGGGGCGACAACAACAGGCCGGTCGCGAGGACGGCCATGGTCAGGGGGTAGGTTTTTGTATTCATGGTTTGGTGACTTATGCTGGGCTGGGTTGAAAAAATGGCGCGAGCAGAGCTCTCCCGCGCGGGGGCCCTTCGTTGCGAAGGGAGCGCGGGTCGGTGGATGGACTTGCAGTCTAGTTACAGTGTCTCGTGCGGATTGGTGCCTTCGGGCACCGCCTCGACGTGCCCGTCGAAATACAGCACGTTGCGGGTGGCTCCGTGCACAGAAGTCGGGGAGGCGCTCTTGCTGGTGGTGGTCCCGAGCAGGGACGCGAACGCGGTGTCGACATCGAACAACATCACCGCGTTGCGGGGAACTGCGATGTCGTTTGTATTCAACGAAGGACTACCGGAGTAGGCGAAGGGCCGCCTGAGCGTGCCGGCCGTCGTTTTGACCCGGATGCCGAGCATATAGCTTGGCACAGTGCTGGTGGAGCCGAGGCTGTCCATCGTGGCCGTATTGGCCGGGCAGGCCAGGATATCGACGACACCGGTGTTGCGCGACCACGGGATGTCGGCGGAGAAATAAGGCAGCAACTGGGCGGCGAGACCGCGGGTAAGATTACCACCCTCGATCCACCAGCGCGGACTGGCCTCGCGTCCCATGTCGTAGTAGTCGCCGGTGTTGTCCTTAATCTTTTCATGACCAGGCAGGAAGCCCTTGTGCTCAGTGACATAGCCGGCCAAAGCCACGCTCACTTGCCGCAGGTTGGAGGCGCAGGCGGACTTGCGGGCGGACTGACGGACCTTGCCCACGACCGGCACGAGGATGGCGGCGAGGATGCCGATGATCGCGATGACGGTGAGCAGCTCGATAAGGGTGAACCCGCGCGGCCGGCCGCGGGCCCGGCGAACGGGCGCCGGGGCGATGGTTTCGGGGGTGATTTTCACGGTGTTCATGGATGGGGCGGGGTAAGCAAATGCAGGGGGATGCAAAGGGTGTCGTAGAAGGTAAGCGGTCACTTCATGTCGTTCTTGAGCAGGCCGCGGGCGCGGTAGCGATACATGTGCTCGCCGACCTCGCGGGCAGCCTGGGTGAGTTCGCGGTAGGGCGTGTCGGCGACGTCGACAAAGCCGATCTGGTAACCCTCGCCGTCCCAGCGGCCCGTGAGCGGCTGGTCGCGGAACTGGAACCAGTGGGTGCCGACGATCTGCGGGTGGACGAGCGCGCCTTGGAGGAAGCGGGTGTAGGCGAGCGCGCGCTCCTCCTGGGTGGAACCGGTGGGGGCGAGGCCGGGGGCGAACATGCCGCGGTCGAGGATGCCGAAGTGAAACTCACCGATCATGACGGGCATGTCGGGGAAGTCCGTGCCGGAGCCGAGGTTGGCCACGCTGTGGGCGTAGACGTTGAGCGTGAGCACGTCGCAGTATTTCTCGCTGGCCTTGTAGAGCACGGGACGAACGGCGTCGGTCGAGATGAAGCGGCTGCCGAGATAGAGGCGGTGCGGGGCGCGGCTCTTGATGGCGTCGCGGCAAAGGCGGAAGTATTGGTCGACGGCTTTTTGAAAGAAGACGTCGGAGTCGGCGCGGAAACCCTTCGAGGAGGGCGCCTCGGTGGCGTTGAGGAAGGCGTCCCAGTCGGCGTAGTTGGTTTTCCATGACGCGTTGAGTTTTTCGACGGTGCCGTATTTGGCGCGCATGTCGGCGGCGAGCTCGAGCTTCGCGGCCAGGTCGCCGGGGGCCTTCATGACGGAGTCGCCGAAGATCTGGCGGCCGCGGTTGCCGTAGTTGAGCTCGTTGTCGATAAAGTAGCCGATGCAGTAGGGGTCGTTGAGGGACTTCTCGACGGCGGGGTTTCGGCGCGCGGCGTTGTCGACGAGGTTCTTCATCGCGTCGATGTAGACGGGGTCGAAGACGTCGTAGAACTTGAGGCCGCCGGGGATGACGGGGAGCTTGGCGTTGTAGTCGCTGAGCTGGAGGGTGTAGGGAATGCCGCCGCGCAGGATGAGGCGGTGATTGCCCCAGTTGCCGATGGTGTTCATGCCCCAGTGGACGAGGCGCTTTTGCAGGGTGGCGTAGAAGTCGGCGTCGTAGTCGCGCTTGCCGTATTTGATGGCGAGGTTGGTATCGGTGGGCTGGACGGTCCAGGAGTCGGCGGGAAAATCGAACCAGTGTTTGTGGTCCTGCGTGCGGGTCGAGTCGGTGTGCGTGTAGAGCACGTCGATGCCGTGAGAGAAGAAGAGGCGTCCCTCGGGGTCGACGAGCCACCACTTGCCGTTGTGTTTCTCGGTGCGGAAATGGCCGGTGGCCTTGAGGCGCGGACCGTTGGCCCAGCCGCCGAAGCGGTTCCACTCGGCGGGGCGGCGCGAGGCGGTGAGCTCGGCGGCTTCCTTGGCGCGGGCCTCGCGCAGGTCGGAGTCGGAACGGATCTTGGCCGGCCAGTCGGCATGCATGAACTGGCCGTATTTGTCGATGAAGGGGAAGTAGTCGGCGGCGGGCTTGGTGTGGGGCGCGTCGGGCTCGCCGACGAGACGGAGATTGGAGAGGCGGCAGTCGAGGAGGTTGGCGGCCTTTTTCTCGAAGGGCCATTGCATGTAGATCTCGATCCAGTTGACGCGGTCAGACTCGATGATCTTGGGGCCGGGGATGGACTCGGGGGCACCGTAGACCGAACGATGCGGGATGAGAAGATTCATGGTGCGCTTCTCGCCGGGGTTGAGCGCGATGCCGGTGTTGACCATGGCGAAGGTCTTGTCGTCCTTGCTGCCGCTGGAGATGTGCATGGTCAGCCGCAGCTGACGGTCGCGGGAGAGGTTTTCGACGTCGACCGCGAGGAGCTTACCCGCGGAAAGATCCCAGTGCGACTGCCCGTCCGGAGGCGTAAGGCGAACGCCGGAGTCCCAGCCCGGATCATCGAAACGCACCCGAACGGCCGGAGCCGTCCCCGACGAATAGTCGAGGGACGCCGAGCCCTTCTTCTGCACCTGCCCGGACTTGAGCGGCAGGGTATCGGCCACTGCGCACGACAGGACGCCGGTGAGGAGTGCAAAGAGGACTGGGGTGAATTTTCGCATTAAACGGAGGGGATATATCGGGACGATGTGACGGAGGCGCCGGATGTTTTATGGTCGCGGCCGCGGTTGGGGACCGGGGCGCGAACTCAGCAGACGCGGGGTGAATGCCGACAGTATCAGCCGAAGCGAAATGCGCGGTCACCTGCGGCCAAATGCCATCAGTGGCAATTCGACAAAAACCGGCCGCCAAGGATGTCACATTTTATTCCTTACAAACGACTTAATAAAATATGCAGCCACTCTGCCATCATTGGCATTTTAAGACGCGGTTGGGGCGGGAGCAGCCTGAAAAAGACGTCGGCACTGCCTTCGATACGGGGACTTACTGAATAAAGCGCTCCCCAATTCGACAGCACGTCACCACTTATGTGGAAACTGGCGTCAAGTTTGTATAAAAACTACATTTATTCGAGCTATACGCCAAAAAACCGATTAATCTACAATGCATAGCGTTCGTCAGCGCGCGACATCTTGCTTTGAGTTGCCAACCTCAGCCCCGCCAAAACCATGCTGCTCACCGGTCTCGTCAAAGCTTGGAACAACCCCGAGCTCACCTCCCTCAACAAGCTGCCGCCCCGCGCCACCTTCACGCACTTTGCCACCGCGAAGCAGGCGCTGACCCGTAACCCCGACAAGTCCCCGTGGGTCCTCCCGCTCAACGGCGAGTGGCAATTTCGCCTCGAGGCCGGACCCGAGGACTCCCTCCCCTTCACCACCGGCGGCGACGCCACCGCCTCCGCCAAGTGGTCGGCCATCCAAGTGCCCGGCAACCTCCAGACGCAGGGTTACGGCAAGCCCCACTACACCAATGTGCAGATGCCCTGGCCGCACGAGCCGCCCCACGTGCCGACCGACAACCCCACCGGCGTCTACCGCCGCACCTTTCGCACGCCCGCCCCCTGGGCCGGCCAACGCGTTGTCATCCACTTCGGCGGCGCGACCAATCTGCTCGCCGTCTACGTCAACGGCCTCCCCGTCGGCCTATCCAAGGACTCCTGCCTGCCCGCCGAGTTCGACATCACCGACGCCCTGCGCGCCGACTCCGACAACGAACTCGTCGCCATCGTCACCAAGTGGTCAGACAGCTCCTTCATCGAGGATCAGGACCAATGGTGGCTCACCGGCCTGCATCGCGAGGTCTTCCTCTACGCCACTCCGAAAACCTTCATCCGCGACCTCCACGCCCGCCCCACCCTTACCGCCGATCTCGCATCGGCCACGCTCGACGTTTCCGTGCACATCGGCATCACCGGCCCCGGCCCGGTTCCCGCCGGCATCACCGCCGAGGTCCGCCTGCTCGATCCGAAAGGCCGCGACGTCTTCAGAAAACCTCTCACCGGCACCCACGAGGCCCGTGAGAAACGCCACTGCAACCACACCCACCACCTCCGCATCGACCTCTCCGCACCCGTGCCCCGCCCGCGCCTCTGGTCGCACGAGACCCCCGAGCTCTACACGCTTCTCGTCACGCTCAAGACCCCCCACGGCACCTCGCACACCGCGACCCGCGTCGGCTTCCGCCGCGTCGAGATCCGCGACCGCGACCTCCTCATCAACGGCCGACGCGTGCTCATCAAGGGCGTCAACCGTCACGACCACCACCCCGACCACGGCAAGGCCGTCCCCTACGAAACCCTCGTGCGCGACGTCACGCTGATGAAGCAATTCAACATCAACGCCGTCCGCACCTCCCATTACCCCAACGACCCGCGCTGGCTCGACCTCTGCGACGAACACGGCCTCTACGTCATCGACGAGGCCAACATCGAGTCGCACGACTTCCACAACTTCCTCTGCAAGGACCCGCGCTACGCCACCCCGTGGCTCGACCGCGCCATGCGCATGGTCGTGCGCGACCAAAACCACCCCGCCATCATCTTCTGGTCCCTCGGCAACGAGTCCGGCTACGGCCCCAACCACGCCGCCGCCGCCGGTTGGATCCGCGAATACGACCCCACCCGCCCCATCCATTACGAAGGCGCCATCTCCAAGGGCCAGTCCTTCGCCAGCTGGGCACACAACAGCCTTGGCAGCGACGTCATCTGCCCGATGTATTCCAGCATCCAGGAACTCTCCGACTGGAGCGACTTCGTCACCAAACACTACCGGCCCGCCAAATCCGCGCCTCTCCACGGCGCCGAACTCGAGGCCCTCGTCCGCCCCACCATCTATAAAGAGCACCTCGACAAGCCCCGCTCCCCTATCGTCGCCCCGCTCCACCCGCTGGCCCGCCCCGTGATCCTCTGCGAATACTCGCACGCCATGGGCAACTCCAACGGCTCGCTCCACGACTACTTCCACCTCTTCAAGACCAAGCCCGGCATCCAGGGCGGCTTCATTTGGGAGTGGCTCGACCACGGCATCCGCCAAAAAACCGCCGACGGCCGCGAGTTCTTCGCCTACGGCGGCGACTTCGACGACACACCCAACGACGCCAACTTCGTCTGCGACGGCCTCGTCTCCGCCGACCGCCAGCCCCACCCCGCCATGTGGGAACTCAAGCACCTCGCCCAACCCGTCGCCATCGCGCTCCTCGACGCCAAAAAAGCCCGCGTGCGCATCACCAACGAGCACGACTTCGTCACCCTCGCCCACCTCGTCAGCCACTGGGAACTCCTACACGACGGCCGCCCCATCCGCACCGGCAAACTCCCCGCGCTCAAACTCGCCCCCGGCAAATCCGCCGACCTCACCCTCGCCATCGGCCCCCTCCCCGCCGCCGGCGAGCTCCACCTCAAC
This sequence comes from Verrucomicrobiota bacterium, assembly GCA_030601755.1. Classification (GTDB taxonomy): domain Bacteria; phylum Verrucomicrobiota; class Verrucomicrobiia; order Opitutales; family Opitutaceae; genus JAUWBF01. Next base: position 4,917 of record JAUWBF010000063.1, on the reverse strand, counting down.
CTCCGCTTCACCACCCGCGCCGCCACCGCGCACGCTCCCGCCGGCCACGAAGTCGCGTGGGCGCAGTTGCCGCTTCGCGGCAACAATTTGAAATCTCAAATTTCAAATCCCAAATCCTCGACCGCCGTCCAGGCGGTCGAGACCCCCGGCGGCGTCGCCCTGCGCGCCGGCGACCTCACCGCCACCTACGACCGCGCCAGCGGCACCCTCGCCTCCCTCCGCTCCGGCAAACACGAACTCCTCGCCCGCGGCCCGCTCCTCGAGCTCAACCGCGCCGCCACCGACAACGACGGCCTCAAGCTCTGGACCGGTCAGGACGCCAAGGCCCTCGGCAAGTGGCAAAAACTCGGCCTCATCACCAACCCCCTCGCCCACCGACCGACCAAGTTCGCGTGGAAGGCCAACCCCGACGGCTCGGTCACCGTCACCCTCGCCCACGCCGCCAGCGGTCGCGACCGCTGGGACGACGCCACCCACACCCAGCGCCACACCCTGCACCCCGACGGCCGCCTCGTCATCGACAACGACATCTTCCTCGGCCCCGATGCCGACCTCGTCGACCTCCCCCGCATCGGCGTGCGCCTCGACCTCGTGCCCGGCTACGAACGCCTCGCCTACTTTGGCCGCGGACCGTGGGAAAACTACGCCGACCGCAAGGCCTCCACCTGGGTCGCCGTCCACGAGACCACCGTCACCCGCGACTACGTCGACTACGTCATGCCCCAGGAACACGGCCACCACACCGACGTCCGCTGGCTGGAACTCGCCCCCGTAGCGGAGCGGCGGAGCCGTTTCGTCGGCCTCCCGCCCGTCCGCATCGACGCCGCGCCCACATTCGAGTTCAACGCGTCACACCACACCGCCGAAGACCTCTACGCCGCCAAGCACACCACCGACCTCGCGCCCCGCGCCGAAACCATCGTGTATCTCGACGTCGCCCACCGCGGCCTCGGCACCAACAGCTGCGGCCCCGACACCCTCGACGCCTACAAGATCCACGGCCGCCGCCACCGCTTCAGCTACACGCTCTCGATCTGAAAACCGCCCCGTTTGCCAAAAAAACGTCAAATCGGCACTTTTCATTAAAAACAGGCCCAAAACGACGCATTCCCTGCGTTTTTTGGGCCTGTTCTGCGTTTATTTTGCCTCGATTCCCCATGGATCGATCCGCCCGCCGAACGCCTCGGCAAACCATGCGCTCCCTCTGAAAAACCGCTCGGCGCGCCCCGAATGCGGCGTTTTTTGAACGTTTTGGCCGATTTTGCGTCACAATCGCGTAGAAAATCAGGAGTTGCCATGCCGCCCCGGCAACCTTTCATCCGCCTGTTCCTTCGGACCCCTCGGGGCTCCGGTAAACTCAACCAAGACCACTGCCTTGGACCTTAAACAAATCAAACAGATCATCGATCTCATGAAGCGCTCCGAACTGACCGATTTCACGGTCGAGGAAGAGGGCTTCAAACTGAAGATCCGCCGGGCCGGCAACGGTCTGCCGGTCGTCACGACCAGCTCCGGCTCCAATCCCCCCTTTGCCGCGCCCGCCGCGCCTGTCGCCGCTCCGGCGCCCGCTCCGCAGGCCGCCCCCGCCCCGGCCGCCGCTCCCGCCGCTGCCGCTGGCGACGAGGCCGGCATCACCTACATCAAGTCTCCGATGGTGGGCACCTTCTACAAGTCCGCCTCCCCCGAGAGCAAACCCTACGTCGAGCCCGGCTCAAAGGTCAGCGAGAACACCGTCGTGTGCATCCTCGAGGCCATGAAGATCATGAACGAGATCCAGGCCGAGACCAAGGGCACCATCGTCGAGGTCCTCGTGGAAAACGGCGCCCCGATCGAATACGGCCAGCGCCTGTTCAAGGTCAAAACCGCCTGATCCACCCCTCACCCAGCCCATAAACCACTGACCACCCGCGCCTCCGCCCGCCCGACGTATCCTTCGCCGCGGGCCGTCGCGGGTGACCAAGTGGTTTCTTCGTTTTTATGATTCAAAAGATCCTCATCGCCAATCGCGGTGAAATCGCGCTCCGCATCGTGCGCGCCTGCCGCGAGCTCGGCATCAAGTCCCTCGCCGTCTACTCCGAGGCCGACGCCCAGTCGCTCCACGTGCAGCTCGCCGACGAGGCCATCTGCATCGGCCCCGCCAAGAGCGCCGACAGCTACCTGCGCGCCGACCGCATCATCGCCGCCGCCGAGCTGGCCGACGTCGACGCCATCCACCCCGGCTACGGCTTCCTCTCCGAGAACGCCAAGTTCGCCGAGCAGTGCGAGTCCTGTAACATCAAGTTCATCGGGCCCAGCGCCAACGCCATTCGCATGATGGGCGACAAGGCCGTCGCCAAGGACACCGTGAAAAAAGCCGGCGTGCCCATCGTGCCCGGCTCCGACGGCCCCATCGACAAGGAGGCCGACGCCGTGAAGCTCGCCCGCAAGATCGGCTACCCCGTCATCATCAAGGCGGTCGCCGGCGGCGGCGGTCGCGGCATGCGCATCGCCCACAACGACATCTCCTTCGCCAAGGAATTCCACGTCGCCCGCAACGAGGCCGAAAAAGCCTTCGGCAACGGCGCCGTCTACATCGAGAAATACATCGAGAAGCCCCGCCACATCGAGTTCCAGATCCTCGCCGACTCGCACGGCAAGGTCATCCACCTCGGCGAGCGAGACTGCTCCGTGCAGCGCCGCCACCAGAAGCTCATCGAGGAGTCCCCCTCGCCCTTCCTCACGCCCGACCTGCGCAAGCGCATGGGCAAGGCCTCCGTCAAGGCCGCTGAGGCCTGCAACTACGAGGGCGCCGGCACCATCGAATACCTCGTGGACGCCCAGGGTAACTTCTACTTCATCGAGATGAACACCCGCATTCAGGTGGAGCATCCCGTCACGGAGGAGGTCACCGGCATCGACCTGATCAAGCAGCAGATCAAGATCGCCAACGGCGAGCGCCTCGAGTTCGACCAGAGCGACATCACCTTCACCAAGCACGCCATCGAGTGCCGCATCAACGCCGAGGACCCGGCGCGCAACTTCATCCCGTCCCCCGGCACCATCGGGCTCTACTACGCCCCGGGCGGCCACGGCGTGCGCGTCGACTCCCATGCGTATTCGGGCTACGCCATCCCGCCCTACTACGACTCGATGATCGGCAAGCTCATCTGCTACGGCTCCACCCGCAAGATCGCCCTCGAGCGCGCCTACCGCGCCCTCAGCGAATACCTCATCGGCGGCGTCAAGACCACCATCCCCCTCCAGAAGGCGATCATGAGTGATCCCACCTTCATGGAAGGCAAGGCCACCACCGCCTACATGGAGGACTTCTTCGCCCGCACCCCGAGCGACCTGTTCAACACCTGAGCGGTCCCGCCAAACCCTCCGCAAACCCCGCCGGCCCGCCGCGCGGGGTTTTTTTATGTCCCGTTTCGCGCCCGCCGGACTTGCCAGCGCCGCCCCGCGGACCTTAAGTCGACCCACAAAAGCGCAACCCATGCAACCGACCGACTTTACTCCCCCCTCCATCGGCGAGGACCAGCCCGACTTCGGCGACATCAAGATCAACCACAATGTCGTCGCCAGCATCGTGCGCCTGGCGGCCCTTCAGGTCGACGGCGTCGCCGGCGTCGGCGGCGGTATCGTCGACGGCATCAGCGAGATCTTCGCCAAGCGCGAGTCCGACCACCGCGGCGTGCGTGTCACCGAAAACGCCGACGACGCCTACGTCATCGAGGTCCGCCTGATCGTTTCCTACGGCTCCGAGATCGGCCGCACCGCCTACGACGTGCAGGTCTCCGTGCGCAAGCAGGTCATGGCCATGACCGGCAAGAACGTGTCCAAGGTCGACGTCATCATCGAGGGCGTGCGCCTGCCCGAGGGCGCGGAGTCCCGGGACAAGTCCGACGACACCTGGTCCGACCCGACCGCCACGGACTGACCGGCGGACCGTCCTTCGCCGCGTCAACGTCCTCCCGCGCCCCCACTTCTTCTCAACTCGGCCTCCCGTCACCGTGCTGCGCTCCATCAACGACTTCATCTTCGCCTCGCCCGTGCAGGCCCTGCTCGTGTGGGGCGGCGTCGCCGTGTTGGTGATACTCCTGTTCTTGCGCGAACCGCGCACGCTGACCCTCAGCAAGTCCGAGGGCGGCAAGTTGCAGATTTCCCGTCACGCGTTGCACCGGTTGATCGAGGCCTGCGCCCAGCAGCTCAACGGCGTCGCCTCGGCCCGCGCCGAGGTCGTGCGCAAGGGCGGCAAGTTCAACACGCTCATCCGCCTGAAAATCCGCCCCAACGCCAAGCTCGACGCGATCCAAGGCTACCTGACCCAGGAGGTCGGCGACATTTTCAAACAAAACCTCGGCATCACCGAGGTCGGCCAGATCGAGGTCAAGGTCACCGGCGTCATCGCCGAGGCCAACACCGGCGGCTTCTGAGTCGGGACCACGCCGCGGACACCGGGTGGAGCGCGATGCTCCCCATAGCGCTGACGCAGCCCCGCCGCACTCAGACGCCCACGCTGGCCCCAGCTCAGCCTTTGCCGCCGCGCAGCAGGATGAGATTGGCGAGGTCGTTTTTCTCGAACTCATCCCAGTAGGCGTCCTCGATCTCCTTGAGGCGCGAGTCGGCGTTGATGGGCGGTCCGCCCTTGCCACCGGCGTGATGACGCGCCTGTTCGGCGGCGAGATCGCGATCAGCCATGCGATTGACCAGCTCGTGCCAGAACGTGTCGTTGTCGTAGTCGCCGAGCGCCTTGCGCAAACGCTCATCGTTTTCGAGCTTTTCGGAGGGGATCAACCGGCCGTCCGCCCCCACCGTCACGAAATCCGCGCAGCCCAGCGGCGTGGCCAGGTCGAACAGCATCTGCTCCAGCTCGGCGTAGCGCTTGGCCGAGGGTTTGTCCGGTCCCTGCCGGCCCATGGCGATCTGCATGCCCAT
>JAUWBF010000118.1 GCA_030601755.1 Verrucomicrobiota bacterium | reverse complement strand
GCTTGGCGCGCGTCGCCCAAGCGGCGAAATTTATACCGCATCGTTCCGTCCTCTTCGCAGGCATTGGTCTTCATCACCCAACATCCTGACGAATCCTCACCTCGGACGGAACGATGCTCCTTCAATCGCGGAATCCGGGTTAATAAGTGACAAACTCCGCGGCGTATTCGGCCAGCACCGACGGATCGGTCTCGGCGGCGCGGGCGGCGGACAGGCGGTCCAGCGCACCGAGGCGGGCGACGGCCCAGACGGCGTGGGCACGGACGAGTGGCGCCGCGTCGGAGGCGAGCCGCACCAACGCGTCGAGGCAGTCGGTCGCGCCGGTGTTGCCGGCCACGATGCAGGCGTTGCGTTGGAGGCCGGCGAGTTTGACGCGTTTGATCGCGGTCTTGCGAAAGACTTCCGCAAAACGCTCCGGGGTGAGCTCCAGCAATTCGCGCAACGTCAGCTCGCGGATCTCACCGCGCGCGGCCAGCAGCACGCCGCGGGCGTCGCGCGCAAAGCGGTTCCACGGACACACCTCCAGGCAGGTGTCGCAGCCGTAGACGCGGTTGCCGATGCCGGCGCGCAGCCCGCGGGGGATGACTCCCTTGTTCTCGATGGTCTGGTAGGAAACGCAGCGACGCGCGTCGACCGTGCCCGGCGCCACGATGGCGTCGGTCGGACAGGCGTCGATGCAGCGCGTGCACTTGCCGCAGAGCAGGCCCGGCTCACCGAGGTCGGCACGGCCTTGCAACGAGTCCAGCAACGGCCCGTCGGGGGCGATCTCCTCCTTGAGCAAAATCGTCGCGAGAAAGAGCCAGTTGCCGAACTCGCGCGAGATGAGCATGGCGTTCTTGCCCGTGAAGCCGAGCCCGGCGCGCGTGGCCCAGCCGCGCTCCTGCACGGGGCCGGTGTCGACGTAGTAGCGGTAGTCCGCGGAGGTGACGCCAAACAGCTCCTCGATGACGCCACCGGCGGCGACGAGTCCGGGCTTGATCGTGTCGTGATAGTCGGCGTGCAACGCGTAGCGCGCCCACACCGGACCGCCCGCCGAGGACGGGGCAACAGGGCCGTAGTTGACGCCGAGCATCACCACCGTGCGCGCACCGGGAAGGACAAGGCGCGGGTCGCCGCGCTTGTCGGCGGCGCGTTCGATCCACGCCATGTCGGCGTGGTGGCCGGCGTCGAGCCAGGCGCGCAATTGCGGTCCCATCGCGGCCTCGGCGCGGGCGAAACGCACGACGTCGAAGCCGAGGCCCAGCAACCGCCGGCGCAGTTCCTCGCGACGGGCGTGATCCACCTCAGGCATGGCGGGCGCGGGCCTGCGCGCGCACAAACTCGTGGGCCTCGCGCCGATGGATGCGCAGCACGTGTTGCACGATCTCGGCGAGCGGGCGTCCGTCGGTCAGCACGACGGTGCCGGAGCGCCGGTAGATGGCCTCGCGGGCGGCATAGAGTTCGCGCAGACGTTTCTCCGGGTCCTCGACGTCGATGAGCGGTCGGGTGCGGTTGCCCGAAGTGCGGCGCAGGATGGTCTCGATGGAGGCGTGCAGGCAGACCACGATGCCCTTGGACTGAAGCAGCGCGAGCATGCCGGGTTGCACGACGAGGCCGCCGCCGCAGGCGACCACCTGTTTTTCCGCCGGGTGGCCGTGGTCAATGAAGTCGCGCTCCATGGCCCGAAAGGCCGGCTCGCCCTGCGTGGCGAAGATTTCGGAGATCGGCTTGCCCTGCTGGCGCTCGATCTCGTGGTCGCTGTCGATCCAGCGAAAGCCCAGCCGCAGGGCCACGGCGCGGCCCAGGGTGGTTTTCCCCGTGCCCATAAACCCGACCAGGTAGAGATTGACGTCTGAAGGCTGCATACGGACGCCCGACCAAAGGCGGCGGCGCGCGCTTTGCCAACAACGTTGTGCCGACGGGGAGTTTTTGGCGAAACGCCGGTCCCTGTCGACGGACGTTTGTTTGCCGACTTGCCTGCGGAACAACGTGAGGACATTTTGCCGGCGATGTTTGAAGCGACCATAGCTCCCATAAAACCCGTTCTCCTGCGCTGCGGGGTTCGACGGTTGGGCGTATTTGGATCCGTCGCGCGGGGCGACGCCTCGGGCGGCAGCGATGTCGACGTGCTGGTGGCGTTCGAGCCGGGAGCACGCAACTTCGACAACCTCTTCACCGTGGGAGAAGCCCTTGAACAGGTATTCCGGCGACGGGTCGACCTGGTCACGGAGGATTCGTTGAGCCCCTACATCGGCCCGCATATCCTGAGCGAGGTTCGTTATGTCGATCTCGCCGCTTGAATATCTCAAGCACATGCGCGACTAGGCGGAGTTCCTCGTCAACGCCACGGCGGGTATATCGGTGGAAACGTTCATCGATGACGAGATTCTCAAACGCGCCTGTATCCGTGCCATCGAGATCATCGGGGAAGCCGCCAAGAAAGTCCCGGAAGATTTCAAATTGAAACATCCTGACCTCGAATGGCGCAAAATGGCCGGCATGCGTGATCGCCTTATCCACGACTACTTCGGCGTGGATTATTACATCGTGCACCAAGTCGCCCGGGAGAAGGGACCCGTGCTGGTCGCGCAGTTGAACGACATCATCCGGAGAGAGACGCGCACCTGACGGTCGCCGCTCCCGACGCCGCATCTGCCGGCTTGCGCAAGGGGCGGCTTGGCAGGACTCTTGCTGAACCGATGTCGCCCGCATGAAGCTCCGCGTCTCCCACCTGACCCGATACCGTTACGATCGGATCGTCGGCTTCACCCCGCACTTTCTCTACCTGCGTCCGCGCGAATCAGCCGTGCTGCGCGTGCCCGACTACACCGTCGACGTGCGGCCCGGCGGAAAGGTCGTCCACGTGCGCGACGCGCAGGACAACAACATGGCCCGCGCTTACATCTGGGAAACCGGCGATACGCTGACCATCGACTCGCGCTTCACCGCCGAGACGCTCGAGACCAATCCCTTCGACTTCCTGCTCAAGTCCTACGCGATCAAGTTCCCCTTCGCCTACGATCCCGCGTTCGATTACGCGCTCGCGCCCTATCTCGCCCCGCCCACCGAGCCCGTTCAGACCGCCCTGCGCGAGTGGCTCGCCGGCCGCCTGCCCACGCCGCCGGCCGAGACCGTGCCCTTCGTCACGCAGCTCACCGACCTGTTCTTCAACACCATCGCCTACGCCCGCCGCGAGGAGGCCGGCATCCAGACCTCGCTCGAAACCATGGCCAAGGGTTCCGGCGCCTGTCGCGACACCGCCGTCTTCGCCTGCGAACTCTTCCGCACCCTCGGCGTGGCCGCGCGCTTCGTGAGCGGCTACCTCTACGCCCCGCCCGGCGACGACCACACCACCCGCGGCGCCATGCACGCCTGGATCGAGGTCTTCCTGCCCGGCGCCGGTTGGAAAGCCATCGACCCCACCCACGGCGTGTTTTGCGACGACTGCTACATCCCCGTCGCCCACTCGGCCCGACCCGAGACCGTCAACCCCATCCAGGGCGGCATCGCCGCCGACGGACCGGCCACCGCCGCCATGGACGCCGAGATCATCATCGAGAAACTCGACTGACCCTTTCCCTATGACCCTACCCGCCAACGGTCCGCATCAGTGCAGCGACGCCATCGAGGCCCTGCTCAAGTCCATCGGAGTGACCATCACCATGGGCGGCGAGCCCACCTTCATCCCCTTCAATCCCGAAGGTGCCGAGTGGGCCACCGCCGCGCTCGGCCCCACCAAGCTCGACCACGCCCGCCGCTGCGCCCACGCCCTCATCAAGCGCGCCCGCCCCGGCGCCGTCATCCTCGAGACGTCCGGCAAACACTATCCCGGCGAACCCCTGCCCCGCTGGACCCTGCTCCTGCAAAACCGCGCCGACGGCACGCCGCTCTGGCAGGACCCGACCCGCCTCAAGGCCGACGACGAACCCGGCCCCCACACCCTCGACGACGCAGTCGCCTTCCTCAAGGCCCTCACGCCCCGCCTTGGCATCGCCGCGGGTTCCACGCTCCCCCTGCTCTCCGCCGACGAGCCGCCCGCGCCCGCCGGCCACGTGCTGCCGCTCGACCACGAGAACGGCGGCTGGCTGACCGACGACTGGGCCGCCGACTTCCCCGAGGGGCACGTGCCGCTCTTTTTCGGCGACGGCCTCGCCGGCCTGCGCATGCCGCTCAACCGCCTCGCCGAGGGCCGCCGCAAGCGCGCCATGACGGTCGAACTCTCGCGCGGCACCCTCGCCGTATTCGTGCCGCCACTACTCACCGCCGCCTACTGCGAGCTGCTCGGCCACATCGAGGCCGCGCTTGAAGAGTGCAAGCTCTTCGCGGTGCGCCTCTCCGGCTACGCGCCGCCCGCGGACCCGACGCTGCCCACCATCGGCTTCGCCTCCGACCCCGGCGTGCTCGAGATCAACCTCACGCCCGAGCCCGACTGGACCGGCTTCGACCGCCAGTTGCACACCCTCTACGCCGCCGCCGAGGACGCCGGCCTGTGCGCGCGCAAGTTCCAGCTCAACGGCCGCGTCGTCGGCACCGGCGGCGGCGCCCACATGGTCTTCGGCGGCCCCACGCCCGAGTCGTCGCCCTTCTTCACCACGCCGCACCTGCTGCCGTCGGTCATCCGCTACTTCCAGCACCACCCCGCGCTCAGCTACGCCTTCAGCGGGCAATACCTCGGTCCCAGCTCGCAGGCCCCGCGCATCGACGAGTCCACCTTCGAGGCGCCCTACGAGCTCGAGCTCGCCTGCCGCGGCGCCGTGCGACTTGGCTCCCCGGCCAATCTCGCGCTCTTCGACCTGCTCTTCCGCGACCTGCTCATGGACCGCTCGGGCAACACCCACCGCGCCGAGATCAGCGTCGACAAGCTCTGGAATCCCTTCGCCGGCAACGGCCGCCTCGGCCTCGTCGAATTCCGCGCCTTCGAGACCCACCCCGATCCCCGCCTGCAGGGCATTCCCGCGCTGCTGCTCCGCGCGATCCTCGCCCGCCTCGCCGCCGAGCCGTTTGAGAAACCCTTCAAGCGCTGGGGCCACGCGCTGCACGACAAGTATTTCCTGCCCGCCTTCATGAAGGAGGACCTCGACGCCGTCTGCGCCGACCTGCAGGCCCACGGCATTCCCTTCGACTCCGCGTGGCTCACGCCGCTGATCGACTGGCGCTGCCCTCTGCTCGGCGCGCTCGAGCTGCCCGCCTGGGAAAAGGAAGCGGCCGCGCCCAAGCTCCTCGTGCGGCAGGCCCTCGAGGCCTGGCCTCTGCTCGGCGAGTCGCCCAACGGCGGCGGCGTGTCCCGCACGGTCGACGCCAGCATGGACCGTATCGAGTTTTCCCTGACGGACCCGGCGGCGCTCGAGCACGGCCTGCTGCTGGTCAACGGCATTCCCGTCGAGTTCCGCGCGACGACCTACGGCACCCTTGCCGCCGGCGTGCGCTACCGCGCGTTTTATCTCTGCCCCAGCCTGCAACCCCACATCTCGCCGCACGCTCCGCTGCTCATCGAATGGGTCGGCCGACACACCCTCTGCGTGCTCGCCGCCGCCCGTTGGCATGTGTGGAATCCGCGCAGCATGCCCTACGCCGACCGCCCGACGACGATCGAGGAGGCGAAGGTGCGCGCCGCCGAGCGCTGGGAAAACTGGCCGCACACCATCGGCCATGCCCGCTACATCCCCGCGGTCGAGACCATCGAGGACATGCCCGCCACGCTCGACCTGCGCCTGTATCCGTATCAGTCGCGGGGCTAGCTGCTGGCGGCTAGAGTATTTTAAATCGCCGCTTTCAGAGTTGTTACACAGAGGCAATCCGGAGGAGGCACCGAGCGCACAGAGAGCAGAAAAATCCGACTTGGCTGTCCTCCGTGTGCTCTGTGTCGGAGCTCGGTGATCTCTGTGTCCAATTCCGAATCCAACGGATTGGTGAAGCTACCGTTCTATTTAATACCAAATCCCTCTAGCTTTTAGACTTTATGCTGAGGCGCCATTGTTTACTTGATCGCGCAGCCAGTCGTGTATGAGGGAGGCGACGTTGGCGGGGAGCAGGCAGCGTTTGGCGACGGCCTCGATGTGGCGCTC
>JAUWBF010000084.1 GCA_030601755.1 Verrucomicrobiota bacterium | reverse complement strand
CTTGGCGCGCGTCGCCCAAGCGGCGAAATTTATACCGCATCGTTCCGTCCTCTTCGCAGGCATTGGTCTTCATCACCCAACATCCTGACGAATCCTCACCTCGGACGGAACGATGCTCCTTCAATCGCGGAATCCGGGTTGAAAGGACTACACCAAGGGCCACGTGAAGGAACTACACCACGACAGAGGAGCCCCTATAGTTCTGAATACATCAAATAGAAGAGACATATAGGGGGCGTGACCGCCTCCGGCGGCGGGCTGCTTGGAAGGAGAATGGGCCTAGCCGTATTGACGCGGTTGGGCTCTCGGATCGGCAGGGCGTTCAGCGAGCGCCGACGGAGACAAAGCTTCGGGCACCGATACCGACACGCGGGCGGCCTCGACCGTCTCGGCCCGGACCAGTTCATTCCAGTCCTTGACCTCCCAGCCCATCAGGCGCGGCACCACGCGACGAAAGCGCGCCACGAAGGACGCTCCCCATGACCGCACCCAGTCCAGCACGCCATGCCAGCCGTGTTCGCCGGCCTGGTCGTTGTCCAACGCCACGGTGATCGGCAGATCGTGCGTGCGAGCGGCCTGCAAAGCGGCATCCGGGACGAGACTACCACCGACGCTGACCACGCGAGCGCGTTCGCTTCGTTGCAGGTAAACTCAACCGAAGGCGTTACAGCTCCTGCCGGATCAACTGCGGTTGAAGTGAAAAAAGGATGGTTTTCCATGTCGCACGGCATCCTAGCACCTCAGCGACATCTGAGAGTTTGGTCTTATTCGCGCGAATAACCTTCTACGGGTATTCCGGATTTCCGCGTCATGTCTGAACCTCGGCGCACATTCATTTTTTGCGGGAAGTTCTCTGTGGTAAGCATGTGAAACCCGGCGCAAGTTGCGTGGGTGCTATGCGGCTCCGATTGATGCACCCTTACTCCAAGTTACGTGACTTTTGTCTTCGGCGACATGCATGGATTTCGCCGCGCATGTTGTCAGTTAGCGTTGTCAGTTGGCCGAAAATGCAGGCAATAAAAAACCCTAAGCGATTGATTTGCTTGGGTTGCGTGAAATGGTGGACGCCACAGGACTCGAACCTGTGACCCCATCCGTGTGAAGGATGTGCTCTAACCAACTGAGCTAGGCGTCCGGCGTGAGGGCGAGAACGTGAGGGGCGCCCGCATCGCTGGCAATCCCGTTTTTGCGGTCAAAACGACAGGCAAACCCGTGCTCCCGTCATGCGGGTATGCTGCCAATGGCCGGCCTTCCAGTCGCTCTTGTAGCCGATGTAGGCCTCGATTTTCCAGTGCTGGTCGAGGGTGTAGTAGGTGCCGAGGAAGGCGCGGTTTTGCGACCAACGCTGCGTGCGGTCGTCGAAGAAAAACTCGTTGTTGAGGTAGGGCTTCCAACGGCAATCAGCGGGCATCGGCGGCATGACTATCAAGCGGCTGCGCCAGGTGGTCTTGTCCGAGGAGCCGTCCCAGAGCTGGATGTCGAGTTGGTTGCGCCAGCCGAGTTTCCAGCCGCCCATGGTGTCCTGCCAATCAAGGGTGGGCAGGGGGTTGTAGATGTCGCGCCACGGGCCGGCGGGGGTGGCGCGGGTGCGGATGTAGCGGAAAATGGGAGCCACGCTCCAGTTGGCGTTTAGCTGATAGCTGACACCGACGTCGGCGTAGTCCTGATAACGAAAGCCCAAGTCGTCGCGAAACTTGCTTTCCACGAGCAACAGCGCCGTCAACCGGTCGGCGACGGGCGCCTTCGCCCCGAAGCCGAGCCAAGTCTCGACCGGATCACCGGCGCGGGCCGGCGCGAGGACCAGCAGCATCAGGAGGGCCGTGGCGATGAGCGGACGTTGCCGGCCGCGAGTTGGACAAATGATGGCGATGGACGGGCGTGGAGTGGTCATGACGATTCCCTTTGGCAACGGGAACGGTCATCTTTGCCCGCGGCTGAAGTTGAAACGACGCGCTTGGTGTTGTCCGGCCGTGTTAGAAGCGGAGCCAATCGCCCCCAGTGCTCCGGCTCACATGCCCGCCGTCGTGCGGACGTCGCTTGCGTGAAGGCGTCACGCCTTGCCGGGTCCGTTGACGGTGCGGCAGATCTCGCAGGTGTGCCCGTCGCAGCCGCGTGCGGTGCAGTGTTCGCGGCCGTAGAAGATGATGCGCAGGTGGAGCGGATTCCACTCGGACTCGGGGAACAGTTTTTTCAAGTCGGCCTCGACGCGCTCGACGGAGGCACCGCGTTTGGTGAGGCGCCAACGCTGCGCGAGCCGGTGGATGTGGGTGTCGACCGGAAACGCGGCGTATCCAAAAGCCTGTGACATGACGACCGAGGCGGTCTTGTGGCCGACGCCGGGCAGGGCCTCGAGTTCCTCGAAGGTGCGCGGGACCTCGCCGCCGTGTTTTTCCAAGAGGATCTCGGACAGGCGGTGGATGGCCCGGGCCTTGCGCGGGGCGAGGCCGCAGGGGCGGACGTGCGAGTCGATGTCGGCGACGGTGAGCTTGACCATGTCGCGGGGATTGTCGGCACGGGCGAAGAGGCCGGGGGTCTGGAGATTGACGCGTTTGTCGGTGCACTGGGCCGAGAGCAGCACGGCGACGAGCAACGTGTAGGCGTCCTTGTGGTCGAGCGGGATGGGCGGGGCGGGGTAGAGCTCGGCGAGGCGTCGCCCGATGTAGGCGGCGCGGGCGGGCTTGGTGGCGAAGGGCGTGGCGGAGGCGGGCGTCGGCATGGCGGTGGTTTCGCCAGACCAAGCGCAGGCGCGCCCCGAACGTCAACGGTCGGCGGTGGCTACCCGGGCCGATGATCCGCTCGAACCGGCGGGGGCGACGTCCTCGATGAGCGTGCGGATGATCGGGGCGATGCCGGTGGGGCTGGTCGGCGGGAAAAACACCAGGCTGACGCGGTCGGTGTCGCCGAGTTTGAAGGTGTGGCGGCCGCCGACGACCCAGCCGTCGCCATCGCGGGCGGCGAGGCGGAGTTCGACGGTGCCCTTGACCGGAACTTTGCCGCCGATGCCGTGAGGCACATCCAGAAGCTCTTCGCCGAGCTTCGCCTTGTATTCGCGACCGCTGGCGTTGATGACCGCGGCGTATCCGGCGGGCAGCGTGCGCGGGCTGTCGTCGACGACGTAAATGCGCATCGCCGGCCCGTCGGGCGAAGGATTGGGCACCGGGATGAAGAGCAGGAGCGCGCGGGTGATGGCTTCGGGGATGTCGGCGACCGCGACCGGAACGGGTTTCGGCGGAGGGTTGTCGGCGGGGGCTGCGGCGAGGGCTTTGAAGTAGGCGTTGAGGTCCAGCGTCGCGTAGATGGGGATCCGGCGGCCGCCCTTGAAGGTGTAGATCGGCGAGCGGGTGTTGCCGAAGAACTCCAGCTTTTGCGGCGGGCTCTGGTTGTCGGGAAAGAATTGCAGGCTGCGTTGGCGGTGGCGGGCGAAGACGGTGAACTCGATGGGCGCGGTTTCGGGCACGGGTGCGGCTGCGCCCGCGGAGGCGAAGAGCTCCAGCGAAAGAATGATCAGTGCGATCAGATGTCGGAGGGAGAAAGCCATCGGAAACGGGTGATGCGAAATGCGCGCCCAAAACCGGTGGCTGAGGGCGAGGCGACGTTGGTCTCGGTGGGATCGAGCGGTTCGGGAAAGCGTTGCACGGTGGCCTCGCACCAGGCGCGCCCTTCGACTTCGCCCGTGACGGGGTTGAGCGATTCGCCGTAGGTGCGCACGACGAAGGTGTCGGAGCGGGTGCGCAGATAGGGTGCGAGCGCGGTCATGATGTCGGCGGAGGTGAGGGTGAGGGAGCTGAAGCCGATGTCGCCGGTGTTGGCCACCGGGTTGATGGGGGCGATGGCTGCAGGATTGATGCCGGCGTCGTCGATGGCTTGCTCGAGGAGGTTGCGACCGGACCACGCCGCGTCGGGCGCGAGGAACTGTTGCAGGGAGCGGTAGGGGCCGGCGGCGGAGGCATGCTGGCGCAGGCGGGTGACTACGGCATCGGCCAGCAGCTCGATCTGCGCAGTGGTGAGGGTCTGCAAGGTGCTGCCGTCGACGGGCTGGTCGCCGCCGCGCACGCCTTGGCGGAAGGCCTGCTTTTTGAAGTCGCCGTCAATATTGGTGTTTTCCCAGTAATAAGTTTCCTGGGCGGATTGCGGGAAACGAAAGAAGGCGGGGCCGCCGATGGGGTTGGTGATGGGGTCGGCGTCGTCGGCCAGGGTTTGGTCGGTCAGCACCTCTGCCGTGACGCTGGACCCGGAGGTCGGATCGGGTTGGGAGCCTGTGTAGGCGTTGACCGAGGACTTGTTGTCGATGGCGGCGCGGCTGAAGGCTTGGGATTGACTGAAGCGCAGGCCGGAGAGCATCGCTTGCCAAGCCTCGGGCAGGACGGAGTTGATGTTAAAGCCGCCGGCCTGCAACAGATGCTCCGAGGACAGTGCGCCGGCCGTGGTCACCGAGGTGTCGAGCGGGACTAGGTTCCAGTTGGGCAGGGGTTGTCCGGCTGCGATGTCGGGAGTGGAGACGGCGGTGGTCAGGCCGGAAAAAAAGAACCGATCAAACCAGCTGTTGGCCTTGCCGCCCCAAGAATTTCCGACGGCAAAAGGACGGCTGGCCGGAAGCAGCAGGTGCTGGAGTTCGCCGACAGAGAGATAGGGGAAGCGGGGGAGCTCGAAAACAGGCACGTCCAGATTGGCCGAGCGGGTGGAGTTGCGGGCGGCACTTGAGCTTCCGGTGCTGGCGCGGCGGAAAACAACGTAGTTCATGGTATCGTCATTTCCGGTGTCGAAGTTCCCGTCGTAGTTGGTCGGCTCGAAGTCCAAGTTGTCCGTGAAGGCACCAAACCGGTCGGCACTAATCGAATCGTTGCGCGGGTCTGCTCCGGCCAGTCCAAGCCAGTCCCGGTCACGATTGTATTTGCTCGGCTGTTTCAAGCGGAACGCGAAACCGAAGGCCCAGTTTTCATCACTGTTATTGGCGTTCTCCACGTAGATTTCGCTGAATTCCGGAGACGTCAAAGTCGATAAGGTGGCCCCGTCTTTCGTTTTGAGCGTGAGGGTGAGGGTGGTCGGACTGGAATTGCTAAGCTTGATGTCTTCTCCGCTCGCTAGTGCCATGCCTGTGGCATCGTAGGTCCATCCGGTTACGCCAATGGATTTGTTGTAAAATAGCAGATCGGCTCCGGGGCTTGGGCCCGCCACCGTTCTCCATGCGTAGACGCGGCCGGGCAGCCATGACTTGTGATCGTTGTTGTTGTTGCTGCCGAAGGGCAGGGCGATTCTCATGATCGCCGGATTGTCCGGTGACCGAATGGTCTCGGGAAGCTTGGCCAAGTCGGCCGTGTAGGCCGTAGCTGAAATCGAGGTGCTGACGTCAACCTTTGGCAGGTCGCTGATCTCAAGCGTTAGTCCATCGGGAGCGAGGGCGCTGGTGTAGGGGTTCCAGAGCTCAACGAATACGCGCGAGCGAATCTTAAGGACCCCGGCGTCTCTGAAGAAACGGAACTGTATGGCGAAGCTGTTGAGCACCGGAGCGACCTTGAAGTCGATGGCCGGATCGTCGCTCGTTGAGGCCGTGATAGTTGGGGCGGTGATGCTGTAGCGCCGACGCGGCGAGTCGTAGGTCGTGATCGGGGGCACCGCGGTGTTGGCCGCGGAGGGGGCTTCCATGTAGGCGCTCAGATCGCTCTGCGCGATGAACGCGGGGCCGAGCAGCGAGGGTGCCTGCGACAGGTCGCGTTGCAAGCCGCGGTGCGCATCCGATGTCGGCAGGGTGTTGGCGAGCACGGCGTGGGCGCGATCTGTCAGTTGGTGGAAATGCTCACGGCGAAAGGCGTCGAGCGGAGAGGTGGCGACGGCGGGGGTGAGCAGGTCGAGGTGGTCGGGAGTCAGTGCGCGCGGCAGGAGGTCGGTGTTGGTGGTGTCGAGTGGGTCGAAGCCGTATTCACCTTCTCCCGATACTCGGCGAAAATAGGTGGGCGCGGTGGCGATTTGCTGGCGAATGCGGTTCCGCTGATCGTGGCCGGTGGTGGGAGTGGGGTCATACCAGGGGGCGTAGGTGATTTCGGCGGAGCGATCGGGGAGGGCGAGCGAGGCTTTGACGCCCTGGTCTCCGATCCACCACGCGTAGCGGCCGACGGTGCGCGGGGCGGTTTGGCCGGGCGGGGTGAGATTGATGGGGACGCCGGGGACGACCACGCTGCCGTTGGCCAGACCGGTGCCGGTGGTTTCGGCGGTGGCGGGGCCGACGAGGCGCACGCGGTTGGGGTCGCCGGATTCGGGGCCGTTGGTGGCGAGGCCGTCGGCGCCAAGTGCGAGCGGGGTGTCGGTGACGGGGCCCTCGCGTTGCAGGGTGCTGCTGTGGCCGAATCGGGTGGGCGTGGTTTCGTTGCCACTGACGAGCCAGGCGCGCTGGGTGGGGGTTTCGGTGGAGTCCGCGGTCCAGACGCCGGTGAACCAGGGGTTGCCGACTTCGGAGCCGAGCAGGTTGGCCTGGGCGGTCAGACGCGAGTCGGGGCCGGCGTGTTGCTGGAGTTGCCCGATGGCGATGTTGAGCGCCATGAGCGCGTGGTTGCGCGCAGCGTCGAGTTTCTGGGTGTTGGAGGCGACCTGAGTCTCGACGCGGGTGATCGCCGCCAGACCGACCAAGATCAGGACTAAGAACGCCACCAGGACGATGGTGACGAGCAAGGCGAAGCCTCGGCGTCGTTTTGACGTGCCAAGGGGTTGTCCGCATTCTGTCTGCTGCTGCGGCATTGGCGCGGACAAACGACAGATCGGTTAGCGTCGGCGTCTCATGGCGACGCACCCCATAACGGTGGCAAGGCAGGTTAGTAAGACGGTGTTGGCGAGCTCGGGAATAGCCGAGTAGTTGAGTTGGAAGTTGTCTATTGCGATGGTGTCGCGGCTACCTGATCCAGAGGATGCGGATAACGCTGCGATTCGGAAATAGACCGATGATTGATTATCAATCGCAGGAGTGATGCTTGATGCACTCACGGATTGGCTACCAAAGCTGGAGGAGTCAGCGACGGTGGTCAGGGTGGTCCAGTTTGTTCCGTTTATACTGACTTGAACCGAGAAGGTCGTTGAACGGGTCTCAACGTCCAATGTCATGAAGTCGAAACTAAGACTGAAATTTCCCAGTCCGGTGGTATTGGCATGGAATACAAAGGCCGCGCCGGGATCGCCTACACTGCTTCCTTGTCTATAGCCTAGCGCTCGATTAGTAAATGTGTGTTGGTTGCTTGTGCTTTCGCTTCCTGTATGTCCGGTCGATGAGGCGACATTTCGTGCACCGCCAGCAGTGTCTGCCCATGTGTTTCGTCCCACGCTGCTAACCAACGTTCCTAACGAGGAGAGACTGGCATTATCAGTGACGCTCCAACTGCTTGGCAGACCGACTGATTCATTGGCCGTTCCCAACGAATCGAAGTTTTGGATATAGAATGTTCCTGTAAGGGTGAATTGTGCGTGCGCCGCACAAGTCACACCCAAGAAAACGAGTGAGATGAATGCGGATTTCCGGAAGCATTGAGCTGTGAATTTCATGGATTGATACCGGCTTGAATTGGAGCGAATATGTGGGCTTCAACCTTAGCAGGCACCATGCCCAGAGCCTTCGTCAAACCGCGGGGGTGACGATTCGGTGAAGTGAAAAATCGCCATGATTTGGCGTCTACGCGTGGCTTCGTCATTCGCCTTTCGGATAACACGATCCCTATCAGCGTCCTGACTAGGTAAACCTTCCGCTCGCGCCCCTCATCTTTACCTCGCCTATTTAGTGGATGAAAAATGGTCATGTCTCTTTTCGCCTTGGCCCATGGCGCAGAATTACCCGTTCCTGAATCGCAAAAACCCATTGCGGGCCATAGGCCGTCACCTAGCGTCGCGGGCATGTCCGCCTCCGCGAGCACCGCCACTTCCGCCACCTCCCTTGCCAGTTTGCTGGCTCCGACCGATGCGTTTGCGCACCGGCATAACTCGCCCGGCGCCGACGAGCGCGCCGCCATGCTCGCGCTGCTCGGGCAACCCTCGCTCGACGCCCTGGTCGATGCCGCCGTGCCGCCGGCCATCCGGCTCGAACGCCCCCTCGACCTTCCCGCGCCGCTCGGTGAATCCGCCGCGCTGGCCGAGCTCCGCGCGGTCGCCTCGCTGAACAAGGTCTTCCGCAATTTCATCGGCCTCGGTTACCACGACACCTTCACGCCGCCGGTCATTCAGCGCGCCATCTTTGAAAACCCCGGCTGGTATACCGCCTACACTCCCTACCAGGCCGAGATCGCGCAGGGTCGTCTCGAGGCGCTGCTCAACTTCCAGACGCTCGTCACCGACCTGACCGGTCTCGACATCGCCAACGCCTCCATGCTCGACGAGGGCACCGCGGCCGCCGAGGCCATGATGCTCTGCCACCGCTCCAAGGGTCTGGCCGAGGCCAGCTTCTTCGTGTCGGACAAGTGCCACCCGCAGACCGTCGAGGTCGTGCGCACCCGCGCCAAGCCGCTCGGCATCGAGGTCATCACCGGCGACCACGCCGCCTTTGATCCCGCCTCCGTGGCCAACCTCTGCGGCGTGCTCGTGCAATACCCCGACACCACCGGCGGTATCCACGATTTCACGACGTTCTTTGCCGCGGTGAAGGCCGCCGGCGCCTACAGCGTGGTCGCCACCGACCTGCTCGCGCTCACCTTGCTCAAGTCTCCCGGCGAACTCGGCGCCGACGTCGCCGTCGGCTCGGCCCAGCGCTTCGGCGTGCCGCTCGGCGGCGGCGGTCCGCATGCCGGCTTCTTCGCCACCCGCGACGCGCTCAAGCGTCAGATGCCCGGCCGCCTCGTCGGCGTCTCCAAGGACGCCCAGGGCCGCCCCGCGCTGCGCCTCTCGCTCGGCACCCGCGAGCAGCACATCCGCCGCGACAAGGCCACCTCCAACATCTGCACCGCGCAGGTCCTGCTCGCGGTCATGGCGTCGATGTATGCGGTCTACCATGGCCCCGCCGGCCTCAAGCGCATCGCCACCCGCGTCAAGACGCTGACCGACCTGCTCGCCGCCGGCCTGCGCCGCCTCGGAGCCACCGTCAACGCCGAGCCCACCTTCGACACGCTCACCGTCGGCAACGTCTCCGCCGAGCGCGTGCACGCCGCCGCGGAGGCCCGCAAGCTCAACCTCCGCCACGTCGACGCCTACACCGTCGGCATCGCCCTCGACGAACTCGCCACGCTCGACGACGTGCAAACCCTGCTCGGCCTCTTCGGCGAGGCCGACCTCGCGGCCTTGGACAACTTCAGCCCCGTCGAGTATCCGGCCGCGTTGGCCCGCACCTCGCCGTTCCTCACGGCCAAGGTGTTTAATCAATACCACACCGAGCACGAGATGCTCCGCTACATCAAGCGGCTCGAGGCGAAGGATCTCTCCCTCTGCCACTCGATGATTTCGCTGGGCTCGTGCACGATGAAGCTCAACGCCGCCAGCGAGATGCTGCCCGTCTCGTGGCCCGAGTTTGGCAAGATCCACCCCTACGCCCCGGCCGCCCAGACCAAGGGATACGCGCGCCTCGTCGCCGAGCTCACCGGCTGGCTCTCCGAGATCACCGGCTTCGCGGCCACCTCCATCCAGCCCAACGCCGGTTCGCAGGGTGAATACGCGGGCCTGCTCGCGATCCGCGGATATCACGAGTCGCGCGGCGAGGGCCACCGCGACATCTGCCTCATCCCGACCAGCGCGCACGGCACCAATCCCGCCAGCGCCGTCATGTGCGGTTACACGGTCGTTCCCGTGGCCTGCGATGCGCTGGGCAACATCGATGTGGCCGACCTCAAGGCCAAGACCGACAAGCACGCCGCCAAGCTCGCCGCGCTGATGATCACCTACCCGTCGACGCACGGCGTATTCGAGACGTCGATACGCGACATCTGCGCGGCCATCCACGCCGCCGGCGGCCAGGTCTACATGGACGGCGCCAACATGAACGCGCAGGTCGGCCTGACCTCGCCCGGCCACATCGGCGCCGACGTCTGCCACCTCAACCTGCACAAGACCTTCTGCATCCCGCATGGCGGTGGCGGTCCCGGCGTCGGCCCCGTCTGCGTGGCCGCGCACCTTGTGCCCTTCCTGCCCGGCGCGGGCGTCGGCCCCGTCTCGGCCGCCCCGTGGGGCTCGGCCAGCATCCTCGTCATTTCCTGGATGTATGTGCGCATGATGGGCGCGGCCGGGCTCACCGAGGCCACCAAGGTCGCCATCCTCAACGCCAACTACGTCGCCAAGCGCCTCGAGTCGTTCTTCCCCGTGCTCTACCGCGGCAACGCCGGCCTCGTCGCCCACGAGTGCATCGTCGACCTGCGCGGCTGGAAAAAACACGGCGTCGAGGTCGAGGACGCGGCCAAGCGCCTCATGGACTACGGCTACCATGCCCCGACCATGAGCTGGCCCGTCGCCGGCACGCTCATGATCGAGCCCACCGAGAGCGAGACCAAGGCCGAGCTGGACCGCTTCTGCGACGCCATGATCTCCATTCACGGCGAGATGCAGGCCGTGGCCAACGGCGAGGCCGATCCGGCGTCCAATCCGCTCAAGCACGCGCCGCACACCGCGCGCGTGGTCTGCGCCGACGAGTGGACGCGTCCCTACTCGCGCGAGCAGGCCGCCTTCCCGGCCCCGTGGGTGCGCGAGAGCAAGTTCTGGCCGGCGGTCGGCCGCGTGGACAACGTCTACGGCGACCGCAACCTCGTGTGCTCCTGCGTGGGCATGGAGGCGTTCGCCGACCAAGCCTGAGCCGCCGGCGCTTTAACCAGGCTGTCCTCAGCCGCATGATGACGCCGCGGAACGTCTGGTGAAAGACACGGGCCGCTCTCGCGCGGCCCGTGCGTTGTCGAGGCAAGATCGCCGTCGGTGCATCCGTGCTGAACGGGCTTTGCAAGCAAAGCCCCTACGAATCGGCTGCCACTCTCTTTGCAGCGACCTCAGAACGTGTAGGCGAGCGACAGGCCGGCGCCGAGGTCCGGGCTGGCGTCGGTGAAGCCGACGATGCCGATCAGCACCGCGCGCCATTGTTCGTCGAGGTCGCGTGAGACGAAGACAAACGAGTCCAGCGCGTCGTCGGCGCCGCCGCCCGTGTCGGAGCGCCAGTTGAGGCCGGCTCCGGCGGTGAGGGCATCGCCCAGAGGACCGGCGAGGCCGACGGTGGCGTAGGGGCCGTCGTCGAGTTGATAACGCGCGGAGTCGCCGAGGAATTGCCAGCCGAGGTTGCCGAAGACCACCAGCGTGTTGATGCGCTGGCTCACGTCGACCTGCACGTAGTAGTCGAACTCGCCGGTGCCGAGACCGCGGCTCTCGTCGGCGGTGGGCAGCTTGACGCGGCCGGTGAGGTCGATCTGGCGGGCGGCCTCGGGCTCCATGAATTTCCAGGTGGCCTCGAGGTTGGTGTCGCCCAGACCGGTGGTGCGGTCGGTGGAGGGACGCGCGCCGGCGGTGGCGCCGCCGGTGCCGACGGTGGACGGGCCGTCGATGGTGAGCACCGAGACGTCGCCGCGCACACGCCAGCGGGCGGCGTCGTGCTCAAGCGCGAGGATGCCCGCGAACACGTCGGTGTCCGTGGCGAGGCCGTAGTCGCCGGTCAAATACACATAGGTGGCGGTGGCGCTGAGCGTGTTGGCGCTGTTGTCGGCGGGCTCCACCTGGGCGACCGACGGGTTGGGCTCCGAGTCGGCGGAAGAGCCGGTGGGGGCGGCGTCCTGGGCGAAGGCGAGGGCGGGAGCGAGCAGGGGGAGGAGTTGAAGCGAACGGAGATGGTTGGGCATGGTCTGGCTGGAAAGGATGGTTGGCGGCGGGAAAAACCCGCCGGGCGCGGAGGCCCGGCGGGTGTCATGGTTTTGTTGATACGCGGATGCGTCAGCTGGCGGGGTTTTCGCGGCCGTCGACGCTGGCGGTCACGGAACCCTCGAACTTCACGCCGGCCTTGAGCGCGGTCTCGCGGGCCTCGTCGAGGGCCTCGGCGAACTGCTCGTAGCGCTCGGCGAGTTCCTCGCGGGCGTTGTCCCAGCGGTTCTCGGTGGCGTCGCCGGCCTTGGTGATTGCGCTGTCGAGGCGATCGCGGGCCTTGTCGACGTTGTCCATGGCCTTCTCGACGCGCTGCTGGGCGCTTTCGCGGAGGTCGGCGGAGCGGGTCTTCACGGCCTCGGCGATGGCCTGGCCGCGCTCTCGGCCCTCGCGGGCGAAGGCGACGGCGGAGTCGCGCACTTCGTAGCCGACGGTCTCGACCGAGTTGCGCAGGGCGTCGGTCTTGAGCGTCACGTCGACCGAGTTGGAGGCGTTGAGGTCGATGCCCAGCTCAGGGTTGCGCGCGGAACCGGCCTTGATGCGGGTCTGGTTGTCGGCCGACACGGAGACGCCGTCACGCGAGACATCGACGGAGGCGTCGCCGGAGGTAGCGCCGCGCACGGAGCCGGTGGTGTCGCGGGCGGTGGAGGCGACGTCGTTCACGGCGGAGCGGGTGGCCTGCACGCCGGACTTGGCGGCATCGGCGGCGGCAGAGCCGGCGGCTTGGCGCAGCGCTCACCGCGCTCCGCTCCCAGCGCCAGGTCCATCTCCGCCTCGAGCACTTCCTGCACGGTCGTCTGCAACAACGCCCGGATCGCGTCGTCGCCCTGCAAAAGCGCCAGCATTTGCTCGCGCGAGTTGTCATGTCCTTGGTTGGACGGATTG
>JAUWBF010000015.1 GCA_030601755.1 Verrucomicrobiota bacterium | reverse complement strand
TCCCTCGGCTCACGCCTCGGGCCACGGACACGCCGCCCTGAGCCCGATCAGAGGTCGGGCGGGACGGTGGCGATGGCTTCCTCGATGGTGGTGAGGCCGTCCTTGACCTTGAGCAACGAGTCCTGGTGCAGGGTCTTCATGCCGGCGGCCATGGCGATCTTCTTGATCTCGGCGGACTCGAGGCCCTTGTTGATGCCTTCGATGAGCTCGGCGGTGGTGATCATGAGCTCGTGAATGCCGACGCGGCCCTTGTAACCGGAACCGCCGCACTTGGGGCAGCCCTTGGGGTTGGCCTTGAAGATGGGTCCGCTCCAGCCGATGGCTTTCTCGAGGATTTCCTTTTCGCGCTCGGAGGGTTCCTGCTGCACGCGGCACTGCTTGCAGACGCGGCGCATGAGGCGCTGGGCGCACACGCAGAGCAACGACGAGGAGATCATGAAGGGCTCGATGCCCATGTCCGTGAGACGGGCGACGGTCGAGGGCGCGTCGTTGGTGTGGAGCGTCGAGATGAGCAAGTGACCGGTAAGCGCCGCCTCGACGGCGATGTTGGCGGTCTCCTTGTCGCGGATTTCGCCCACGAGGATGATGTCGGGGTCCTGACGGAGAAAGGCGCGCAGTGCGCTGGCGAAGGTGAGGCCGATCTGCCGGTGCATCTGCATCTGGTTGATGCCGGCGAGGGTGTATTCGATGGGGTCCTCGGCGGTGCGGATGACGAGCTCGGGGGAGTTGATCTCGTTGAGCGCGGAGTAGAGGGTCATCGACTTGCCGGAGCCGGTGGGACCGCAGTGCAGGATCATGCCGTAGGGCTGCTGGATGACCTCGCGGTAGCGCCGGAGGTTTTCCTCGGAGAAGCCGAGCGCGGTCATGGGCAGGGTCGACTTCTGCTTGTCGAGAATACGCATGACGAGGCCCTCGCCGTGATTGAGCGGCGCGGTGGACACGCGGAGGTCGATGTCGATGCCCTTCTTGGTGTATTGCTTGAAAACGATGCGTCCGTCCTGCGGCAACCGTCGCTCGGAAATGTCGAGGTTGCACATGATCTTGAGGCGGGCGGCGAGCGAGGGGCCGACCTTGCCGGGCAGGCGGAGCTTTTCCTGGCAGACGCCGTCGATGCGGTAGCGGACGATGATCTCCTTTTCCCAGGGCTCGATGTGGATGTCGGAGGTGCCCAGGTAGTAGGCGTCCTCGATGATGCGGTTGGCGAGCTGGATGATGGGACCGGAGTCCTCGGTGACGTCGATCTCGCCGTCCTCGTTGTCCACGCCGTCGGCGAACTCGGCGCCGAGCTGGTCGACGACGTCGTCGAAGCCGGCGGGGCGGACCTGTTCCTTCTGGAACTTGTCCTTGATGTCCTTCTCGCGGCCGAGCAGACGCACGACCTTGAGACCGGTCATCTCCTGGATCTTGGCCGGGATGGAGAGATCGAAGGGATTGGCGAAGGCGACGAGCAGGTGCTCGCCGATCTGGCCGACGGGCAGGACGAGGTTCTGCTGGCAGAACTCCTGGTCGATGCGCTCAAAGCTCTGCGGGGTGGTGCGGTGGCGGGCGACGTTGATGGGCGCGATGCCGAAGGCGCGGGCCTTGGCCACGAAGATCTGCAGGGAGCTGACGAGGTATTCCTCCTGCAGGAGCTTGTCGAGGGCATCGCCGCTGAGCTCGTCGGGATGGGAGATGATGGCGTCGAACTGCTCGTCGGTGATGCGTCCGGTGGAGACGAGGTTGGCGACGATCTGGGTCTGGAGTTTTCCGAGGGCCATGGCGGTGGATCAGGCGTTGGGACGGGCGGCGCGGTCGGCCTCGAGTTTCTCGATGAACTCGCCGATCTCCTCCATGGTGGTGCCATACCAGAGGATGTTGCCGCCGAGTTGTTTCTCCCAGTAGTTGCGCACGGCGGGGCTGAGGTAGTAGGCGGTGGCGACGAAGGTGAAGTCCTCCTCGCGGTCGAAGGGCACGGTCCAGGTGGCCCAGCAGACGTCGGGGTCGAGGGTTTTGCGGAGGTCCTCGTTCACCTCGTAGCTGCGCAGCTCGATCATGCCGTTGCCGTGCTCGTCGACGCAGTGCTGGAGGATGTCGCCTTCCTGGATGATCTTCATGTCGTAGGCGAGGATGCCGAGCAGCGAGCTCTGGCGGGAGTCGCCGTTGGCGATGGCCTCGAGGAGCTTTTCGTTGGCGGCCTCGAGCTGGTCCATGTTGACGAGGTTGGCCTCGACGAGCGCCGCGCCGAAGAGGCGGTTGGCGCGCATGAGGATGGAGCGGGTTTCGAGCGACATGGCGGATGCGGGGACGGGATCAGGAGCGGGGGCGCGGCATCACGCGGGGCTTGCCGCCGTGCTTGATGACGCGTTTGCGGAGCTGCTGGCAGAGCTCGGGCAGGCCCTCGCCGGTGAGGCAGGAGATGGTGAGGATGTCGACCTTGTGGCGGCGCTTGAACTTGGTGAGGTTGGCCTTGGCCTCGGGCAGGTCGACCTTGTTGGCGACGACGAGGCGGGGCTTTTCCAGGAGCGCGGGGTCGTAGGCCCCGAGTTCCTCCAGGAGGGTGGCGAAGTCGTCGCGGGGGTCGCGCTCGTCGGTGCCGGCCATGTCGATGAGGAACATGAGCAGGGTGCAGCGCTCGATGTGGCGGAGGAAGCGGTGGCCGAGGCCGCGGTTCTCGCTGGCGCCGGCGATGAGGCCGGGCACGTCGGCGAGCAGGAGGCGGTCGTAGGTCTCGGGGTAGTCGATGACGCCGATCTGGGGGTGGAGCGTGGTGAAGGGATAGGCGGCGGCCTTGGGGCGGGCCTTGGTGATGGCGCGGGTGAGCGAGGACTTGCCGGCGTTGGGGAAGCCGACGAGGCCGATGTCGGCGATGCTCTTGAGGACGAGGCGGTAGGTGCCGGAGGCGCCGGGCAGGCCGTCGTTGGCACGCTTGGGGGCGCGGTTGGTGGAGGACTTGAAGTGGAGGTTGCCCCAACCGCCGGTGCCGCCGGCGCAGAGGACGATTTCCTGGCGGTCCTCGGTGACCTCGGCGACGACCTCGCCGGTCTCCTCGTCGATGACGATGGTGCCGAGGGGCATCTTGAGGTAGGTCGACTTGCCGACGTGGCCGTGCTGGTCCTTGCCGGAGCCGTTCTCGCCGCGGTCGGCCTTCCAGTGCGGCTTGTATTTGTAGTCGATGAGGTTGTTGGTGTCGTCGTCGCCGAGCAGGATGATGTCACCGCCCTTGCCGCCGTCGCCACCGTTGGGTCCGCCCCAAGGCTCGTATTTCTCGCGACGGAAGCTTACGCAACCGCGCCCGCCGTCGCCGGCCTTAACCTTGATGACACACTCGTCGATGAACATTGGGTCGATGGTGCACAAAGCGGGCACCTTGCCAAGGGGGTGGCCCGCTCTTTTTCAACGTTTTGACGGGGAGTCGGGAGACCGTCGGAGAACGGACATTCCTGTCCGTTCAGACCCGTGACAGGCGCGCGAAAAAAGAAACGGACAGGAATGTCCGTTCTCCTTGATCGGTCCGGGGCGCTCAGAGCGCGATCTTGATGCCCTTGCGGAGGTAGGTGGGGACGTCGAGGTCCTGGCCTTCGAAGAGGTTGCGGTCGGTCTGCTCGAAGGTGCCGCGGGACTCGAGCTGGCCAAAGCGGAACTCGTCCTGGTCGGCGGCGACGCGGGCGCTCTTGTGCACGGCGCGGCCGGCGGGCGCGGCGGCCGGCTGGGTCGCGGTCGCGCGCGGGGCGGCGGGTTCCTCGGCAGGAACCTGGATGAGTTCGTCGGTCGAGGGCGCGGGCGCGGTGCGCGAACGGGCGGAGGGACGGCGGCCGGCGTAGTTGCGCGCGCCGATGTCGCTGGTGCCGAGCACGACGACCTCGATGCGGCCCTGCAGGTCCTCGTCGATGACGGCGCCCATGATGACGTGGGCGTCGCGGCCAAATTGCTCGGTGACGGCGGTCATGATCTCGTTGACCTTGGGCAGGGTGAGATCGGTGCCGCCGACGATGTTGACGAGCAGGCGGTCGGCCTTGCGGGCGAACTCGGGCGTGGCGAGGAGCGGACAGAGCTTGAGTCCGTCGACGGCCTGCGCGACGGCGTCGGGGCCTTCGCCGACGCCGAGACCGAAGAGGGTCTTGCCGCCGCGCGTGTGGAAGGCCTGGCGCAGGGTGGAGAAGTCGAGATTGATCAGGCCGGTGCGGAAGAGCATCGACCAGATGGACTTGATGCCGCGACCGATCCACTCGTCGGCGCGGGCGAAGGAGTCGAGGGCGGTTTCGTTTTCCTCGGCCTCCTGCAGAAGAATGTCGTTGGGCAGAGGGATGACGGCGTCGCAGACCTTGCGCAGGGCCTGCAGTCCGGCCTCGGCCTGCTGGGCGCGGCGGCCGCCCTCGAAGCTGAAGGGCAAGGTGACGAAGGCGATGACGAGCGCGCCCTGCTCGGCGGCGATCTCGGCGACGGTGGGCGCGGCGCCGCTGCCGGTGCCGCCGCCCATGCCGGCGACGAGAAAGACGAGGTCGCAGTCCTTGACGGCGGCGGCGATCTTTTCGCGGTCGGCCTCGGCGGCCTCGCGGCCGAGGTCGGGGTCGCCGCCGGCGCCGAGGCCGCGGGTCACGCTAGAGCCGATGAGGATTTTTTCCTGAAGGGGCGACTCACCGAGGGCCTGCAGGTCGGTGTTCAGCGCGGCCATCTGCAGGCGGTCGAGGTTCTCCATCTTGAGCCGGTCGACGGCGTTGGAGCCGGCGCCGCCGACGCCGAGGACCTTGATGGCGACGGAGCGGTCGGTGAGGATGGAGTGCGCGAGGGGCAGCTCGGAGGAGTTGGAGTCGGGCCGCATGGCGTTTTAGGCGAAGAGCTTTTTCAGGATGCCGCCGACGCCTTCGCGGCGGGGCGCGGCCTCGGCGCGGGAGCTGAGGCCGTGGTGAAGGAGGCCGAGCACGGTGCTGTAGCCGGGATCGCGGAGGTTTTCGGCGACCCAGGAGGGCGCCTCGGCCACGCGGGCGTGCAGCCCGAAGACGCGCGAGGCGGCCTCGTCGATGGCGGGGAGCTTGGCGGTGCCGCCGGTGAGGAGCACGCCGGCGGCGGTGGTCTCGGGGCTGTAGGCGGAGCCGAGTTTCTTGCGCACGACCTCGAAGATTTCCCAGGCACGCACGGAGGTGATCTGCTCGATGGTCTGGCGGGAGAACTGGCGGTCGCCGATGGCGTAGTCGCCGTTGAGCCAGACTTTTTCGGCCTTGTCCTTGGTGGCGATCATGGCGCGGCCGTAGAGGTGCTTGAGTTTCTCGGCCTGTCCCTCGGTGAGGCGGAGTCCGAGGGCGAGGTCGTTGGTGAGGTGCGACCCGCCGACGGGAACGACGCCGGCGACCTGCACGCAGCCGTCGCGGTAGAGGGCGTAGTCGGTGGTGCCGGCGCCGATGTCGATGACGAGCACGCCGTTTTGGCGGTCCTCGGGGGTGGTGACAAAGGTGCCGGTGGCGATGCCGCTGAGGATGAGCTCGGAGACGTGGATGTTGAAGCCGCGGATGACGTGCATCTGATCGGCGACCTTGCTCTCCTCGCCGTGCACGGTCCAGTAGGCGGCCTCGAGGCGGCGGCCGACGAGATGCTCGGGCTCGGGCACAAGGCGGCCATCGAGACGGTAGGGACGGCGCAGGTGGTGGACGACGATGCGGCCGGCCGGGAGGTTCTTGGACATGGCCAGCTTGCAGACGGTGTCGATGTCGACCTGGCTGACCATGTTGTCGGCGGCGGCGACGTTGACCGCGGCCTCGTTGTAGAAGCCGTCGATGTGGCCGCCGCTCTGGGCGAGGTAGACCTCGTCGATGCGCACGCCGGCACGCTTCTCGGCGTCGAGCAGGGCGCGGTGGGTGGCGTCGCTGGCGGCCTTGAAGTCGGCCACGCTGCCCTTGATGACGCCGCGGGAGGGGAACTGGCCGAGGCCGATGATGTGGAGGCTGCGTCCGTTGGTGAGCTCGCCCACCAGAACGGTGACCTTGGAGGTGCCGATTTCGACGGCGCCGATGAACTTGGATTTAGAAATCACGGGTGCGGGAGGCGGGAGCGGTTTGGGAGGGAACGAAAAACGACGGGGCGGCGGGCTGGCGGGCGGGGGTCGAGGCGGCGGGCGTGGCGTCGGCCAGCGAGACGGGAACCTGGCGTCCGCCGACGGCGAGGTTGATGGCCTTGATGGGCGCGGCGCCGGCGGGGCGGCGCATCTCCTCGAGGATGAGGTCGAGCTTGGCGAGCTGGCGGTAGAAGTCCTCGCGGGTGCCGAAGGTGACGGACTCGACCTGGCCGGTCTTCACGACGATCTCGCCGTCGGTGGCGAGGCGGGCGAGCGAGACGACCTGGAAGTCGCGGTAGAGCGCGGGCGTGCCGGCGAGCGCGGTGCCAAGCAGGTCGGCGACGGTCTCCATGCCGCGCACGGGCTGGTAGCCGGCGGTGTCGCGCACGAGGCGAACGCCGTCGAGGTAGGGCAACGAGGAGACGAGCGCGTGGTCGTATCCGTGGCCTTGATACACGGTGCCGTCGCGGGCGACGAGCAGGGCGGCGGGCTTGCCGTCGTCGCCGCGCACGACGACGCGCAGGACGGGGGTGCGCTCCTCGACCGTGACGGAGAGCTTGTCGGGGAACTGGCGGGCGAGCACGGCGGTGCGCACCTGGCCGGAGGCGACGAGTGCGCGATGGAGCGCGGCGAGGTCGAGATTCATCAACGGCGTGCCGGGGGGAATGCCGAGCACGGACTCGACGCGGGCGAGGTCGAGCACGCCGTCGGTCTTGAGAAGAATTTCGCGCAGGGGTTCGCTTTGGCTGGCGGCGGCGAGGCCGGCCGGGGACTCGCGGGTGAGCTTCCAGATTTCGTAACCGCCCCAGCCGAGGGCACCGAGCGCGACGACGCCGAGGAACAGGCGCAGGGAGGCCAGCCGG
The DNA here is from genome assembly GCA_030601755.1 of Verrucomicrobiota bacterium. Classification (GTDB taxonomy): domain Bacteria; phylum Verrucomicrobiota; class Verrucomicrobiia; order Opitutales; family Opitutaceae; genus JAUWBF01. The sequence goes on along the minus strand of JAUWBF010000015.1, from coordinate 44,310 downwards.
TGGCGCTTCTTGCCCTCGCGCGACATCGAGCGGGGGGCGACTTCCTGCTGGATGTCGCGCCACGTGCGGGTGCGTTGGGTGTTGGCTGTGGCTGAACTCATGGATTCTCGGATTGCAGCCCCTCCCGAAAACGTTGCACGGCCGGGCTGACCAGTTCCCGGACCAAGTCGGTGAAATCGAACCCCGCGCAACGTGCGCTCATCGGCAGCAGGCTGGTTTCCTTCATGCCGGGGAGGGTGTTTATTTCGAGCAAATAAAGCTCGTCGCGGCCGCAAAGAATGAAGTCGACCCGGGCATAGTCGCGGCAGCCGCAGGCGGCGAAGGCGGTCTCGGCGGCGCGGCGCACGTTTTCGGTGGCCTCGGCGTCGAGCGGCGCGGGCGCGAGATACTCGGTCATGCCCTTGGTGTATTTGCTGGTGAAGTCGTAGACGCCGGACTTGGGGCGGATCTCGACGACACCGAGGGCCTTGCCCGCCAACACGCCGATGGAGAGCTCGCGGCCCTTGAGCCAGGGCTCGGCGATCCAGTTGCCGGCGGTGATGCCGGCGAGTCCGGCGGCGATCTCGGCGCGGCCGGTGGCGAGCACGAGGCCGACGCTGCTGCCCTGGTCGTTGGGCTTGATGACGACGCGCTCGCCGAGGGCGTCGGCCACGGCGTCGGCGGTGGGCTTGGCGTCGGCGGAAAAGGTCAGCTCGGCGGCCACGCGCACGCCGGCGGCGCCGCAGGCGGCCTTGGTGCGGCTCTTGTCCATGGTCAACGCGCTGGAGTCGGCCCGGCAGCCGGCGTAGTGAAAACCCGCCTCGTCGAGCAACGTCTGCATGCCGCCGTCCTCGCCGAAGGTGCCGTGCAGCGTCGAATAAACCACGTCGCGGTCGGAGTCCAGGCCGGCGGGCAACGCCGCCTCGTCGATGCGCACCAGCCGCGTCGGCCAGAGGCGCGAGAGCGCGACCGCCGACGCCAGACCGGAGCCGAGCGAAACCTCGCGCTCGGGCGAGACGCCTCCGCAAAAGACCGTGATGATGGGAGTGGTGGGCATGGTCGTCGTGAAGATGGGTGAACGGGCGGTGATCGTTGAGGCGCGGGGTTGTTCAGAGCACGTCCGGCCAGTCGCCGCCGTAGAGCAGCGCCTCGGGTTCGAGCAGCACGCCGTGGGCCGCCTGCACGCGGGCGCGCACCTGGCGGACGAGCGCAATGATGTCGGCGGCGGTGGCGTCGCCGTGGTTGACGATGAAGTTGGCGTGCACCGGCGAGACCTCGGCGTCCCCCACCCGCGTGCCCTTGAGGCCGGCGGTGTCGATCAAGCGGCCCGCGGAGTCGCCGTCGGGGTTTTTGAAAATACAACCGGCGCTCGGCTCGCGCGGCTGGGAACTCTTGCGCTTGTCGCGGTAGACGTCGACCTGACGCGAGACCTCGTCGGAGAGTTTTTCGCCGGACGGACGCAGCACCGCCCCGATGGCGATGGCCGACTCGAGCTCGTGGCAGTGCCGGTAGCCGACATGCATCTGCTCGCGGCGCAGCGTCAGCGGTTCGCCATCCAACGTCAGCAGGTCGACCGAATCGACGACGTCAAACATCCACCCGCCCATCGCGCCGGCGTTCATGCGCAGCGCGCCGCCGACGTTGCCCGGGATGCCCTCCAAAAACTCGAAGCCGCCGAGGCCGGCCTTGATCGCCTTGCCGCACAGCTCCTTCAAGCGCAGACCCGCGCCAACACGCACGCGGCCGTCGGGCAACGGCTCGAAGCCCGCCCACGCCGCGTCGCGCAGGCTGATGACCAGACCGTCCACGCCCTCGTCGACCACGATGAGGTTGGACCCACGACCGAGCAGCCACACCGGCACGCCGGCGGCCTTGGCCGCGCGCAACAACGCCTGCAAATCGTCCACGCCCGCCGGATCGGCATAAAGCCGCGCCGCGCCGCCGACGCGCATGGTGGTCTTCGGGCCGAGCGGTTCCTCGCGCTTGATCGTCGTTCCGGACGAAACCGCCGCCGCCAGCGTCGCCGCCAACGCGTCCCAACGCCGCGCAGCCGCCCAGCGTCGCCCAAACGTCTCGATGTCGCCCGCCCCGACAAACGCCACCAGGTCGCCGGGCCGCACACGCGCACCCAACGCGGCAAGCGCCCCGGCCTCGTCGCCCGCCGGCGCGACCGTCAACGGCAACCCCGGCGCGATCCGCCGCACGCAGTCGGCCAAATCGGCGGTCGTGCCGCCCTCGATGGGTGCCTCGCCCGCTCCGTAAACCTCCAACAACGTCAACTCGGCCACGCCCTCGACCGAGAGCGCGCGGGCAAACTCGTCCCGAAACTGACGCGTGCGGCTGAAGCGATGCGGTTGAAACACCACGCGCAACGCTCCCCCGCCCTGCCGGGCGCGCAGGCCCGCGAGCAGCGCCCGGATCTCCGCCGGGTGGTGGGCATAGTCTTCGATGACGGTCACGCCGGGATCGGCCGCGAGCACGGTCTGGCGACGACGCACACCGGGAAACGCCGCCAGCAAATCCTGCCGCCACGCGACGCCCATGAGCGATGCCGCCGCGCCGGCCGCGACCGCGTTGAGCGCGTTGAAATCGCCCCACGCGCGCACCTTGGCGGTGTCGGCTGCGAAGCGTCCGCCGAGTCGCAGGCTCAGGCCGTGGTTGTCGGCCGCGACCGACTCCAACGCGAAGTCACCACCCGCGCCAAACGTCACGCCCGCGCGCCCCGCCGCGGCCAGCGCGCGCGTCGACCAGGCGCAACCGGCGTGCACGAGCACGTCGCCACGTGTGCGTTGAAAAAGTCCCGCGAACGCCGCCTCCAGGTCCTCCGGACGGCGGTAGTGGTCGGGGTGGTCCCAGTCGAGGTTCACGACCACCGTGAGCTCGGGGTTGAAGTGCTTGATCGTGCCGTCGCTCTCATCGATCTCGGCGACCAGCCAGTCGCCGGCGCCGGCGCGCGCGGGCGGGATCGACTCGTCGGCGAGCAGGCCGCCGAGCACGTAGCCGGCGTCGTCACCGGCCACGCCGCCGACCGCGCGCAACGCCATGGCGAGCATCGCGCTGGTGGTGGTCTTGCCGTGCGAACCGCAGACGGCGACCAGCTTGCGACCCTTCGCGACCTCGGCGAGCAACTCGCCGCGCCGCACCACCGGCGTGCCGTGCGCGATGGCCCGCGCCAAACCGGGATGACCGTGATGAATCGCCGAGGAAATCACCACGAGGTCGACGCCGTCCGGCAACGCGTCGGTCGCGGTCAACTCCACGCCCGCACGCACGAGTTGGCGGCGCATCGGCGCGCTCATGCCGTCGTCGCCGCCCGACACGCGCAGTCCGAGTCCGGCCAGGTAAATCGCCAGCGGCCCCAACCCCATGCCGCCCACGCCGAGCGCGTGCACAGAGCGCACGTCGCGGTCGAAAAGCCGCAGGGTCTTGGCGTTGGTGGCGTTGGTCGTGGCGGCGGCAGCGGTCATCGGCGGATCGTGTCGAGGTCGTCGAGCAGGGCGTCGAGACCGTGTTCGCCGTCGAGGCGGGCGAGGTTGTCGCGAAAGGCGGCGAGCTTCGCGTCGTCAAAGATCACGCCGCGCACGGTGGCGGTCAGTTCGCCGAGGCGCTCCTGCGGCAACAGCACGCCGCCGCCGTGTTCGACGAAGTAGGCGGCGTTGGCCTGCTGGTGGTTGTCGGCCGCGAACGGATACGGCACCAACACCGCGGGCGCGCGGCAGCGGGTGCACTCCGCGATGGTGCCGGCGCCGGCGCGCCCGACGACCAGATCGGCCGCGGAAAGCAGGTCGGCCACCGTGTCACAGAAAGACGAATACACGGAGCGCACGGTCGCGCCGCCGGGTCCGGGGTTGGCCACGACGCCGGGCTCGCCGTTGCCGAGGCCGGTGACGCAATAAATCTGCACGCCGTCGGCGGCGAACGCGGCGGCCTCGCGACGCGCCCAGTCGTTGAGCGAGGCGGCGCCCTGGCTGCCGCCGAAGATGACGATCACCTTGAACGCCGGATCGAGCCCGAGCGCGGCGCAGGCGGCGGCGCGGTCGCGGCGGGTGATCTCGGCGCGCACCGGCAGGCCGGCGGGGCGAATTTTTTCCGCCTTCACGCCGGGCAGCGCAACGCCGGGCGGCAGCCACACGCGCTTCGCCAGACGCGACATCAGGCGGATGGCGCGGCCGGGCACGCGGTTGGCCTCGTGCAACGCGACCGGCACGCGGAAGAGCCAGCCGGCGATGATCACGCCCGCGGTGGTGAAGCCGCCGAAGCCGACGACCGCGGAGGGCTTGAGCGAACGCACCAGTTTCACGCCCGCGGCGAAGGCCTGCGTCTGCGTGCCGACGAAACGACAAAAGCCCTTCGGGTCCCACGCCAGCGGCGCGCCCGGCAGGCGTTCGAAGCGCAGGTGCGGGTATTTTTCGACGAGGCGCGCGTCGACCTTCTTACGGCTGATGATCAGCACCGGCGTGTGGCCGCGCGCGGCGAGTCCCTCGGCCATGGCAATGCCCGGCGAGAGATGCCCGCCGGTGCCACCGCAGGAAAGCAAGACAACTCCGCGCTCGCTCATCGGCGGCTTCCTCCGAGCTGGCGGTCGTGGCCGAGGCGCACGCCCGACCAGCGGCGCTGGGTGTTGAGGATGATGCCGATCAGAATGCCCATGAGCAAAAGGTTCGAGAGGCCCGCGCTGATGAACGGCAGCGACATGCCCTTGGTCGGCAGCAGGCCGGTGACGACGCCAAGGTTGATGATGGCCTGCAGCGTGATGATGCTGATGCAACCGGCGACCAGCAGGTAGTCGAAGAGATTGGGCGCCTTGCGCAGGTGCATGAGCCCGGCGATCAGGATAACCGTGAACAACACGACCACGCCGAGCGTGGCGATCAGGCCCAGCTCCTCGCCCATGACGGCGAAGATGAAGTCGGTGTGCGCCTCGGGCAGGAAGTGCATCTGCTGCCTCCCCTGCCCCAGCCCGGCGCCCTCGAGTCCGCCCGCGGCGAAGGCCAGCAGCGACTGGTAGAGCTGATAGGCGGTGCCGAGCTTGTTCTCCTCGACGTCAAGAAACCCGAGGAAGCGTCGCAGGCGGTTCGGGTTGAGCATCACCGCGATGGTGAAGAACGCGCCGCCCAGCGCCACGGTCGGCAGGATGAAGCGCCAGCGCGCGCCGGCCAAAAACAACAGCACCAAGCCCACCGCGCCGATCAGCGCCGTGGTGCCGAAGTCGGGTTGCAAAAACACGAAGCCAGCAAACGCGCCGATGATGCCCAGCGGGATCACGTAGCCGTGTTTGAACGACTCGATGCGGCTCTGGTTGAGCGCCAGGTAGTGCGCCAGGCAGAAGACCATGCCGATCTTGGCGAACTCCGAGATCTGCAACCGCAGCGGCCCGAGGCCCAGCCAGCGCCGGCTGCCGTTGACCGACACGCCGATGCCGGGGATCAGCACCGCGATCAGCAACACGATGGTCGCGATGGCCAGCAGCCAGACGTAGTTGCGCAGGAAGTCGAGGTTGAGCCGGCTGGTCACCCACGCCGCGCCCACCGCGAGGAACATGCCGACGATCTGCTTGGCCAGATACGAAAACGGGCCCTGCTGAAACGAGATCGTGGCGCTGAAGAGCGTGGTCAGACCAAGGATCGCCAGCGCGACCGCGCACATCACGATGACGGCGGCGGGTGTCAGGGCGAGACGCGGCCGTTCGTCGGAAACGGACGCGGAGGCGGATCGGACCATGTCGGCGCGGGCGGGTCGGCGGTGGCGGTTGGGTGGTTAAAAACTGAATACGGCGAGGAGCGGCCGGGCGGCGTCAGTAAACGCGGGGAGCCTCGCTGGACTCGACGGGCACGATGGGCGCGTCCTCGTCGATCGGCGCGGGCACGACGGCCTCCGGAACCACGGTTTCCTCGGGGACGACGGCCTCGGAGGGCACGAAGGTCTCGGGCACGACGGGCTCGGGGGTGAAGACCGAGGGCGTGGGCGCGGGCGTCGGGGCCGGGGTCACCGGCGTGACGGCGGCGGGGCGGCCGGCGGCGCCGGACGGCGGGGCCTGCCAACCCGGGATGCGCAGGTCCTGACCGGCGCGCAGACGGGTCGGGTCGGTGATGTTGTTGGCGGTGGCGAGCTCGCCGACCGTCACGTTGTATTTGCGGGCGATGGCGCCGAGGGTGTCGCCGGGCATGACCTTGTGGGTCAGCGAGCCGGTCGCGACGGACCGGGGAGCGGAGGTTGTGGCGGCGGCCGCGGCGGGAGCGGCGGAGCCGGCGGGCACGATCAGGGTCTGGCCGGCGCGGAGCATGTCGCTCTTGAGACCGTTGGCGGCGCGCAGGGCGGTGACGCTGGTGCCCTGTTTCTTGGCGATGCCGCTGAGGGTGTCGCCGGGCATGACGGTGTAGGACTTGCCGTTGACGGCCACGGCGGCGGTCTCCGCGGCGGAGGGGGCGAGGTCGGGCTCGCCGCCGGGGACGATGAGGGTCTGGCCGATGCGCAGGCCGGCCTTCTCGGAGAGGTTGTTGGCGGCGGCGAGCTCGGCGACGGTGACGCCGTGCTTCTTGGCGACGGCCCAGAGGCTGTCACCCTTGGCGACCGTGTAGGTCGAGACGGGCTGCACGTCGGCCGAGGGGGTGGAGGGCGTGGTGACGGTGGCGGCTGCGGTGCTGCCGGGGCGGGTCGGCGCGTAGCGGCCGGGGGTGGTCGGAGTGACCGACGAGGAGTAGGCGGGCGCGACGGCGGGGTTGAGCGAGGCGTCGTCCAGCGCGGGCGTGCCGACGAGCGACGGCGTGATCGGCTCGGAGTTGTAGGCGGGCAGGGTCTCGACGGTGGCCGGGGGCGTGTTGGCGGCGGGGGCCTTGCCCGAGGAACGGCAGCCGGGAACGGCGAAAAGGAAGAGGAAGAGTCCCGCATGCACGGCGGCGACGATTCCGAAGATCTGGAGGATTTTCATGACGGTGAGTGTAGGTGCGGTGGGTTGTTGAGAGCTATACCAAAACGGAATCGACGCCCAAGTCGTTGACGAGCTTCACGAAGCGCTCGCCACGATCGGCGTAACCGGAGAACTGATCAAAACTGGCGAAACCGGGGCTGAGCAGCACGTGCCCGGCGGGTCCGGCGAGCCCGGCGGCGGCGGTCACCGCGGCGGCGAGATCGTCGCACAACGTGTAGGCGACGCCGTGCTGGGCGCAGAAGAGCGCGAGCACGTTGCGCGTCTCGCCGATGAGCAGGGCGTGGCGCACGCGCGGGACGATGCGCTTCACGAACGCGCCGACGTCGCCGCCCTTGGACTTGCCGCCGGCGATGAGCACGACGGGCTCGGCGAAGGAGCCGAGCGCGGCCTCGACGGCGTGGAAATTGGTGGCCTTGGAATCGTTCCACCAGGTGACGCCCGGCGGAGTGATGGCGACCTTTTGCAGGCGGTGATCGGCGAGCCGGAAGGTGTGCGCGGCGGCGTAGAGCGCGCCCTCGCGGAGGTTTTGCCCGCGCCACCAGGCGTCGGCCAACAGGAAGTTCTCGCGCTGCGGATAGGCGGCGAAGGCCGTGCCTTGCAGCAGCAGGTCGCCCGACTGTTCCTCGGTGTCGACCATGGCCTCGGCGGGCAACGGCTGCCCCACCCGCTCGGCGTGGCGCCACACGCTGGAGCCGGCGTAGACGTGGCCGCCGATGGCGCGCTCGAACAGGCGCCACTTGGCGAGGAAATACGTATCCATCGAACCATGACGCTCGAGGTGGTCCTCGGCGAAGTTGGTCCAGATGACCGAGTCGGCGCGGAAGTGGCGCAGTGTTTCGGCCTGGAACGAGCTGACCTCGCACACGGCGGTCGAGTCGGGTCCGCCGCCGGAGCGGTCGACCACGAGCTGGCAAAAGGAGCGGCCGATGTTGCCGGTCGCGGTCGCGTCGACGCCGATAGACTTGAGCGCGTGGGTCAGGAACTCGACGAGGGTGGTCTTGCCGTTGGTGCCGGTGACGGCGACGACCGGCCCGCGCCAGAACAGCGAGGCGAAGTCCAGCTCGCCGATACAAACGCAGCCGGCCGAGCGCGCGGCGGTCAGCCACGGGTGGGTCGGCGCAAAGCCGGGCGAAAACACCACGAGCCGGTGCGCCTGCGCGTCGGCGGCGTGAAACGCGTCGCCGGCCGCCTGGTCGAAGACCTTACTCTTGGCGCCCAGCCACCCGGCCAGCGCGACCACGCCGCGTCCGCTCACGCCGCCGCCGAACACGGCGACCGGATGGTCGGCGAGCAGCGGTTGGAGAAAGACGGGGACGGTGGGTTTCATGACGAAGAGATGATCGGAGTTTTAACGCAAAGGCGCTAAGGCTCAGAGGTCGCAAGGAAAGCAGTCGGATGCGGTGATTCCGAAACCTTTGCGATCTTCGCGCCTTTGCGTCTTTGCGTTAAGATTCGTTTCCATGGGGTTTGAATTCAGCGGAGCTTCAGCGTGGCGAGGCCGGCCAGCGCACACATGAGCGAGATCACCCAAAAGCGCAAAACGACCTTGGTCTCGGGCCAGCCCTTTTTTTGGAAGTGGTGGTGGATCGGCGCCATCAGGAAGAAGCGCTGCCCGGTGCCGGTGGTCTTGCGGGTGTATTTGAACCAGCCGACTTGGATGATGACCGACACGGCCTCGACGACAAACACGCCGCCGACGATCACGAGGGTCAGCGGTTGCTGCACCATGAAGGCGATCACGCCGATGAGGCCGCCGATGGCCAGCGAGCCGGTGTCGCCCATGAAGACCTCGGCCGGGTGCGAGTTATACCACAGGAACGCCATGCCAGCGCCGACCAGCGCCGAGCAGATGATGGCCAACTCCCCCACTCCGGGAACGTAGCTGATGAGCAGGTAGTCGGCGATCTTGGTGTTGCCGGCCGCGTAGGCCATGAGGCCGTAGACGAGCGCGACGGTGATCGTGCAACCGATGGCGAGCCCGTCGAGGCCGTCGGTGAGGTTGATGGCGTTGCTGAAACCGACCAACCAGAAGAACACAAAAATGAACAACGCGATCACGCCGAACACGCCGGCGAAGATGTAAACCGGCTCCTTGAAGAACGGGACCCAGAACTCGCGGATCTTGTCGGCGCTGTCGGGGTGCCACATGAGCGCGCCGAGCGCGACGACCGTCGTCAACGTCTGCCAAAACATCTTTTCCTTCGACGAGATGCCGTCGCGGTTTTTCTTTACCGCCTTCAGGTAGTCGTCGCGAAAGCCAACCGCGGTCAGGGCCGAGTAAACGAACAGCGCGACGATCACCCAGATGTTGGGCGCGGCGCAGAGCACGGTCGCGAAGAACACGCAGAAGAAAATCAACAGGCCGCCCATCGTCGGCGTGTTTTTCTTGTCGAAGCGCGACGCGAGATCGCCGGTGCGGTCGTCGTCGTAGTGCTGGCCGAACTTGAGCTGGCGGAGCTTGGCGATGAGGAACGGCGCGATGATAAAACCGAACACCGTGGCCACGCCCGCCGCGAGCAACGCGCGCACGGTGATAAACCGCAGCAAACGCAGCGGGCCGAAAAACTCCTCGAATTGGGAAAGGTAGCTGAGCATCGAAAATGGATCAGTGGGCGGCGGCCTCGCCGGCCACCAGGGTCTCGAGTTGGTAACGCCGGCTGCCCTTGATGAAAACCGCGCCGTGGAAATTTACCAATCGCTCACGAACGGCGCCGAGGTCCGCCGCGACGGCGATCTGGTCACCGGCGACGCCGCCTTCGAGCGCGCCGAGGCGGACCTGCTCGGCGTCGTCGCCGATCACGATCACGCGATCCTCCTCACGCAGGCGGAGGCTGCGGCCGAGCGCGCGGTGGAGCATCGGGCTCTGCGCGCCGAGTTCGCCCATGCAGCCGAGCACGTAGAGGCGCGGCTCCTCGGCGGGCGCGACGCCGGCGAAGGCGTCGAGCGCGTCGGTCATGGCGGCGGGGTTGGCGTTGTAGCAGTCGAGGTAGAGAAAGCGTCCGTCGGCGTCGCGGCGGATCTCGCCGCGCAGCGCGGCGGGTGTCCAGCCGGCGAGGCGCGCGCGGATGTCGGCCGGATCGACGCCAAGCCAAAGCGCGGCGCACACGGCGAGCACGGCGTTCTGCGCCATGCCCTCGGACACGCGCCGGCAGGTGAACACGAGGGGCGGAGGCTCGCCGTAGGCGATGGCCAGCGCGGTCTCGGCGCCGCGGTGGGTGACGGTGAAATAGACGCGGTCCTCGGGCGGTCGGGCCGGACGAATGACGTCGGCGGGCTCGACGATCATGGTGTCGACGCCGAGCTTGCGGAACGGGGTGAACTGCGCGCACTGGCGCGGGAAAACCGCGACGCCGCCGGCGCGGGTGGCGGCGGGCAGGCGGGCCTTCTCCTCGGCGACGCCTTCGACCGAGCCGAGCGCCTCGATGTGCGCGGGCGCGACCAGCGTGACGATGGAGATGTCGGGCAGGATCATGTCCGCCAGCGGGACCATGTCGCCGGGCTCGCTGATGCCGGCCTCGATCACGGCGAAGCGATGCGCGTCGTGGTCGAGCTTGGTGAGCGTGAGCGGCACGCCGAGATGGTTGTTGAGGTTGCCCTCGGTGGCCAGCACGCCGCCCTCCACACCGCCGAGCAGGAGCGCGAGCAGGTTCTTGGTCGAGGTCTTGCCGGCGCTGCCGGTGATACCGACGACCGGTCCCTTGAACGCGCAGCGATGCGCGCGGGCGATGGCTTGAAAGGCCTTGAGCGGATCGGCGACCACGAGCTGCGGCAGGTCGACGCCAGGCACGGCGCGCGCGACGAGCGCGGCGGCGGCGCCGGCGGCCGCGGCCTGCGGGAGAAAGTCATGCCCGTCACGCTTCGCGGTCTGGATCGCCACGAACACCTCGCCCGCGCGCAGGGAGCGCGAGTCCATCGTGAAGCCGGTGACGGGCTTCACAGGAAAAGACGTCCAGCTACCGGACGTCCAGTTGGCGAGGAGTTGAGGATCGAAGCGCGGCACTTGGCATCACCCGTTTCGAAGTTGCTTGATGTCGAGGAGCTCGCGCACGACCTGGCGGTCGTCGAACGGGGTGACCGTGTCGGCGAATTCCTGATACGTCTCGTGTCCCTTGCCCGCCACGAGGAGCGAGTCGCCGGGCTTGCACATGTCGAGCGCCAGGCTGATGGCGCGGCGGCGGTCCTCGATCCAGGTGATTTTGCCTGGCTGGGTGACGCCGGTCTTCATGTCGTCGAAGATCTGCGTGAGCGACTCGCCACGGGGATTGTCGGCGGTGGCGAAGGCGAAGTCGGCGTGCTTTTGCACGGCACCCACCATGAGCGGGCGCTTGGCGCGGTCGCGGTTGCCGCCGCAGCCGAAGACGACGAAGAGGCGGCCGGGCGTGATGGCACGGAGCATGCCGACGGCGTGGTCGAGGGCGTCGTCGGTGTGCGCGTAGTCGACGAGCACGTTGAACTCCTGGCCTTCCTCGATGCGCTCCATGCGGCCGGCGACGCCGCCGAAGTCGGCGAGCTTGGCGAGGAAGCGGTGCGGGTCGCGGCCCATGCCGATGGCGGCGGCCGCGGCGGCGAGGATGTTGGCGACGTTGTAGCGGCCGACGAGCGGCGAGCGGACCTCGGCGCGGCCGTCGGCCCAGACAAGGGTGAAGGCGGTGTGCTTGAAACCGAGTTCGATATTCTCCGCGCGCACATCGGCTTCGGTCGACTCGCCATAGGTGAGCGTGCGCACGCCGGCGGGGACCATGCCGAGGAGGCGGCGGCCGTGGGCGTCGTCGCGGTTGATGACGCAGAGCTGCGGCGGGCGGCCGGAGACGCCGGTGAAGAGGCGGCTCTTGACCTCGAAATACGACTCCATGTCGGGGTGGTAGTCGAGGTGGTCGCGGGTGAGGTTGGTGAAGACGGCGACGCGGAAATCGAGGTCGAGCACGCGCTTCTGGTCGATGCCGTGGGAGCTGACCTCCATGACGGCCTCGCGGCAACCGGCGTCGCGCATCTGGGCGAGCATGCCGTAGATGTCGATCGACTCGGGCGTGGTCTTGAACGACGGCACGGTGCGGGCGCCAAGGTCGTAGTTGATGGTGCCGAGCAGGCCGACGCGGCGGTCTTCCTCAAGAAAGAGCTTGGTGAGGTGGGAGACGGTGGTCTTGCCGTTGGTGCCGGTGACGCCGACGACCTCGAGGTCGCGGTCGGGGGTCTTGTAGTAGCGGCGGGCGACGCGGGCGAGCGTGGCGCGCGGGTCGGCGACCTGCACGAAGGTGACCTTGGAGGGCGTGTGCTTGGGGATGTCGGCGACGATGACGGCGACCGCGCCGCGGCTGACGGCCTCGTCGATGTAGCCGGCGCCGGTGGTGCGCAGGCCGGGGAGCGCGAAGAAGACGTTGCCCGGCACGACGCGGCGGCTGTCCATCACGATGCCGGAGATGGGGCGCGCGAGCTCACCGCGCACGGCGAGCACCTCGCCCTCGGGAAACAGGTCGGAGAGTTGGGGGGCCATTTTGAAGACGCGGTTGGAAGTGGAGCGGGCGCGGCGCTTGCCGGCGGCGGCGGAGACGGCGCGCGGTTGCTGGGTGAAGGCCTGGATGAGTCCGTGGTTTTGCGTGAGGTAACCGATCATTGGCGGCCTCCTTGCATGGCGAGCAGGCCGCCGCTGGCGGAGGACGCGGCGGGCTTGATGTCGAGATACTGAATGAGTTGCTCCGCGATGCGCTTGAAGCTGGGCGCGGCGACGACCGAGCCGTAGGCGTTGCCGCCGGAGGGCGGGCGGCCGTCGTCGACGATGACGCTGATGACGGCGCGGGGATTGGTCGCGGGGAAGAAGCCGACGAAGGAGCCGACGTGGTTGCGGTTTGAATACCGGCCGTCGATGAGCTTCTGAGCGGTGCCGGTCTTGCCGGCGACCTCGAAGTTGGGGATGTTGGTGACCTTGCCGGTGCCCTCGGTGACGACGCCCTCGAGCATGCGGGCCATCACGCGGGCGGTCTCGGGCGAGACGACGGCGCGGCGGGTGGCGGGGCCAAATTGGAAGACGGTCTCGCCGGAGGTGTCGCGCACCTCGCGGATGACCTGCGGGCGCATGAGCACGCCGTCGTTGGCGATGGTCGCCATGGCGTAGTGGATTTGCAGCGGGGTGGCCGCGATGGAGTAGCCGGCGGGGATGCGGGTGATGTCGATGCCGCTCCACTTGTTGACCGGGTTGAAGAGGCCGGAGCCCTCGTAGCCGAGGGGAAAGCCGGTCTGCTCGCCGAAGCCGAAGGCGCGCGCGTAGTCGTAGAGCTTGCGGTCGCCGGCGAGCATGGCGAGGCGGGCCGCGCCGTTGTTGCTGGAGTGGCTGATGATCTGCGCGACGGTGAGCGGAATGGGCGAGGCGTGGTCGTCGCGCATGAGGCGCAGCTCGCGGCCGTTGTAGGCGACGGTCTCCTGGTTGCAGGGCAGGCGCGTGCCGGGGGCGACGAGGCCCTCGTTGAGCGCCATGGCGGCGGGCACGATCTTGAAGGTGGAGCCGGGTTCGTAGAGGTCGGCGGCGGCGATGTTGCGCTGGTGCGCGATGGGGGTCGTCGAGAACGCGTTGAGGTCGAAGGTCGGGTAGTTGCCGAGCGCGAGGATGAAGCCGGTGTGCGGATCGGAGACGATGATGGTGGCCTTCTGGGGCTTGAATTTCTGCGCGATGGCGGCGAGCTCCTCGTCGACCATGTGCTGGATGACCGAGTCGATGGAGAGCACGACGCTGTAACCGTCTGCGGCGGGCACCTCGCGGGTGCGGAACTGGGCGAGCTCGCGGCGCAGGCCGTCCTTCTCGGACTCTCGCCAGCCGTCGCGGCCGCGCAGATAGAAGTCGGCGAAGGCCTCGACGCCGCCGGAGGGCTGGCCCTCCTTGTTGACGAAGCCGATGACGTGGGAGGCGAGGCTGTTGTGCGGGTAGGCGCGGGTGTAGGTGCGGTTGCCGTAGACGCCCTTGACGCCGAGCTTGAGGATCTCGGCGTAGACGGACTCCTCGACGGAGTCGCTGAGCTTGGCCCAGCGGATGAGGCGGCCGGAGTCGCCGGCGTTCTCGTCGGCGACGGGGCGGGTCTTGGTCTCGAAGACGGCGGTGAGCTGCGCGAGCGGGATGTTGACCAGGCGGGCGAGCTCGGGCCACTTGGCGCGGTCCTCCTCGCGGAGGGACTGCGGGTCGACGCCGAGCTGGATGAGGCTGCGCGAGGTGGCGAGGATGTCGTCGCCGTTGGACGCGAGGATGTCGCCGCGACGGGCGGTCTCGACGTCGATACGGTAGCGGGCGCGCTCGATCTGGGAGACGTAGTAGTCGCGGCTGAAGACGTGGAGGTCGGCCAGGCGGAGGGCCACGCAGCCGAGGGACGCGAAGAGGGCGCCCGCCACGAGCACGATCCGGTAGTTGCTGGCGAAGCCGCGCTGGGTCATTGGCGTTGGCGCGCTCCTCCAGTGAGCGTGAAGCGGACGGGGGTCGCGACGGACTCGTCGGCGAAGAGATCGGCGTTGCGCTTGGCGGCGAGGCGGCGCTCGGGGGACTCGGCGACGCGCACGACCTGGGGCTCGCGCGGCATGACGAGGCCGAGCTGCATCTCGCGGTTGCGGCGCTCGAGGGCGTCGGGCGACTGCTCGGCGGCGACGTAGGTGGTGACCTCGGCCAGGCGGCGCTCGGCCTCGGCGAGGCGGACCTCGAGGCGGCGGGTGTGGTTGGCCGTAATGGAAATCTGGTGACGCAGCCAGACCGCACCGAGGCCGGCGCTGCCGCTCAGGCAGACGCCGACCAGCACGTAGACGAAGAGCTGGTTGATGAAGGCGTTTTTGCCGGTGGTGTTCATGGCGGGAGTGTCGCGGAGGACGGTCGTGGGAGGTCGGTTAAAGTTTGCGGATGGCGCGGAGTTTGGCGGAGCGGCTGCGGGGGTTGGCGGCGAGTTCGTCGTCGCCGGGGGTCACGGGCTTGCGGGTGAGGTCCTCGGCGAGCTGCACGCGCAGGTCGGCGGGGCGGTTGTCCTGCTTGCCCTCGGGGCGGCCGCAGAGGCGGCGGAAGAGCTGTTTGACGGGACGATCCTCGAGGGAGTGGAAGCTGATGACGGCGAGCACGCCGCCGGGCGCGAGGCGGTCGAAGGCGACGGGGAGCGCGCGCTCGATGGCGCCGATCTCGTCGTTGACCGCGATGCGGATGCCCTGGAAGGCGCGGGTGGCCGGATGAATGCGGGAGCCGAAGCGATCCTTGGCGGGAATGGCGGCGGCGATGGTCTCGGCGAGCGAGGCGGTGCGGGCGAGCGCGCCGGTGCCGCGGGCGGCGACGATGGCGCGCACGACGCGGCGCCAGTGGTGCTCCTCGCCGAAGTCGCGCACGGCGCGCACGAGCATGTCCTCGGCGGCGGTCTCAAGCCATTGGGCGGCGGAGACGCCGCGGCGGGGGTCCATGCGCATGTCGGCGGGGGCGTCGTTGCGGAAGGAGAAGCCGCGCTCGGCGTCGTCGAGTTGAAAGGAAGAGACCCCGAGGTCGAAGAGGGCGCCGTCCAGCTTGGCGCCGGTGTCGAGCCGGGCGAGGTCTCCAAAGTCGGAGTCGATGAGGCGGAAGTTGTCGCCGAACTCGGCGGAGAGCGCGGCGGCGCGGGGCTGCGCGGCCGGGTCGCGGTCGAGCGCGATGACCTGCACGCCGGCGGCCGACTCGAGCAGGGCGCGGGTGTGACCGCCGCCGCCGAAGGTGCCGTCGAGGAAACGCGCGCCGGCCCGGGGGGCGAGCAGGTCGACGCACTCGCGCAGCAAAACCGAGGTGTGGCCGGGTGTCATCGTGGCAACGGGTTCAGGCGGCGCGCAGCGCATGGGCGGGCTCCGGTTGTTGCGGTTGACCCACGCGGCGCAGGGCGGGCAGCGGGCGTTGGCGGATGACGAGGGCCGAGGCGGCGGCGCGGATGCGGACAGCCGACCCGGAACGGGCGGCCTTGGCGCGGTTCGGGTGGTCTGAGTTGAAGGCGTTCATGCTCAGATTCCGATGCGGCGCATCGCGGCGCCGAGGTTTTCGCCAGACATGCGCTGCTGGCGCTTTTCCCACAGCTCGGGGCTGTAGATGTTGAACTTGGTCATCGAGCCGACGAGGACGGCGTCCTTGTCGATGCCGGCGTGCTTGCGCAGCTCGTCGGTCAGCGCGATGCGGCCGGACTTGTCGAAAGTGAACGCGTGGGTGGCGGCGAAGAAGCTGGCGGCGACGTCCTGGGCCTCGCTGTCGGTGAGGGCCATGGCGGCGATCTTGGCATGGAGCTTCTCCACCTCGGCGGGAGGCAGGATGGCGATGTAACCGTCCGGATGCGGGGTCGCGAGGAACGTGTCGCTCGCTTCGTGCGCAGACCGCCAGGCCGACGGAATCGTCATGCGATTCTTGTCGTCCAGACCGTGCCTGAAGAGGCCGGTGTAAAACGGTTTGCCGAGCTGTGCCATGGATACGGTTAGTCCGCGAGTTCCCCCACGATGCCCCATTTCGTCCCACTTTGACCCACTTTGGTCAAGAAAACTCCCATGAAATCAGCGCTTTCCGGCCGGAAAGTTGTTCACAACGCGCCAACCGCGGCGTCGTGAGGTTTGATGACTGGCCGCCAACGAGCCTGTCTGCCAACCCACCGAGTCGCTCCCCCACGAATCGTCGGCGGCCTCCTGCACATGATTGCACACCCGGCGCTCCGTGCGGACCGGCGGGGCCTTGCACGACACCGGAGCTTGGTGCGGTTATGCGCGAGCAGTTTTGCGCACGTTCATTTCAAGAACCGTTCGCTTAATCCGATTAAGACGCTAAGGTTCGGACGTTACCCCGTCCGAAGCCCGTAAACCGATGAACCCCTCGGTCCCCAAGCTGGCGTTGGTCTTAGGCGGAGGCGGTGCTCGCGCCGCCTACCAGGCGGGATTTTTGCGCTCGCTCGCCAAGGACTTTCCCGAGCTCAACTTCCCGGTGCTCACCGGCGTCTCGGCCGGCGCGATCAACGCCGCGTTCCTCGCCAACGCCCACGATCCCTTCCCACGCGCGGTCGACCAGTTAGAGGCGCTCTGGCGCGCCATCACCGTGGACCAGGTCTTTCGCACGGACTTCCCCGCGCTGCTCAAAAACATGCTCCACTGGGCGCTGCGGCTCACCACCGGCGGCAGCCGAGTCGCCCAGCCCACGCGCGGTCTCGTCGACACCGGCCCGCTCAAACACTTCCTCAAGCACGGCTATCGCACCGACTCCGGCCTGCTCCACGGCATCGAGGCCAACCTCCAGAGCGGACGACTCTCCGCCGTCGGCATCACCACCACCAACTACCGCACCGGCCAGTCCGTAACCTGGGTGCAGGGTGCCAATCTCAAAACGTGGGAACGCGCCGAGCGCGCCAGCCGCAACTGCGTGCTCAGCGTTGATCACATCCTCGCGTCGTGCGCGTTGCCGTTGTTTTTCCCCGCGGTCGAGCTCGGCTCCGACTGGCATGGCGACGGCGGCGTGCGCCTGACCGCGCCGCTTTCCCCCGCCCTGCACCTGCGCGCCGACCGCATGCTGGCCATCTCCACGCGGCACCGGCCGGCCGAAACGCACCCCAACGGCGCCGCCACCCACGCCTATCCGCCGCCCGCCACCGTGCTCGGCGTGGTCCTCGACGCCATCTTCCTCGACATGCTCGACTACGACGCCTGCACCCTCGAGCGCATCAACCGCCTCGTGCGCGCCTCGCCCAATCCCCACGAGCCTGACCTGCGTCCCGTCGAGTTGCTCATGATCCGCCCCTCCGAGGATCTCGGCCGCATCGCCAACGAGTTCGAGCGCGAGCTTCCCTTCGCCTTCCGTTTCGCCACCCGCGGCCTCGGCACTCGCGAGTCCCCCCGCGCCGACCTGCTCGCCACCCTGCTCTTCCAACCTCGCTACATCGCCCGCCTGCTAGAACTTGGCGCGCGCGACGCCGCCGCCCGACGCGACGAAATCGCCGCCTTCCTCCATATAAAATGACCACCCGCGGCGCTTGAGCTTTGTCCGCCCTGCGCTTAAATAAAACCCATCGGCCAGCCAACCCCGCCCCGCCATGCCGAACCCCGCCAAAAACCCCGCCTGGCAGCACCTCGACCGCGACGCCACCCGCGCCGCCCAGGGCCGCCGCCTCCACCGCTACCTGCGCGACTGCGTATTGCCGTTTTCACTACACTACAAAAACCTCTTCGCGGAACACGGCCTGGCCGCCGGTGACATCCGCACGGTCGACGACCTCAAAAAAATCCCATTCACCTCCAAGGAGGACCTGCTGCCCACCGAGGACAACCCGCGCCGCACGCTCGACTTCGTGCTCAAGCCCGAGCCCGCCGCGCTCTCCCGCCGCCCATCGGTCATCCTGCGCGCGCTGCTTCGCGGCAAGGCCCGCGTGCGCGACGAACTCGACCGCGAGTGGCGCCCGGTCTTCATGACCAGCACGACCGGACGCTCCACCGAGCCCGTGCCGTTCCTCTACACCCAGCACGACATCGCCCACCTCGGCCTCGGCTCCGGGCGCATCGTCGAGATCGGCGGCGTGCAGCGCGAGGAACGCATGATCAACATGTTCCCCTTCGCGCCCCACCTGGCGTTTTGGTATATGTATTACTCCGGCCTCGACCGGAACATCTTCGCCCTCGCCACCGGCGGCGGCAAGGTCATGGGCACCGAGGGCAACCTGCGCGCCATCACGAAGCTCAAGCCGCAGGTGCTCGTTTCCATGCCGACCTTCCTCTACCACGTGCTCCAACAGGCCGTGGAGCAGAAGCTACGCATCGAGGGCCTGCGCATCCTCGTGCTCGGCGGCGACAAGGTTCCCGACGGCACCCGCCGCAAGCTCGGTGCGCTCTGCGAGCAGCTCGGCTCGCCCGGCGTGCGCATCATGGCCACCTACGGTTTCACCGAGGCCAAGTTCGCCTGGACCGAGTGCCCCATCGTTCCCGGCACCGAGCCGCCCGGCTATCACCTCTACGCCGACCAGGGCATCATCGAGGTCATCGACCCAGAGACCGGCGAACCGCAGCCCGACGGTGTCGGCGGCGAGATCGTGTGGACCCCGCTCGACCAGCGCGGCACCGTTGTCCTGCGCTACCGGACCGGCGACCGTATCGAAAAAGGCATTACCTGGGACCCGTGCCCCTGCTGCGGCCGCCGCCTGCCCCGCCTCGTCGGCAAGATCTCCCGCGTGTCCGACGTGCACTCGCTGCGCTTCCAGAAGATCAAGGGCACCATCGTCGACTTCAACGAACTCGAGCGCGCCCTCGACGACCTCCCCGGCCTCGGCGCCTGGCAGATCGAGCTGCGCAAGGCCCACGACGACCCGCTCGCGCTCGACGAGATCAACGTCCACGTCACCACCACCGGCGACGCCTCCGCCGGGCACCTTGACCACGCCATACGCGAGCTGCTCCACGCGCACTTCGAGGTCACGCCCAACAAGATCGTCACCCACACCGCCGAGGAGATGCGTGCCCTGCAAAAAGTCGGCGTCGCCCTCAAGGAACAGAAAGTCGTCGACAACCGCCCGTCCGGAAGTGGCCCCGGGCGTGAGGCCGGGGACGTTCACCGCTCCACGCCATGAACAACACCCCGGTCTACATCGTCGACGGCCTGCGCACCCCGTTTTGCAAGATGGGCACCGACCTCGCGGCGTCCGACGCCGTCGACCTCGCGCGCACCGCCGCCGCGGCGTTGCTCGCCCGCACCGGCCTCGATCCCGCGCTCATCGACGAGATCATCTTCGGCTGCGTCGGCCAGCCCATCGACGCCGTCAACCTCAGCCGCGTCATCGCCCTGCGCGCCGGCGTGCCCGCGCACGTGCCCGCCATGACCGTGCACCGCAACTGCGCCTCCGGCTTCGAGTCGCTCACCACCGCGGCCGACCGCATCGCCGCCGGCCGCGGCGACATCTACCTCGTCGGCGGCACCGAGAGCATGAGCCACTACCCGCTGCTCTATAACGACGGCGCGGTCAAAAAATTCACCCATCTCGCCAAGGCCAAGACCCCGCTGCAAAAACTCGCCGCGTTTGCGCGCTTTCGTCCGCGTGATTTTTCGCCGCGCATCAGCCTTCACCTTGGCCTCACCGATCCCGTCTGCGGACTCAACATGGGCCAGACCGCCGAAAACCTCGCGCGCGACTTCCTCATCTCCCGCGACGCGCAGGACGCCTTTGCCCTGCGCTCGCACCAGCGCGCCACCGCCGCCCGCGACAGACTCGCCGACGAGATCACCCCCGCATACCCGCGCGGCACCGGCGCAGCCGTCACGCTCGACAACGGCGTGCGCGAAAACCAGACGCCCGACGCCCTCGCCAAGCTCCGCCCGTTCTTCGACCGCCACGGCGGCACCGTCACCGCCGGCAACGCCTCGCAGGTCACCGACGGCGGCTGCGCGCTGCTCGTCATGAGCGAGGCCGGCCTGCGCCGCACCGGGATCACGCCGCTCGGCCGCCTCGTCGGCCACGCCTACGCCGGGTGCGAGCCCTCTCGCATGGGGCTCGGCCCCGTGCACGCCATCGCCCGCGCCGAGCAGTCCACCGGCCTCAAGCTCGCCGACGCCGAACTCATCGAGCTCAACGAAGCCTTCGCCGTGCAGGTGCTCGCCTGCCAGGCCGCCGCCCGCTCCGCCGACTATGC
This sequence comes from Verrucomicrobiota bacterium, assembly GCA_030601755.1. Classification (GTDB taxonomy): domain Bacteria; phylum Verrucomicrobiota; class Verrucomicrobiia; order Opitutales; family Opitutaceae; genus JAUWBF01. Next base: position 23,795 of record JAUWBF010000015.1, on the reverse strand, counting down.
CAAGAAGCACTTCGGCCGCGAAACGCCGCTCGGCGAGATCCCCGACGAAATCCTCAACGTCAACGGCGGTGCCGTCGCCCTCGGCCACCCGGTCGGCGCGACCGGAGCCCGCCTCGTGCTCACCGCGCTGAAGGAACTGCCCCGCCGCCGAGCCCGCCGCGCGCTCGTCACCCTCTGCATCGGCGGCGGCCAGGGCGGCGCCCTCTGGCTGGAGGCCGCGTCATGAATATTCAATTACACATCGACGCCGACCACGTCGCCACGCTGACCTTCGACCGTGCCGGTTCCACGGCCAACGTCTTTGACCGTCCCACGCTGGAGGAACTCGACGGCCACCTCGCCGCGCTCGAGAGCCACGCCGGCCTGCGCGGCGTTGTCTTCATCAGCGCCAAGGACAAGATATTCATCGCCGGCGCCGACCTGCACGCGTTCGTCAGCTCGCCTGACCCCGATGCGCTCGCCGGCATCATCGACCTCGGCCACCGCGTGTTCACACGGCTTTCACGCCTGCCCGTGCCGACCGTCGCGGCCATCCACGGCGCGTGCCTTGGCGGCGGTTGCGAACTCGCCCTCGCCTGCGACTGGCGCGTGGCCACCGATGGCAAGGCCACCAAGATCGGCCTGCCCGAGACCCAGCTCGGCATCCTGCCCGCGTGGGGCGGCTCCGTCCGACTGCCGCGCCTGATCGGCCTGCCCGCCGCGCTCGGTCTGATTCTCACGGGCAAACAACTCGCCGCCGTTCCCGCCCGCAAAGTCGGCCTCGTCGACGACATCGCCCACCCCGAATACCTCGCCGACGCCGCCCGCGCCCTGCTCGCCCGCGGCAAACGCCCGCCCCCTTCCTTCCGTCCCCTGCATTTGCCGCTGATCCGTGATCTCGTCGCGGCCAAGGCCCGCCGCGATGTGCTCGCCAAGACCCATGGCCACTACCCAGCGCCGCTCAAGGCGCTCGAAGTCTGCACCGCCGCGCTCGGCCAACCCGTCGACATGGCGCTCGCCTTGGAAAAGGCCGCTTTCCTCGAACTCATCCGCACGCCCGAGTGCGCCAGCCTGCTCAACATTTTCTTTCAGCAGGACCGCGCCAAAAAACTCTCCGTGCCCGCCGGCACCGCGCGACCCGTGCGCAAGGTCGCCGTGGTCGGCGCGGGCGTCATGGGCGCGGGCATCGCCCAGTGGACCAGCGCGCGCGGCCTGCCGGTCGTCCTGCGCGACGTCGCCCCCGACGCGCTCGCCAAGGGCCTGCGCACGATCGAGACCGTTTACCGCGAGGCGGCCAAGCGCCGCGTCTTCACGCCCGCCGAGGCCACCGCCGGCATGGACCGCATCACGCCCGCCCACGCGCCGGTGCCGCTCGGCGACGTCGATCTCGTGGTCGAGGCCGCCGTTGAAAAACTCGACGCCAAACGCGCCATCTTCGCCGACCTCGAGCGCCGCGTGCGCGCAGACACCGTGCTGGCGACCAACACCTCAGCGCTGTCCATCGACGCCATCGCGCAAAACCTCGCGCACCCCGGCCGCGTGATCGGCCTGCATTTCTTCAACCCGGTCCACCGCATGCAGCTCGTCGAGATCGTGCGCGGCCCGCGCACCGACGACGACACCGTCGCCACCACGTTGGCCTTTGCTCATCGACTCGGGAAACTGCCGGTCATCGTGAAGGACTCGCCCGGCTTCCTCGTGAACCGCGTGCTCCTGCCCGGCCTGGTCGAGGCCGTGCGCCTCGTCGCCGCCGGCCACTCCGTCGCCGCGATCGACCAGGCGCTCCTTGATTTCGGTCTGCCGATGGGCCCGCTGCGCCTCGCCGACGAGGTCGGCCTCGACGTCGCGTTGCACGTGGCCAACGACCTCGCCGCCCGCCTACCGCATTTGCCCGGCCCCGATCCGTTGCTCGCGAAGATGGTCGCCGACGGTCACCTCGGGAAAAAATCGGGACGTGGTTTTTATGACCATGCCGCGCACCAGCCGATCAACCTCGGCCTGCCGCCGCCCGCACCGGCGGACTACGTCGACCGCATAGTGCTCGTGCAGGTCAACGAGGCCGCGCGTTGCCTCGCCGAGCAGGTGGCCGCGTCCGCCGACGACCTCGACTTCGCCATGATCCTCGGCACCGGCTGGGCGCCGTTCCGCGGCGGTCCGCTGCGCTACGCCGACAGCGTCGGCCTGCCCGAGATCGTGCGCCACCTCGAAGCCCTCGCCGCCAGCGACGGCGCGCACTTCGCGCCCTGTGATTACCTGAAGACGACCTCTGCATTTCATTCAGCATCCAGTAGGGGCGTCGCGAGCGACGCCCGTTCGACGCTATCTCCGCCATGACGCTCAACGGGCCTCGCAAGCGAGGCCCCTACACTCTCACCAACCACGCCCTCCCATGAGCAACATCGACACGTCCAAAATGTCCGCCGGTCAGCGTGAGGCCCTCGAGCTGACCGAGGCCGCCCGCGGCAACGACGAGGACCGCAGTTTCGCCGGCGGCCTGTTCATGGGCCGCTGCGCTTGGGACCAGGTGTATCCGTTTCCCGAGCAGAGCCCCGCCGACATCGAGGCCGGACAGCCGTTTCTCACCGAACTCGCCCGCATCCTGCGCGACGAAGTCGACGCCGACCAGATCGACGCCGACGGCGAGATCCCCGAGCCGGTGATCCAACACCTCGCGGCCATCGGCGCGTTCGGGATAAAAATTCCCAAGCACCTCGGCGGGCTCGGCCTCTCGCAGACCAACTATTGCCACGCCGCCCGCCTGCTCGGCGCGACCGACGCCAACCTCACCGCATTGCTCTCCGCGCACCAATCGATCGGCGTGCCGCAGCCGCTGAAGCTCTTCGGCACCGAGGAACAGCAGCGCAAGTTTCTGCCCCGCGTCGCCAAGGGCGAGATCTCCGCGTTCGCGCTCACCGAGACCGACGTCGGCTCCGACCCGGCACGCATGAAGACCACCGCCGAGCCCGAGGCCGACGGCCGGCACTACGTCATCAACGGCGAAAAGCTCTGGTGCACCAACGGCACCAAGGCCGGCGTCATCATCGTGATGGCGCGCACGCCCGACGAGGTGGTCAACGGCAAGCCCCGCCGGCGCATCACCGCCTTCATCGTCGAGATGAACACCCCTGGCGTCGAGGTCGTCACGCGTTGCCGCTTCATGGGTCTGCGCGCGCTCTACAACGGCGTCGTTCGTTTTACCAACGTGCGCGTGCCCGCGGCCAACATCGTCGGCGGCGTCGGCCGCGGCCTCAAGGTCGCCCTGACGACCCTCAACACCGGCCGCCTCACCATCCCCGCCGCCTGCGTGGGCCTCATGCAAAAGTGCCTCGACCACGCGCTCGACTGGGCCGAGACCCGCGAACAATGGGGCGCGCCCATCGGCAAACACGCCGCCATCGGGGAAAAACTCGCGCAGCTCGCCGCCGACATCTTTGCCACAGAGTCGATGGTCCTGCTCACCGCCGCGCTGGTCGACCGCGACCCGCACGCCGACATCCGCCTTGAGGCCGCCATGTGCAAGCTCTACGGCTCCGAAGCCGGCTGGCGCGCGGTCGACGACACGTTGCAGATCCGCGGCGGACGCGGCTACGAAACCGCCGCCTCGCAACGCGCCCGCGGCGAGACCCCCGTGCCGGTCGAGCGCTACCTGCGCGACAGCCGTATCAATCGCATTTTTGAAGGCTCCACCGAGATCATGCACCTGTTCCTCGCCCGCGAGGCGCTCGACCCGCACCTGAAGGTCGCCGGCGCCGTATTGGACACACGACTACCGCTCGGCAAACGCGCCGCCGCCGCGATGAAGGCCGGCGGTTTTTACGCGCTCTGGTATCCGTCGGTCTGGCTGCCGGCCAACGGCACGCCCGCCGGACTCACGCCCGAGCTCGCCCCCGTGCTCGCCTACGCGCGCCGCGCCTCGCGCCGGCTCGCCCGCACGCTCTTTCACGCGATGGCCCTGCACGGCCCGGCGCTGGAGAAACGCCAGCTCACGCTCGGCCGCATCGTGGACATCGGCACGGAGCTGTTCGCGTTGACCGCGTCGACGTTGCGCGCGGACGCGTTGATCAAGGGTCTTTGCCCCAATCACCCGCGCGAGGAGTTGCTGAGGCTGGTGGTCTGCCTGCACCGCCGCGCCCGCCTGCGCATCGACGCGCTGCACCGCGACCTGGCGACCAACACCGACGACGCGCACCACGCGCTCTCGCGCGAGCTGCTCGACGGACGCCACACCTACCTGCGGCCCAAGGACCCCGGCCTGTCGCGGCCGCCGTTTCCGACCGCCAAGGCGTAGGGGCGTCGCTCGCGACGCCCGTTGGTCGCAGTCCGAGGGTCGGTTTTCCCTCCGCCGACGGGCCGAGCAAGCTCGGCCCCTACTTCAGCCGCTCCGGCTTGGACTCGATGGTCTCCACGTCGGTCGTCTCGATGTCGATCACATCGCCGGGCGGCGCAGAGCGCGGAGACCTCGGCGGCGTGGCGCGGCCGCGGGAAAAGGAGTATTGAAACTGGAACGCCGGACGACGGCCGGGTTTGCCAAAGAGGCGTTGCAAAAGATACGCGACCACGCCGAGCAGCATCGCGAACACCGCGACCAGCAGGCCCACGAGGACGAACACGCCCCCGATGATGATTTTGACGATACCCATGCTCGGAAAAGACTGCGCGAAACGCCGGAAGTTGCCACCGCGGCCGGGAAATTCACCGGCCGCGACGCACGCGGCGCGCCTTACTCGGCGTCGTAGATCTGGACCTTGCTCCAGTAGGTCTTGAAGCGCTCGACGAAGGCCTTGTGCACCGGGTCGACCTGGTAGGCGTTGTGCGCCTCGATGTTTTCGAACAGCGCGTTGAGCGCGAAGTCGTAGGACGAATCGACCACCGGCCGCGGCGGGATGGCGGCGGGGCGGCCGATGTAGGCCTTGGTGATCGAGGTGATCGGCAGCAGGGACTCGAGACCCTCCTTCAAAAACTCCTCGCGCTGGGCGGGGGTAAGGTCGGGACGCAGGTAGAAGAAGACGGAGTGAATAAGCATGGGAAACCGGAATCGTGCGCCTCGTGCTCGCCCCGTCCAGCCAAACCGCCCGGCAGCGACCCGTGCACGGTCCTTGGCAACATCCGCGCGGTTTTTTGCCTTTCGCCGGCCGGCCCCGCCCTGCAAAGTCTCCAGTCCAACCCGTGCAACGCCCGACCAACATTCAGCTCATCGGCAACGAAGTCGCCATCCTCTGGGATGACGGCGCGGAGAGTTATTTTCCCGCGGAGTTCCTGCGCGCCAACTCGCCGAGCGCGGAAAACATCGGCGAGCGCGACATCCTCGGCAACCAATACGGCGGCGACGGCCCGCGGCAGTTTCCCGGCGTGACCGTGCTCGGCTGGGAAGTCGTCGGCACCTACGCGGTGCGCTTCGAGTTCAGCGACCGCCACCGCACCGGCCTCTACAGCTTCGACTACCTGCGCGAGCTGGCGAAACGACATCCCTAGGAGCGCGCCCGCTCCCCGGCGCACCGCGCGCTCCCGACAGCCTCCCCCTCCTCCCTTTCACTTTTCCCTTTCATTCACATGTCCTTTCCCGCCCGCACCACCTCCGCCGAGATCGAACTCGGCACCACGCTTCAACCCAAGTTCGGCCCCGACGGCCTCATCCCCTGCATCACGCAGGACATCGCCACCGGCCAGGTGCTGATGTTCGCGTTCATGAACGCCGAGTCGCTCCAGCACACCCTCAAAACCAAAAAGGCCACCTACTGGTCCCGCTCCCGCAACAAGCTCTGGTGCAAGGGCGAGGAGTCCGGCAACGTCCAGTGGGTCAAGGAACTCTACACCGACTGCGACCAAGACGTGCTCCTCATCAAGGTCGAGCAAAGCGGCGCCGCCAACGCGTCCTGCCACAACGGATACAAGAGCTGCTTCTACCGCAAACTCGAGGATCTCGCCGGCGCCGACTTCAAGCTCGGCTACGTCGCCGAGCGGCTCTTCGACCCGGCCACCGTCTACAAGAAGAAGTAAGGCGCAAGGCCGTCCATGTCCCTTCTCCAAGGCCCGACTCGCGTCGGGCCTTTTTTATGCGACTGTTGGCACCGAATACATTCTGAATAACATTTAATGGACTGACAGCCTGGAGGGTCCGGGCGTCGACTTGCCGTCCCCGCCCCACCCACTTCCCTCCATGTCCATCCGTCATATCGAGGACCGTTCCCTGTTTGTTTTGCAGGCCGGCGCGTCCACCTACGTCCTGAAAATTTCCGAGCACGGCGTGCTGCTCCACCTCTACTGGGGCTCCGCGCTCGGCGGCCCGCTGGACGGCGTCGACCATTGCCGCGTGCTGGACCGCGCGTTCAGCCCGACGCTGGCCGGCGCTCCCAAGGGCGTCAGCCTCGACACGCTCCCGCAGGAATACCCGACCCACGGCAGCTCCGATTTTCGTCAGCCCGCGCTGGAGGTTTTTCAGCCGACCGACGGCTCGCGCATCGTGTCGCTGCGCTACGCGGGGCATCGCATCGAGGCCGGCAAACCCGCGCTCGACGGCCTGCCCTCGACCCATATCGAGTCAAGCGACGCGGCGGACACGTTGACCATCACGCTGGAGGACAAACTCATCGGCCTGCGCGTGGAGCTGCTCTACACGGTTTTCAACGACCATCCGGTGATCACGCGCTCAGCGCGCATCGTCAACGCGGGCACGGCGCCGCTGGAGATCCGGCGCGCGTTGTCGGCGTCGGTGGACTTCGACACCGACGTCGCCGGACATGAGTTCATCCAGCTCTCCGGCGCATGGGCGCGGGAACGCGACGCGCATTTTTCCAAGCTGCGGCCGGGCGTGCAGGCGGTCGACAGCCGGCGCGGCACCAGCAGTCATCAGCACAGCCCCTTCATCGCGCTCGCCGAGCGCGGGGCCGACGAGGAGCACGGCGAGGTGCGTGCATTCAACCTCGTTTACAGCGGCAACTTTCTCGCGCAGGCCGAGCTCGACCAGTTCGCCTGCACGCGCGCGCAGATCGGCATCAATCCGTTCGACTTCGCGTGGCGACTCGCGCCCGGCGACGCGTTCCAGACGCCCGAGGCGGTGCTCGTTTACTCGGCCGACGGTCTTGGCGGCATGTCGCGCGCGCTGCACCGATTTTATCGCCGTCACCTGCTGCCGGCCGCGTGGCGCGACCGCGAGCGGCCCATTCTCGTCAACAACTGGGAGGCCACGTATTTCAACTTCGACGCGGCCAAGCTCGAGGCCATCGCCACCGCCGGCGCCGAGCTTGGCGTGGAGTTGTTCGTGCTCGACGACGGCTGGTTCGGCAAACGCGACAACGACCACACGTCGCTCGGCGATTGGTTCGTCGACCGCAAGAAACTGCCGGGCGGCCTCACCGATCTCGCCGAACGCATCAAGGCCCGCGGCGTCGAGTTCGGCCTGTGGTTCGAGCCCGAGATGATCTCGGTCGAAAGCGAACTCCACCGCGCGCACCCCGACTGGTGCATCCACGTGCCCGGTCGCCCGCGCACCGAGGGACGCCAGCAGCTGGTGCTCGATTTTTCCCGCGCCGAGGTGCGCGAGGCCATTTACGAAAGCGTCTCAAAGATCCTGCGCGAGACGCCCATCACCTACGTGAAGTGGGACATGAACCGCCACCTCACCGAGGTCGGCTCGGCCGCCTTGCCCGCCGATCGCCAGCAGGAGACCGCGCACCGCTTCGTGCTTGGGCTCTACGAATTGATGGGCCGGTTCACGCGCGACTTCCCGCACATCCTCTTCGAGGGCTGCTCGGGCGGCGGCGGGCGCTTCGATCCGGGCATCCTGGCCTATTTCCCGCAGATCTGGACCAGCGACGACTCCGACGCCATCCAACGGCTGCGCATCCAATACGGCACCAGCCTCGCCTATCCGTTCAGCACGATGGCGGCGCACGTGTCGGCCGTGCCCAACCACCAGGTCGGCCGCGTCACGCCGCTGCGCACGCGTGGCGACGTCGCCTTCACCGGCACCTTCGGCTATGAGCTCGATCTCGGCGCGATGACCGACGACGAGAAGGCCGAGGTCAGACGTCAGACGACCTTCTACAAGCAGGTCCGCGGCCTGCTGATGAGCGGCGATCTTTACCGGCTGAAGAGCCCCTACGATTCGCAGGAGACCGCCTGGATGATCGTGTCGACGGACAAGGCCGAGGCGCTCGTCACGCACGTGACCGTGCTGGCCGAACCCAACGCGCCCTGCGCTCGTCTCAAGCTCCGCGGACTCGACCCGAGCAAGACCTACCGCGTGCGTCGCGGCGACACCGAGACATGCGTCGCCGGCGACGTGCTCATGCACGCCGGCCTGCCCGTGCCGGTCGCGCTGGGTGATTTTCACAGCGTGCAGTGGCATCTGCGGGCGATGTGATCAATCGGCCCGCGCCGCCGTTGGGCACAGGCCCTTCCGCTCAGCATCGTCTGCCGCCTAGAGCAGCCCCATGCGCGCGGCGTGCAACGCGGCCTCCGCGCGCGAGCCGATGTTGAGCTTGCGATAGATGGACTTCACATGGCTGGCCACGGTGCCTTCCGCCACGCCCAAGGCCACGGCAGCGTCCGCGATGCGCAGACCGCGGGCGACCAAGCCCAGCACCTCCGTTTCGCGCGCGGTGAGCTTGGAGGCCTCGGGGCATTCACAGGGTCCCGTGAGCCGAAAATGATCCATGATCCGGCGGGCGACCGACGGGGAGAGCGGAGGCACGCCGTCGTTGATCTGCCTGAGCAGCCGGATCAACACCTCGTCCGCCTGCTCCTTGAGCAGATAGCCATGCGCGCCGGCCGACAGGGCTGTCACAATGCTCGCGTCGTCACCCATGACCGTGACCACCACGCACACGATGTCCGGACAAAGCGAGCGCAGTTCCCTCAGCACATCCACTCCAGATCCATCCGGGAGCCCCATGTCCACCAAGGCCAATCCGTGGGCCTGCCCGGCGCTCAATTCGATCGCCTGCCGGCGCGTGCCGACGTCGTCGACGACGGCATCGGGGAAGGCCGCGCGGCTGACCGCAGCCAGACGGCTCCGCTCCTCGGGCATGTCTTCGACCAAAAGGATTCGGTTCATGACACCTTTTTGGATGATTTCAGCGGCAAGATAAAGGTTGCTCGCGCGCCTTTTCCACCCGCCCCCGGAGACCAGTGGGCGCTGCCGTTCAGCAACGCGGTCCGCGCCTGCATGTTGCCCAGCCCGTTGCCACGTCGGACGGCCGCGGGATCAAATCCGACTCCGTCGTCCTCGACCTCGACCGCCACCGCGGTCGCCTCGCGGCGCACGCGCACGCAGATCCGCGAGGCGCGCGCATGCTTGAGCGCGTTGCTGACGGCCTCGCGGATCAGCGGACGCAACGCGTGCAGAACCTTCGCCGGCATCACCTCCCCGTCGTAGTCGTCCCCGGCCGTCCACTCCAGCGCGAGCCCGGCGGCCTCCACGCGGTCGGCGGTCTCGTGACGCAGGTCGGCCAGCGCCTCGTCCAATCGCAGCCCCGGATTGGAGGCGTCGTTGATGATGCCCCGCAAATCGGCCAGCGCTCCCCGCAAGGCCTCCTCGCGCCGGTCGGCCTCGCGGCTGTGCAGTGCGCTCAGCAATTGCGCGCCGATGTTGTCATGGATGTCGCGCGCGATGCGGTCGCGTTCCACCCGAACTCCCCGTTCATAGGCGTGGCGACTCTCGATCACGTGCCTGAGCATGTCCACGAGACCGTTCGCGGACTCGACGTCACGCGGGGCGAACAGCGCGCGACCGCCACGGGCATACTTCAGTCTCACGCCGCCGACATCGCCGACCGCCGGCAGGCACAGGCTCAGGCCATCGTCTTCCAGGCGCACGGCCGCGCCCGCGTCTTCCGCCGGCTCCACATGGAGCGCGTCAAAGGCACCACGCAGGCACTCGCTCCACAGGGCCATGCGGTCCTCCGTGCGCGGCGACAGGGCCACGTCGACCACCGCCTTGAAAGCGCCCTGCCGGCTGCCCGCCGCCTTCGGGATGAACAACCCCGACAGCCACCCGCGCAACGGCAGCCACAACAGGCCGCAGATCACCAGAGTCAGGCTCATCGACATGCCTGCGGACAGGCCGAGTCCCATCAGGAACAGCAGGTCCAGCACCACCAGCAAGGCCAGCGCGCCCAGCCAGGCCGCGATCCGCACCCACCATTCGTCGAGGCCGAACAGCCGGAAACGCAAGATGCCGAACGCCAACCCCACATACACCAAGAGGAAAAGCAGGAACGCGTAGCCCTGCATCGCCGACGTATCCACGCCGAACATCTGCGGCAGCAGTATCAACAAAACAAATACCGCCGACCCCATCAGCCACGACAGCAGTAACCAGCGCAGCGCCGCCCGCCCCACCGGGTCGCGCCGCGTGCCCCGCCACTGGATAACCGCGAGCACGAAGGTCGCGGCCAGCGCGATCATCACCAGAAGCCGCCGCGCCATCACCATCGATTCGAAGGCGCCGACCTCCTGCGCGACGAACCAGGCCAGCTGCATCAACACCGCGACCCAGCCCACCCAGCGCGGCCCCACCCGGCGCGGATAACACGTCAACAGCGCCACCAGCGCCCCCGCGAACAGACTGCCGCCCATGAAGTTCAGGTCGGTCAGCCAGCGAAACAACTCGCCGGGCAACGCCAGCTCGCGCGTCGAATACACCGCCGCGAAGGGAGCGAAGGTCGCCGTGGCCCATCCGCTCAGCAAAAGATAACCCGCGCTCGGATCGGATCGACGAAAGACCCATACGCCCGCGCAGATCAGCCAGGCGACCACGCCCACGGCGACCTGCACCCAGAACTCGACCGGCAGGGACGAGACCGGTCGCTCTTTTTCCGGACGCACGGGCCACTCGCCCCCCTCCGCGTCGACCAAGACGACTTCCGCGAAGTCCTGAATCTCCGCCAAGGCGGACTGACGTCTCAGGAATTCCTCGTAGAGGTCATACGTCTGCAAGGCCCCGTCCGTCTCCAGGATGAAGTCGTCGGCTCTCAGCTCCATGCGCTCCTCGCCGGCTCTGATCTCACGTATCGCAGTTCCCGTCGGCACGCCGACACCGGGCCCCTCCGCGGAAACCACCCGGGCCGCGCCCGTCACCCCGTCATAGACGAATCGCAAGCCCAACCATGGCCGGTTTGCCGCCAAATGGATCATACTCCCGGCCACCAAAAACGCATAAAGCACCGCGACGACCAACAGGCGGCCCGGCAATAACCACCGGCGCATCATCGTCCCGGGTCCCCCATGGACGAACCGGCGGGCCAAAAACAAAAACGAGGACTCATGAGCGATCTTTCATCGAGGTATTACCAACTCTTTCTTGTCTCAAGAGGTAGGGGCTTATACCTAATTACATCAAGGATGCTTTGTCAGATTGAACACCCCGAAGCGATTATATCGCCACCCGTTCGCATATACCGCGAACAGGGGATACCCCGAGGATATTGAGCCTGATAGAGTTACCACAATGGCCACCTCTGCTAGAGATTTAAGCCAACCCACTGACCCATAATAGCTAATAAATCGTAAATGAAAGCATATCTAAAACAGCTCGGTGCCATCCTTACCGCCGGCATCCTCACCCTCGCCATCTCCGGTTGCGGAGGCGGCGACAGCTCCGCTCCCGCCGGCCCCGCCGCCGCCTCCGCCTTCGCCGGCACCTCCATATCCTTCAACCCCACGGTCAACTTCCTGACCGCGAGCACCCTCACCTACTTCAACGACGAGGCCGGCACTCCCTTCCCCGCCGCCAACCCCGCCATCAACGGCACCTACACCTACACGCCCAACGCCACCTTCACCGCCGGCACCCTCACGCTCACCCTCGACGGCGTGGGCTCGCCGCTCGTGTTGGAAATCTCCAACTTCCGCCGCTCCGGCGCCAACGTCACCGGCTTCACCGCCCGCTCCGGCGGCCAAAGCTACCCCGTCAGCGTCACCGGCTCCCTCGCCGCCTATCAACCGCCCGCCGACGGCGGTGGCGGCTCCGGCGAATCGCGCGCTCCCGACATCCCCGCCGGCATGCAGGGCACCTACGAGCTCACCTTCCACATCAGCGACACCTCGCCCATCACCGGCGTCCCCGCCGACGGCACCGTCACCACCTTCACCATCGGCGCCCGCACCCTCTCCTTCGACGGCCGCACCCTCACCAATCCCATCCACTACAACGACAATCCCTTCGAGTGGATCTTCAAGGACGGCAACATCTGGTGGGCCGTCTCCGAGGCCGTGAACGGCGGCCTCAACGAAATCAACGTCCAGGGCCCCTACTCCGCCCCGTCCATCGCCTTCTACGGCCAATACAACGACCGCGACGGCTCCGGCGGCGGCGACGGCGGTTACAACAGCCTCGGCATCGGCCAAAACGGCGGCTACGTCGGCGGCGGCTTCAACGCCACCGTCACCGGCGTCACCGGCCCCGACACCTTGCCCGACGGCGCCCACCTCGCCGTCCAGGAGCTCACCATGGGCCAGACCATCAACATCAGCTTCTCCAACAACGGCGACCTGCTCAGCCCCGACCTCTTCGGCGTGTTCAACTTCTCCAACAGCAACGCCGCGTCCTCGACCTACCTCCAGATTCGCCCGACCGACACCCCCGCCGTCTCCGACACCATCACCATCGCCAAGGACGGCAACGAGCTCCCCGTCTCGCTCACCATCTACTCCGTTCGCACCGGCACGCGGACCACCCAAGTCACCTACACCCTCGACGTGGAGATCCCGCGCTGATCGTCCCGCCTCAAGACAACCGGCACCCGACCGCCCTCCGCGTCACCCGACGCGGAGGGCTTTTGACTTTGTGACCCTCCTCCAGCGTCTCCGCCTCCCGGCCAGCGCCGCCTTCGCCGCCCTCGCGCTCGCGGCCTGCCAATCCCCCTCCGCCCGCCTCGCCGTGCGCGAAGCCGATCGCGCCGAGGCCTATCGCGAAGCCTCCGCCCGCGCCGCCGCCCGCGAGCCCGCGCCCCTCGCCTTCACCGCCGCCCTCGCCTCCCTGCGCGAGCACAACCTCGAGCTGCGCGCCGCCCGGCTCGGCATCGTCTCCGCCGAGGAAAACCGCCGCCAGGTCCTCAAGGACCTGCTGCCCGGCGCCAACCTCACCGCCAACCTCTCCCGCTCGGTCACCGACCTCGGCAACCTCTCGCGCAGCGACCTCGCGTATTCGGCTTTCGCCTACGTCAACCTCCCCGGCCTCATCCAGCTGCGCCTGCGCCGCTATTCCGCCGAGCTCGAGCTGATTCGCGCCCGCTGGTCGTATGAACTCAAGGAACGCGAACTCGTCGTCCAGTTGCGCGAGGCCTTCCTCCGCGCCGAGCTGCTCGCCGCCCGCCGACGCGGCCTGCTCGCCTCGCTGCAATGGGAACCCGGCGCCTCCGCGCTGGCCGGCCTCGAGGCCGATCCCCGCGGCATCGAGCGCGAGTCGCTCCTCTACTCGCTGCGCACCGAGGCCGACGCCCTCCAGCTCGCCCTCTCCCAGCTCATCGGCGACGACTCCGCGCTCTGGCAACCCGACCTCGCCGACCTGCCAGCGCTCGACTACGCGACCAACCCGCCCGACTTCGCCGACACCACCCGCTACGGCGAACTTTTCCGCCGGCTCCAGGCCCTCGACATCGAGGCGATGCACCTGCGCGAACGCGGCGTGAAGCTGCAATACTGGCCCGACATCCGCCTCAGCCTCACCAGCCCGCCCCTCTACCAAAACAACGGCGGCGCCACCACCTCGTGGGACGTGGACCAGGTCCTGTTCACCGCCACCACCTCCGTGCCCATCGACATCCAGGGCAACATCGCGCGCCAGCTCCGCGAGACCCGCCGCGCCCGCGACCTCCAGTTCGCGCGCATGCAGGACCAGCTCGACCAAACGCTCCAGCGACTCGCCGCCGCCCGCGACGCCCTCGCCCTCACCTCGCGCCGCCTCGGCATCGCCGAGATCCGCCTCGAAAACCTCCGCGCCCTGCCCCTCACGCAGTCGCCCGAGGCCGTGCGCCAAAACCTCGACCGCCTCCTGCGGCTCGACGAACAACGCACCACCCTCGTGCTCGAACGCGCCCGCCTCGAACACCTCTTCTGGATCCTCGACGAATCCCGCTGGGAACACCCCGAGTGGGAGACCGCCGACACCGCCCGCTAACCACCCACGTCCATGCGAACGCTGTTTCTTTTGTTGATCGTGCCACTCGTCGGGCCGCTCGCCGCCTTCGACCTCGCGCGTTATCCCGAGTCGTCCGACCTCGTGCTCGCCGCCCTGCCCGCCGATGTGCAGCCCATCCGCAGCGTGCGCGTCAAGTCGCCCACCGACGGCCTGCTCACGCTCGACCTGCCGCCCGCCGGCAGCCGCCTCGCCGAGGGCACGGTCTGGGGCGAGTTCGACCCCGAGCGCCTGAAGCTGGAGGGCGAGGCCGTCGCCCTCGCCCGCGCCCTGCTCGAGGAAAAGGAGCAGCCCCGACTCGCGCTCGACCTGGCCCGCACCGCCGGCGAACTCGCCGAACGCCGCGCCGAACTCGAGCGTCAGGCCGGCATGCTCGAACGCATCGCCGCCGACCCGGCCCTCGCCGAACTCTACGCCAACGAGACGCTCGGCACCGCCGGCACGGACGAGGTCACCGCCGTCGCCAAGCGCCTGCGCGCGCAACTCGCGCTGGTCGACGAGGTGCTGCGTTTCTCCGGCACCGAGCGCGAACGCGAACTTGAGCTCCGCGCCCTCGACCTGAAAATCCGCGCGCAGGAGCTCGACTTCCAACGACGCCTCGGCGAGTTCCGCCTCGCGATGCCCTTCGCCGGCGAGCTCACGCTCATCCCGCCGCCGCCCGCCGACGGCCGCCCGCTGCGCGTGCCGCTCGGCGCCGACCTCGCGTTGCTGCGCGACTTTTCGGTGATCGAGGCCCGCGTGCCCCTGCGGCGCGCCGAGTGGCGGTTGCTCGAACCCGCCGCGCTGGTGCTGCGCCACGCGCGCTTCGGCCGCGCCGGCCTGCAGGCCGTCTACGACCGGCAGCTCACCCAGGACGTCGCCGGCCGCGAGGAACTGGTCTACGTGTTCCGTTTCCCCGAGGAGCAGCGCGCTTTCGCCCGTCCGCTCGCCGGCGGTCAGGTCGTCATGGACCTGGTGCTGCGTCTCGGCCAGCCCGCCCGCATCGTGCCCAAGATCGACCTGCTGCTGGCCGCGCCCGCCGTCTTCCGCGACGCGGGCTGGGACGCCGGCGTCGACTCCCTCGCGCCCGGCGCCCGCATCCTCGCGATGGGCGAGACCCACGTGGCCGTCGTATCCAAAAACCAGTGACCGCCTCGCCCGACATCGTCTGTTCCGGCCTGGGCTTCGGCTACGGCTCCGTGCGCGTGCTCGACCGGTTCGACGCGCGCTTCGCGCCCGGGCTGACGCTCGTCAAGGGCTTCTCCGGCTGCGGCAAGAGCACGTTGCTCAAGCTCGTCGCCGGCTACCTCGCGCCGACGGCCGGCGCGATCACCGTGCCCGGCGGAGGACGGCCCGACGCCGCGTTTCAACGCCGCGCGCTGGGCTTCGTATTCCAACAGCTCAACCTGCTCCCGCTGGCCAGCGTGCGGCGCAACCTCGAGCTGGTCGGCGCGCTCGCCGGCCTGCCGCGGTCCGTCGTGCGCGCGCGCACCGAAAAATACCTCTCGCTGCTCGGCCTCGACGCGCTCGCCGACCGCCTGCCGTCGACCCTCTCGGGCGGGCAGCAGCAGCGCGCCGCCATCGCCCGCGCCCTCCTCAAGGAACCGTCCGTCCTGTTGCTCGATGAACCCACCTCCGGACTCGATGACCTCAATTGCCGCGTCATCATGAAACTGCTCGGCGAGCATCTGCCGCCGGCCTGCGTGTGCCTGGTGGCCACGCACGATCAACGCCTCGAAGCCCTGACCCATGAAGGCCTGGACTTTAATCGCTTTCTACCTGTCGAAAGACATCTGGTCGCGCTGGCTTGAGCACCCCGGCGCCGTGCTCGCCCGCCTGCTGGTGGGCGTGTTGCTGGCCGCGCTGCTGCTCTTCGCGCAGGCGGGCTTCGCGCTCGCGGGTCGCTCGTTGGAAACGCGCGTCGCGCGTCTCGGCGCGGGCACGCTGCTGGTGACCGAGGTCGCCGGTCCCGACCGCACCGGCCGCGCGCCGCTGGGCGAGTTGCTCGCGCCCCTGGCCGGGCGCGCCGAGCTGATCGCGTTTCGCCAACTGCCCGTGCCGGCGCGCGATCCGCTGCGCGGCGACCTGCTCGTGCTGACCTACAACCGCGCGACCGCGGTCGCCCTCGCGCCCGCGCTGGCCGGCGTGCCGCCCGCCGGCATCCACTACGTGACCGCCGACCTGCCCGCGGGCCTGCCGCTCGAGGTGGAGCTCGACGGAGTGCCGCGCCCGGTGGTCACGGTGGCGCCGCCCGCGTGGCTGGCGCGCCTGCCGTTGTTCAACCCGTTGCTGATCGTGCCCGAGGAGACCGCCGCCGACTGGACCCGCGCCGGCCACCTGGAGTTTTGCCTCGTGCTCGCCGATCCCTCGCGGCCCGGCGAGGTCGCGGCGTTGGCGGAGGGCGTGCGCACGTTGCTGCTGGTCGAGCGGCGCGACACCGCCCAGTTGCAAAGCCCCGAGAACCTGCTCGCGGAGATCCGCCAGCTCGACCTCACGCGTCGTCGCGCCCAAGCCGCGGCCGGGTTGGGCGGCGGGCTGGTGCTGGCGCTGGTGTTCGGCGCGATCGCCGGCCTCGAGTATCGGCAAAACCGATACATCGTGGCGTTGCTGCGCAGCTTCGGCGCGCCCTCGACGCTGGTGCTGCTGCGCTACGCGGTGGAGGCGGTGTTGCTGCTGGGGTTGGCGGGCGCGGCCGCGTGGCTGGTCGCGGGCGGGTTGCACGGGCGGGTGTTTGGCTTCGCGGGCTTCGAGGCGGGTCTGCTGGACCGCGCGACGCTCGATCCCTACGGCTGGGCCGACGTGTGGTCGCAGCTCCGTTGGTTGTTGCTCGGCGCGGCGCTGTCGGTGGCTCCGGTCGCGCTGGCCCTGCGCCAGCCGGTCGGCCGCATCCTGCAGTGAGCCGCAGCCCGCTGTCGCGGAGAGCCGGAAAGCAGGCGGCGGAGAGCGGGCAGCGGCAAGTGTCACGCCGGATAAATGCTAACCAGCTACGTTAGCATTTATTTTGTTCATCGGCGGGTCAGGCGGACCAGACGCGGATGGGTTGACTGCGGCCGCGCACGGCGACCTGGCCGTGATCGGTGAGGCCGACGGTTTGCTCGGGGCGCAAACGGGAGCGGAGTTCCTCGGTGAAGAGGATGCCGGTGTTGAGCTCCTTGTTGAGCTGCTCAAGGCGCGCGGCGACGTTCACAGTGTCGCCGACGACGCTGAACTTCATGCGCGAGGCGGAGCCGATGTTGCCGGCGATCAGGAGGCCGGTGTGCAGGCCGAGCCGGACCTCGATGCGGGCGATGCCCTCGTCCTGCCAGCGGCGCGCGATGCCCTGGCGTTCCCAGTCGGCGTTGAGTCGGTCGAGACACTTGCGCACACGCAGGGCGCAGTCGAGCGCCTTGGGCGCGTGGTCGGGCAGCGGCAGCGGCGCGCCGAAGATGGCGATGATGGCGTCGCCCATGATGTCGAGCACGCAGCCCTTGTGCTCCTCGATGATCGCGATGACCGCGCCGAGGTAGTGGTTGAGCATGTCGATGGTCTCCTTGGGCGTCAGTTGCTCGCTGACGCGGGTGTAGCCGCAGAGGTCGAGAAAAAGGATCGTGCCTTCGCACTCCTCGCCGCCAAGCGCAGGCAGGCGGGCCGGGTCGAGCAGGCGCTCGGCAAGTTCGCGGCTGACGTAGAGGCCAAAGGTGTCGCGCAGGCAACGTTGGTGCCGGAGGCGATTGGTCATGCGGTCGAATTGCCCGGCCACCACGCCAAACTCGTCGCGGCGATCCAACGACAGGCGCACGTCGAGATCGCCGGCGGCGACCGCGTTGGCGGCGGCGAAGAGTCGCTGCAAGGGCGAGCGCACCCAGCGCCCGATCAACACCGTGAGCACCACCACGACGAGCGCGGCCGGCCCGAAGATCAGCAGGCACAGGCTCAGCACGCGGTCGCGGATGGCCTCGATCCGCACCGCCAGCACGTCCACGCCGAGCACGCCGACGACCGCGCCGGTCTCGTCGCGCAGCGGCGCGTAACTCGACTGGGTGTCGCCAAACCCGTCGCTGTAAATGCGATCCTCGACCGTCACCTCCTCGAAGCCCTTGAGCATATAGGGAATGTCGGTCGCGTCGTAGTATTCTCCCTTCGAGGCCACGCGCGTGAGGATTGACGCGTCTAGCAGGAACCGCAGACGGCCCAGCTCCGCGGTGGGCAACATGATGTAGATCGACTCGATGTCGCCCTCGCGCTCGGCGATGTGGCGCAGCCGGTCGTGAAGGTCCTTCACCCACTCCGGAGAATCCGGCGAGTCGAGGTCGACCTCGTCCGCGCGGCTGATGTCCACAGTCTGGGACAACGCGAGCGCCACGCTGGCGAGACGTTGGCGAAACGTGGCCAGCCGCGAGTCCACCAGCGTTCGATAAGTGAACAGGCCCATCACCACGATGACCGCCAAGAGCGGCAGACCCAACGCGAGCAACAGGCGAAAATGAAAGCCCCTCCAGAACGGCACCCGGGGAAACTCCGCGGGAAGTTCGTCTCCGACTACGTCGATGGCTGGATTGTCAGAAGCGTCGGAACGGCGCATGTGGCATCGGTTTGATACACGCCCCAATGACAGCTCAAGCCGTTAGCGGTTTTTTATCCGTCATTTACCAAAAACTAAGGCATTATCCCTAGGACATACCGGTCCGACTTTACCCAGTAGCGAGCACGGCACGGCCTCGTAAGGTGCGCCGTTTGGGTTGCCTTCGTTCTTGGACGGCGGGCACGTTGGGCTACCTCAATTTATCTCCTCACCACGCCACCGCCAACACCCAACGATCTTCACGATGCCGCCCGAGGTTCATTCGCTCTTCTCCGCTGACGGCGACGGTCCGACCGGCCGGGAAACGTTCACGACTTTGCTCGCAGGCAGACGCTTTCGCCTCGAGCACATCGTCTCGCGCGGCTCCGCCGGCGCAGAGGGCTTCTGGTATGATCAGGGCCAACCCGAGTGGGTCGCGCTGCTGTGCGGCGAGGCCGGGCTGGAGTTCCCCGACGGTTCGCTGGAGCTGCGTGCGGGCGACTGCCTGCTGATCCCGGCCGGACTGCGGCATCGCGTGGCGCGCACGAGCGCCGACGCGGTGTGGATGGCGCTCCACTTCGAGCCGGCCGCGGACGGCGAGGCTACGCGTTAAACCGCGCCCGCCCTCTTGCCAAACGCCCGCCGCGCGCCCAACGTTCCGCCACATGCATTTCTCCAATCTTCAGCCCGGTCTCCAAGCCACCCAGCCGCACCTCGACGACGAGGACGACGATGACAAGGAGAGCAACGAAACCGCCCGCAAGAGCGCCGCTCCCGTCGCCGCACTGATCCAGAAGAAGTTCCTCGACCAGCGTAAGATCTTCCTCTGGGGCGCCGTCACCGACGAGACCGCCAAGGACCTCACCGAGAAGCTGCTCTACTTGGAAGCCGACGCCCCCGGCAAGGAGATCACCTTCTACATGAACACCCCGGGCGGCTCCATCACCGCCGGCATGGCCGTCTACGACACCATGCAGATGATCACCTCGCCCATCACCGTCATCGTCACCGGCATGGCCGCCTCGATGGGCTCGATCCTGCTCTCCGGCGCCAAGAAGGGCCGCCGCTTCATCTACCCGCACGCCCGCGTGCTCATCCACCAGCCGCTGATCTCCGGCCGCTTCATCGGCCCGGCGACCGACATCAACATTCAGGCGAAGGAAATGGAAAAGCTCCGCTCCGAGCTCAACCAGATCCTCGCCAAGGCCTCCGGCCAGCCGCTCGAGCGCATCGACAAGGACACCGACCGCGACTTCTACCTCAACGCAAAGGAAGCGATCGAATACGGCCTCGCCGACAAGATCATCGAAAAGGTCTGAGCACCGCGCGGCGCCGCCCCGCCGTCCGCCGCCACCGCAACTCCTCTCACCGGTCCCGCCCAACGGGACCGGTTTTTTTATTGGCCGACATCCCCTTGCGCGACCGGCCCGCGCGGCTTAACTCGACGCGACCCAACCGCCGCCGCATGGACGAATCGCTCACCTTGGACCCTGCCGTCAGCACCAGCCTCTGGTCGCACTTGCTGACCGTCGGCGGCTTCCTGCTCGCGATCTTCGCCATGGCCCGCCTGCTCAGCGAACGCCGCCAGCCCGGCAACCTGCTCGCCTGGCTCTTCGGCATCCTGCTCATCCCCTACATTTGCGTGCCGCTCTACCTGCTCTTCGGCGGACGCAAGATCGCCCAAATCGCCGCGCGCAAGATCACCCTGCCCCCCGGCCGACACGACCTGCCGCCCATCGACGAGGCCATCCGCAACGACCCCGTCGCCCAGACCATCCTCACCAACGGCGCCGGCCCCGCCGTCACCGGCAACACCGTGCGCCTGCTCACCGACGGCGAGGAGGCCTACGCCGAGCTCGTCACCGCCATCGCCACGGCCCGCGAGTCCATTCACATCACCACCTTCATCCTCGGTCGCGACGACACCGGCCGCCGCATCATTCAACTGCTCGCCGCACGCGCCGCCCAGGGCGTGAAGGTCCGCCTCCTGCTCGACTCGCTCGGCTGCATCTTCGTCTCGCGCCGCTTCCTCCGGCCGCTCACCGACGCCGGCGGCGAGGTCGCCCGCTTCATGTCGATGCTGCCGCTCTCGCCGCGCAGCTCGGCCAACCTCCGCAATCACCGCAAGCTCGCGATCATCGACGGCCGCACCGCCTTCGTTGGCGGTCACAACCTCGCCCGCGAATACATGGGCGCGAGCCCGTGGGCGAAACGCTGGACCGACCTCGGCGCGATCATCCGCGGCCCCGGCGCGTTTCAGCTCAACGAGGTTTTTCTCGCCGACTGGTGTTTCGCCAGCGGGCAGGACCACGACCGCCTCGCCCGCGAGACCAACCCCGACTCCATGCATCCCGTCGGCGACAGCGCGCTGCACGTGGTGGCCAGCGGCCCCGACATCAAGGGTGACCCGCTCTACGAAGGCATCATCGCCATGGTGCAGACCGCCCGCCGCAGCATCTGGGTGGTCACGCCCTACTTCATCCCCGACGAGGTGCTCCTGCGCATGCTTGTCGTGCAGGCCCGCGCCGGACGCGACGTCACGTTGATCGTGCCCGCCAAGTCCAACCACCCCGTGACCGACGCCGCCCGCCGTCCCTACCTGCGCGACCTCATGGGTGCCGGAGCCCGCGTGTTGCTCTTCCAGCCCGGCATGCTGCACGCCAAGGCCGTCATCGTCGACGACCGCATCGGCCTGATCGGCTCGGCCAACTTCGACATGCGCAGCCTGTTCGTGAATTTCGAAATCGGCGTCGTGCTCTACAGTCCCGACGACGTCGGCCGGCTGCGCATGTGGGCGGGCGACCTCGTGCGTCGTTGCGAGGCCCAGCACCCGAAGCGCCTCAAGCGCCGCGGCGTCTTCGGCAACATCGCCGAGGACCTCAGCCGCCTGCTCGCCCCGCTGTTGTGAGGTGCAGCCAGTCTTTTCATCGCGGAAACGCGGAAGGGCGGAAGCGCTGAACCCGGAGTTTTTAATCACGGAAACACGGAAGCACGGAGGCGGACCGGGAACCCGGATCTTCTTGCCCTGTTGATCGGCCCCTTCCCCTTCCGTGTTTCCGTGCTTCCGTGATTAACCCATTCCCCATTTCCGCCCTTCCGCGGTGATAACAAAAAAGCACGGACCGGCCCAACGCCGATTCCGTGCTTCCTCGTGTCGTTATTTTAAAAACTCAGAGCCCCTTGCAGAACTCCGCCAGGCGGGTGACGCCCTTGGCGATGATCTCGTCGCTGGTGGCGTAGCTGAGGCGCAGGTAGCCCTCGGCTCCAAACGCGCTGCCGTGCACGGCGGCGACCTTCTGCGTGTCGAGCAGGCGGGTGCAGAACTCCTCGGAGCTGAGGCCGAAGGACGAGATGTTGGGGAACAGGTAGAACGCGCCCTCGGCGAGCAGGCACTTGATGCCGTCGATCTTGTTGAGCTCGGCGTGCAGGAACCGGCGGCGACGGTCGAAGGCGACCAGCATCTGGTCGAGCGCGGCGCGGGTCTTGGCCTTTTCGGTGAGGGCGGCCAGCGCGCCGAACTGCGCGAAGGTCGTGGCGTTGGAGGTCATCTGGCTTTGCAGCTCGGCGATGGCCTTGGCGATGGGCGCGGGGGCGACGGTGGTGCCGAGACGCCAGCCGGTCATCGAGTAGGTCTTGGAGAAACCCGAGACAATGATCGTGCGGTCGGCGGCCTCCTTCGAGAAGGTCGCGGGCGAGACATGCACGGCTCCGTCGTAGAGCAGGTGCTCATAGATCTCGTCCGACATCACGTAGAGGTTGTGCTTCAGCGCGACCGCGATGATCGCCTCCATCTCGGCCTTGGTGTAGAGCGCGCCGGTCGGATTGGAGGGCGAGTTGAGGATGAGCAGGCGGGTGCGCGGGGTGATCGCGGCCTCGAGCTGGGCGGGCGTGAGCTTGAAGCCCGTGGTGTCGTCGGCCAGCACGCAGACCGGCGTGGCGCCGCTGAGCTTCACCATCTCCGGGTAGCTGACCCAGTAGGGCGCGGGGATGATCACCTCGTCGCCGGGCGAGCAGACCGCGAGGATCGCGAGGTAGCAGGAGAACTTGCCACCGGGGGAAACAATGACCTGGCCGGCGGAGACCTTCAGTCCGTAGTCCTCGGCATACTTGGCGGCAATGGCGTCGCGCAGGGCGGGAATACCGGGCGTGGGCGCATACTTGGTCTTGCCGGAGCGGAGGGCCGCGGCGCAGGCCTCCTTGATGTGCTCGGGCGTGTCGAAGTCGGGCTCGCCGGCAGCAAAGCCGCAGACGTCCTCGCCGGCCGCCTGCAGGGCCTTGGCCTTGGCGTCGACCGCGAGGGTCGGCGAAGGCGAGATGTTGCGGGACCAGACGGAGAGGGGCGCGGGCGCTGAACTCATGGACGGAAACGGTAAAGTAGGACGGTAAATGGCGGGGAGTAGCCGGAGACAAACGGGCGCAAAAAAGCCCCGCTTCGAATCCGGCGGGGTGCGGGGTCCCTTACTTGCGGGCCTTCTTGGCCGGCAGGGCGTCGACGGCGGCGCGCACGAGCTCGCCGATGCTGACCTTCTGCTTGCGGGCGGCCTTGCTCAGCGCGGTCTTGGCCTGGGCGCTGAGGCGGACGGAGACCTGACGGTGTTCCTCGGCGGAAGACTCGTAGGCCGCGAGGTCGAAGGCATCCACGGCCTGGCGAACGACTTCGCTGATGGAACCGAGACCAAGCTTCTTGCGCTGGGCCTCGAGCTTGGCGAGAAGGGAAACCGGCAGGTCGAAGGTGAGCGGTGCCGGGGCGGGCGTGGATTTTTTGGCCATGGTGAAATCAGCTGAGTAGACGTTGTTGGATGGAAAGCGGAAGGATTGTCGACGTATCCATCAAAAGGATGCAGGAGCAACGCAAATCTTACGCATGGTAGCGTGGGAAATTGTCTTTGACTCCATTCCCTCGGCGCGGATTTTCGATTCTTCCCCGCCGGGGCAGACTCGGCACCTCGTCCTTTCCTAGAAACGCATTTCCCCATGGCCAACGTCGTCATTGATAAACTTGTCAAAATCTACCCCGGCTCCGGCGGTCCCGACGTGAAGGTCGTCCACGGCATCAACCTCGAGATCAAGGACCGCGAGTTCATGGTCCTCGTCGGCCCCTCCGGCTGCGGCAAGTCCACCACCCTGCGCATGATCGCCGGCCTCGAGGAGATCTCCGGC
>JAUWBF010000131.1 GCA_030601755.1 Verrucomicrobiota bacterium | reverse complement strand
ACGTGGGTGCCGACCTTGGTGTCGTAGGCCTTGGCCACGCCGAAGGTGTGGATGGCCTGCACGGGGATGCCGGCGCTCTCGAAGAACTCGGGCGTGAAGGTGTGCGAGGCGGTGACGTTGGGCGAGTAGCCGTGGCGTTTGTCGAGCCAGTAGGCCTGGCCGAACTCGCCGATGATGGTGCGGCCGGCGCGGACCTCGCCGAGCACGAGCTCGCGGACCTCGCCGATGTTTTTGATCAGGCGCTGGCCGGCGTCCCAGTAGGTGGCGGTGAGTTTTTCGAGGTTGAGCGAGAAGGGGCCCTCGCCGCGGAAGCAGGTGAAGTCGAAGTCGCTTTCCTCAAAAATGCCGAGGGCGATGGCCTCGGTGTTGGCGCGGCGCTCGGCCTCGGAGAGTTTTTGGAAGAAGCCGTCGAAGGTTTCAGGCGTGACCTGGCAGACGTGCTGGATGGTGCGCAGGGCGCGTTCGGCGCGCTGGGCGAGTTTGCGGGCGAAGAAGTTGGGGCCGCCGAGGAAGTCGGCGTAGGTGATCTGCCACTGGCCGACCTCGTCGCTGTAGGCGGGGGTGATGCCGCGGCCGGTGGAGCCGCGGGGTTCTTCCTTGAGGATGTTAACGCGGTAGTCTTCCCACGCGAGGTCGAGCAGGCGGTGGGTGAAGTCGGACACCATGGTGCGCTCGTCGATGAGCAGGCGGGCGAGCACGTTGAAGCCCTTGGCCTCGAGCGGTTGGGCCTCCCACCAGACCTTGCGGGGATCGGCGACGACGCCGCTGCCGATGGCGAGGTGGGTGATCTCGCGCTCGACGACGCCGGAGGGCAGGAGGTTGAGCTTGATGCCGGCGGCGGTGTGGCCGGAGTTGGCGCCACCATTGACCTTGAGCACCACGCTGACGGGGCTGGCGGAGTCGCGGAGCTCGTGCACGACCTCGGGGATGAGGCGGCCCTTGCCCTCGTCACCGAGGGAAATGCCGACGTCGGCGATCAGTTGGCTGGAAAATGGGAGCAGGGACATGATGGCAAACGGCAGAGCGAAGCGGGCAGGGGGGCGGGGTTCAAGCGTGGAAGCGCGGGCGGAGGCGCGGCTTGGGCGCGGGCGGGCACAAAAAAACCGCCTCCGGCGAACGGAGGCGGCGAAAACGGACCGGTTTAGCGGGCGATGAGTTTGAGGAACTCGTCGTTGCTCTTGGTCTTGGAGAGGCGCGCGATCATCGTGTCGGTGGCTTCCTCGATCTTTTGCTGCACGAGCGCGCGACGGAAGAAGTGGATGCCGTCGAGCTTGGCGGCGTCGATCAACAACTCCTCGCGGCGGGTGCCGGAGGCCTGGATGTTGATGGCGGGCCAGAGGCGCATCTCGGCGGCCTTGCGATCAAGGACGAGCTCCATGTTGCCGGTGCCCTTGAACTCCTGGAAAATCACGTCGTCCATGCGGCTGCCGGTCTCGACGAGCACGGAGGCGATGATGGTGAGGCTGCCGGCCTCCTCGGTGTTGCGGGCGGCGGCGAAGAGTTGGCGGGGCTTTTCGAGGGCGCGCACGTCGAGACCGCCGGAGCCGGTGCGGCCGGAGTTGCGCTGGGTGTTGTGCGCGCGGGCCAGGCGGGTGATCGAGTCGATGAAGAGCACGACGTCCTTGCCGGCCTCGACGAGGCGCTTGGCGCGTTCGATGCAAAGATCGGCGATGCGGATGTGGCTGTCGACGCTCTCGTCGTTGGACGAGGCCCACACCTCGGCGGGCACACTGCGACGGAAGTCGGTGACCTCCTCGGGGCGCTCGTCGACGAGCAGGATCATGACGTGGCACTCGGGATGGTTGCCGATGACGCCGAGCGCCATGTCGCGGAGCAGGGTGGTCTTGCCGGTGCGGGGCGGGGCGACGATGAGGCCGCGGGTGCCCTTGCCAATGGGGCAGAACAGGTCGACAGCGCGAGTGGTGAGCGGCGGTTTCTCAGCCAGCTCGAGCTTGATCTGCTCCTCGGGGGAAATGGTCGTCAGCTGCGTAAACTCGATGACCGCGCGACGCTCCTCGAGAGGGATGCCGTCGACGGTCTCGATGAAGCGCATCTTGGGGTTGGGGAAACGTCCCTCGGCGGGGAAGGCGGTGCCGGTGATGGTGCTGCCCTGCTTGAGCTTGAAGCGGCGGATCAGCTCCTTAGGCACAAACGTGTCGGTCGGACGGCGCTTGCCGTTTTTCGAGAGGTCGAGGAGCTGGCCGTTGCCGCCCTTGCCGGTGTCGATGTCGAGCACGCCGGACACTTGGATGGTGTTGTCCTTGGCGGGTGCCTCGGGCGCGGACGCGTCGGCGGTCTTCGCCTCATCGGAGTTGGCGGGGGTGGGGGAGTTGGTCGGGTTGGGCATGTAGATGATAAATTAAAGAGTGCGATCAGCGCGGATGATAGGTCGCGGCTTGACGCTGAAATCTTCGGGCGGAATAAGGTGTTTGAGCTGCAAGAGTTGCCGTCGACGGCACCGCAGTTCGCACCCCAACCCTTAGCACCCAAAGCAAATCGACCCTATGACGTCTGCTGTTTCCCGCGCAAAGCGAGTTTTTAAGCCATCGGCCGAGTTCCAACGCCAAGCAAACCTTGGCAGTATGGCCGCTTATAAAAAACTCTACGCCGAGTCTGTCAACTCCCCAGAAACCTTCTGGAAACGGATGGCCAACGAGCACCTCATCTGGCGTCGCCCCTTCAAAAAGGTTCTCCAGTGGAAGGCGCCGCATGCCAAATGGTTCACCGGCGGCACGCTCAACGTTTCCGAGAACTGCCTCGACCGCCACCTCGGCACCGCCCGCGAGAACAAGGCCGCCATCATCTTCGAAGGCGAGCCCGGCGACGTCCGCACCATCACCTACCGGCAGCTCCACTTCCACGTCTGCCGCCTCGCTCACGTTTTTGAAAACATGGGCGTCAAGAAGGGCGACCGCGTCGCCATCTACATGCCGATGGTGCCCGAGGCCGTCATCGCCATGCTCGCCTGCGCCCGTATTGGCGCCATCCATACGGTGATCTTTGGCGGCTTCAGCGCCGAATCCATCAAAGACCGCATCAACGACTGCCAGGCCAAGCTCGTCATCACCGCCGACGGCGGCTGGCGCCGCGGCAAGATCGTCGAGCTCAAGGCCACCGTCGACCGCGCCCTCGAGCACACCCCCAGCGTGCAGACCGTGCTCGTGCTCAAGCGCTGCGGCAACACGGTCAACATGACCCCCGGGCGCGACGTCTGGTGGCACGACGCCTGGAAGGGCGGCCCCAATCAGCACAACGCCAAGGCATTCGACTCCGAGCACCCGCTCTTCATCCTCTACACCTCCGGCTCCACCGGCAAACCCAAGGGCGTGCTCCACACCAGCGCCGGCTACCTGCTCGGCGCCAAGCTCAGCTCGCACTACGTTTTCGACCTCAAGGAAAACGACCGCTACTTCTGCTCCGCCGACATCGGCTGGATCACCGGCCACAGCTACGTCGTCTACGGCCTGCTCTCCAACGGCGCCACCGTCTTCCTCTACGAAGGCGCGCCCAACCAGCCCGAGCCCGACCGCTTCTGGGAGATGATCGACCGCCACGGCCTGACCATCCTCTACACCGCGCCCACCGCCATCCGCGCCTTCATGCGCTGGGGCGACAACTACGTGCTCAAGCACCGCCTCGACTCGCTCCGCCTGCTCGGCTCCGTCGGCGAACCCATCAACCCCGAGGCCTGGCTCTGGTATCACAAGATGATCGGCAAGGGCCGCTGCCCCATCGTCGACACCTGGTGGCAGACCGAGACCGGCTCCATCATGATCACCCCGCTGCCCGGCGTCACCCCCTGCAAGCCCGGCTCGGCCACGCTCCCGTTCTTCGGCATCGCCCCGAAGATCCTCGACGAAAAGGGCAAGCCCGTCGCCAAGGGCGCCAACGGCAAGATGGTCATCACCAAGCCCTGGCCCTCCATGCTCCGCACCCTCTGGGGCGACGACGAACGTTTCAAAAACACCTACTTCGCCGAATACCCCGGTCTCTACCTCACCGGCGACGGCGTGCAGCAGGACGCCGACGGCTACTACTGGATCATCGGCCGCACCGACGACGTGCTCAACATCTCCGGTCACCGCATCGGCACCGCCGAGGTCGAGAGCGCCCTCGTGTCGCACCCCTCCGTCGCCGAGGCCGCCGCCGTCGGCAAGCCCGACGAACTCAAGGGCCAGTCGCTCGTCGTCTTCGTCACCCTCAAGAACGGCTTCGAGACCAGCGACCAGCTCAAGGA